>CAZLOQ010000120.1:10171-18628 GCA_964561125.1 uncultured Chitinophaga sp. | reverse complement strand
ACGCAGCCAGCGAGCGGCCCCAGCAGGTGAATGCCTTCGCCTGCAGCGTTGCCGCGGTAGCAGCGTTCAACGATGGCATTGGCAGTCTGAGCCGGCGTTTTGTTGCCGTGGGGACCACATTCAATGCCGAACACCATACCTTCACCGCGAACCTGGACAATCAGACCGGTGTGTTTGAGTCGTCTGAGTCCGTCGAGGAAGATGGTGTGGAGCTGGCGGGTGCGGTCGATAATGTCGGTGGATTCGAATTCATCGAGCGTTGCGAGCACGGCAGCAGACGAAAGCGGGTTGGCGCTCCACGTGTCGGACGTCGCTCCGTAGCCCATCTGATCGCACACGTCGCGTCGGCCCACGGCTGCGCTGACGGGGACACCGTTGCCAAGTCCCTTGCCGAGACAGACGAAGTCAGGTTCGATGCCATAGCTTTCGAAGGCATACATGCTGCCCGTGCGGCCGAAGTTGGACTGGACTTCGTCGAGGATGAACAGGATGTTTTTTTCGCGGCAGAAATCCTGGAGGAGTGCGTGGTAGGCGCGCGGCGGGTGGTAGCTGCCGCCGCCACCGAGATAGGGTTCGGTGATCAGGCAGCCGATGGTGCCCTGCGTTTCTTCCCAGATGCGCTGGAGTTCATCGTGATACCATGCAGGGTCAAAGGCCTTTCGGGGATGATCGACATCTGAGCATTCTTCGCGGGGGAAGGTGATAAAATGGACGCGGGGATCGCGCTCGGGGTCGTTTTCGGAACCCGTGACCGCGCCGCTGAGTCCCTTTTTGCCGTGGAAGCCGAAGCGGGTTGCGAGGATACCTGGGCGGGCGGGATCAAAACGCATGCAGGCCCAGAGGGCCTTCTGGACGGCTTCTGAGCCGGAGGCGGACCAGATGACGGTCTGCAGCCGACTGCCGCCGCGGGCGGCCTGGAGGTTGGCGAGCAGTCGCTGGCTGGCTTCGGCTTCGAGGCTGGTGATGGCATTGTAGGCCGTCATGGTGGCCGCCTGAAAATAGCCTTCCTCTGAACCGCTGAAGTCGGCTGCATTCCAGCCCATGTAGCGGACAAAACGCTGCATCCAGCGACGAGGATTGTGGCCGAGATTGGCCACGAGGACGCCGGAGGTGAAGTCGTACAGACGCCGGCCTTCGGGCGTCCAGTGAAAGCAGCCGGCGGAACGAGCGAGCACTGCCTGGGTGGGGGTGAAGGTGCGCAGCGAATGCGGCTCGGTGTGATCGATCAGATCGCGGACCACATTGGACCCGGGTTCGTTGCCGAAGTGGATCGCAAACTGCTGCCGCGGTGAGTCGGGGGGAGCAGGCCGTTGAGCGGTGGGGGTGGCTGTGGGGGCAGTATGTTTCGGGGGAGCCAGTATGGCGGCGTCGGGTGTCATCGTCGTAGCTTTGATGGGGGCGGCGGGCGAAGAAAGTGCCGGGAAATTGCGGTGGGAAACTGTGGTGGTAACAGTTGAACAGGAAATCTGCTGCAGGAAACTGCATTCTGGCAGGCGAACCCGTCAGCGGGCAACTGACAATTCCTGGAGAGCGGCCGGAGAAGTCAAATTCTCAGGGGACTGGAAGGAACAGTCGGGCGGATTGGGCTTATTTTCGGACAATCCGCCCCCCGACTATTCCTCTGCCAGCTCCACGTTCCAGTAGGCTTCGCTGACGAAGCGGGACCAGCTTTCAATGCGGACGCCGTGGGGAGCGTAGAGTGGGTTCCACATCGGGCGGACCGGCTTTTGCCGCAGTGGCATCCCCGCCTGTTCCGGAGTGCGGTTTGCTTTGCGGGTGTTGCATTCGATGCAGGCCAGCACGCAGTTGGTCCAGGTGGACGTGCCTCCACGGGAGCGGGGAACGATGTGGTCGATCGTGAGTTCTTCGCTGCCGGGGCGGCAACCGCAGTACTGGCAGGTGAATCCGTCCCGCTTGAACACGTTGCGGCGGCTGAAGGCCACAATCCGCGTTGGCAGGCGGTCGTAACGCACCAGCGTAATCACTTCCGGCACCTTGAGACTGAGCCACTGTGTGCGGATCACCGGATCACCCTCGGCGGGCTTCAAGTGCGTCCAGTCTTCCCACGTGTACAGCTGAAATGAGGCCGGATCCACGATTCGGGCCGACTGATTCCAGACTTTTGTGAGCGACCGTGCGACGGTGCAGACGGCGACCGGCTGCCAGTTGCGGTTGAGCACCAGTGTGGGGCGTTCCAGAACAGATAACGTCATTGCAGTCTCCTGGAGCTGCGGAACAGGCTCTGTTGCTGCCGGCTGCCAGGGATCGAGATTCCCGCCAGCCGGTCAGCAAAGCATATGCCGGATCGTGGTGTGGTTGCCAACTATTCGGGCAGATTTTCATCAATAAATCACGTTGGAGAAGAAAAATTTTGGGGTGGTGTTTTCCGCTGTGACAGGCATTTCGGATCGAAGCTGGGGGATGATTTCGCGTTTGCCCCATTCGGTACGTCAGCCCCCAACGACACCTGAAGGACTCACCTGGTTCAGTCTGTTTCGCCCGCAGTGTCTCATTGACAGCACTTTCGCAGTACGCCGTCCGAAATCCACTCCGTGCGATGTTGCAAAGTGGGCGATCGCAGCGGAGGATGCAGCGGTGCCTGTCAGCGCCGTCCTCTCAGCCTTGTCCCCCGATTCATCGGTCCCGAGATTTATCGGAGCGATCCCATTTTCAGCGCGATCCCTCAAACCTTTCACGCCCCCCTGAAGCCGTCCCCCCCCGACGCACGCGAATCGGTGCCTCGGCCTGAATTTCGTGGCCCGGTGCACTACGGAAGCCTCGCTCTCTCCAGCCGTTACCTCCTTTCACCGCTGGCCGGCTTCACCACGCTGGCGTTCCGTCGCATCGTCCGGCGACTGGGGGGCGTGGGTCTGGCCACCACCGATCTGATCAACGCCCGCGCGCTGCTCAGTCGCAGCGACCGCACTTTGCAGATGGTGGAAACACATCCGGAGGACCGGCCTTTTGCCGTGCAGATCTTCGGCAGCGAGTCACAGGTGATGGCCGATGCTGCAAAGTTCCTTGTGGACCTGGGTGTGGACACGATTGACATCAACATGGGCTGCCCCGTGCAGCGGATTGCCGGTCATGGCGCGGGTGCCGGCATGATGTGCAACACCGACAGTACCCTCAAACTGGCGCAGACCGTGGTAGAAGCTGTGCCCGTTCCCGTGACGGTCAAGATGCGGCTGGGCTGGGACGCGAATCATCTGACAGCACCGTTTTTCGCCCGCGAGTTTGAACAGCTGGGTGTGGCTGCCATCGCCATCCACGGACGGACACGCGAACAGGGTTTCTCCGGAACCGTGTCTCTCCCGGGCATCCGGGCTGTGGTGGAAGCTGTGGAACGGATTCCAGTGGTTGGCAACGGCGATGTGCGGTCGGTTGCTGATGCTGCACGGATGCTGGCCGAAACCGGCTGCCACGCTGTGTCCATCGGTCGCGCTGCTCTGGCGAACCCGTGGATCTTTCGACAGCTGTCCGAATGGGAGCAGACAGGGTCCTTTCAACCAGCCGGCACGTTTGACGAACGGCTGCAGCTGATGCTCCTGCAGTATTCCTTCCTCGAAGAGCGGTGCTCGCCCGATCGCGCGGTGATCCTGTTTCGCAAAATGGCCCACTGGTACCTCAAAGGCATGCGTGTCCGTCGAAAGCTCCGCGGAGATTTCCAATACGCTTCCACCGCCGCCGAACTGCGCGAATTCATTGAACGCATTCGCCTGGAAGGACCAGTGGACGGCAATCGCACCGGCGTGCTGACTGAGACGGAAATTCCAGTGCCGAAGGGGCCCGTGGAACAGTGGTAACAGGATTAAACGGACGCAGAATGCAGGCCGCGGATGACAACTTCCGCCACTGACGCTGTCAGCTGACTGCACATCGCCAGGTTCGAAGTTCTCTGAGTCCGTCGCGGATGGTGCAGCACGTCGAAAGCGTGGATTGCTTCTGGTATTGAACCACCATTTTTCACCTGTGCGATTGATCCGTGTGATCCGTACCGTCTGTGGTCAGAATGCGATCGTGGTTTTGAACCACGAAGCTGGAGCAGCTGACCCAGCATGATGCTGTCCAGTGAAGTCCTGCTGCCTGTGCGATTCCTTTCGCGTGTTTCGTGGTTGTTGATCACCACGGTGTCCGGTTTGAACCACGAAAGACACGAAATACACGAAAAAAGGACAAGTTTGGCAGAGGCAGGAACTATCTGTGGTCAAAATACATCGTGGTTTTGAACCACGGATGACACGGATAACACGGATTTGAAGGATCAAGTCACAGCCACAGCGTTGCTTGAAGCTGGAGCAGCTGACCCAGCAGGGCGCTGTCAGCTAATGCTGTGTTGCCTGCATCAGCCCGCGCATGTAGCCCCAGGCAAACAGACGTCCCAGAATGGTGTAGCCCGGTTCGCCGGATTCTTCACCGGTCAGCTGCGGCACGTGATCGGGCCGCATGGGCCCGGCAAAACCCACAGCACGGTACGCCCGCATGGCCGCCGCCATATCGGTCGGGCCATTGTCATGAAAGGTCTCACGGAAGTCCTCCGGCCCACCGGCGACATCACGGAAGTGCACGTAGCGAATCCAGCGACCAAGTCGTCGAATGGTCTCAGGGATATCCACCTGCATGGAAGCAAATGATCCCTGACAGAAACAGATGCCATTGCTGGTACTTGGGGCCAGTTGCACCAGTCGTTCAAACGCCTCCGGAGTGTGCATGATGCGGGGGCGCCCCAGCAGTGATGGCAGCGGCGGATCGTCGGGATGCATTGCGAGGACTACGCCGGACTTTTCGGCCACCGGGAGCAGTTCATGGAGCAGGCGTTCGAGGTGCATCCAGAGACGTTCCGGGGTCAGGCTGCGTGCGGCTGCATCAAAGCCGGGATCCGCGGGCCGATAACCCAGCAGCACAGCCTGCTCGACATCCTGCAGCCGAAACGCGGTGGTCAGTGCTCCGCTGCGTTCCGGGGCATCCACACGTGTGCGACACCAGTCAGTGCCTGCCATGAAGTTGTAACACAGCAGCCGAATATCGAGGTCTGCCATCTGTCGAATGAGCTCTTTGAGGGCCGCGAGTTCGCTGCCGTCGTCTCGTCCCAGCTTGATGTTTTCAATCGGCAGATAGCCTTCCACCACACTGCATTTCATGCCGAAGGACGCAATGCGACGACAGGCCGCCTGCAGCACAGCCGGATCCGTCCCGGGATAGCGATGCACGATCTCCGTGACCCCGCACTGCGCGGCCAGCTGCAGGTGGTAGTCGGACAGGGGCGTGAGAACGGAGGCGAGCTGCATGATCGGGAACTTTTTTGAGAACGGTGATTCGGCCACCGGCCTTTCATCGACCGGCCGACACGGTGTACCTGTTGAAAAAATCAGCGATACGCTGCACAGCTTCGCGCGACTCCGGCAGACCGCGGATCTGAAACACATGCACCATTCCGGGCCAGATTTCCAGCTGTACGGGAACTCCGTCCCGGCGGGCTTTGCGGGCAACACGGATGCTGTCGTCCCTCAGCATTTCTTCTGCTCCTGTCTGAATCAGCAGCGGCGGGATGCCGGTGAAATCTCCGAACACCGGGGACGCAAGCGGCTGATGAGGATCGCTGCCCTGCAGATAACGTTCGCGAAATTCCGGCATGGTCCGGGCACTGATAATCGGATCAGCAACCTGGCTGAGCGAGGGACTTGCGAAAGTGAAGTCGGTGGCCGGTGATATCGCCACGGCCGCGGCCGGCAGAGGCAGTCTGCGATCTCGCAGTGCCAGTAGTGCGGCCAGAGTCAGATTACCGCCAGCCGAGTCACCAGCGATGAACGTGGCGCGCGCACGAGCCGGCCCGGCAGGACCATTTTCCATCAGCCAGCCATGGGCATCCACGCAGTCGTTCAGTCCCGCAGGAAAAGGGTGTTCAGGGGCCAGCCGATAGTTGACGGCCAGCACTGCACAGCGGGCCACTTCGGAAATCCGGGCAGCCAGCGGGAGGTAGTTGCCGGCAGAACCTGAGACCCAGCCTCCGCCGTGCAGGTAGAGCAGCCTGACGTCCGGATCGGCACCAGAGGCCACGACCCATTCTCCATCCACACCTGCAACCGGAACTTTCCGCAGCGTGATGTCGGGGAGGGAGGGTTCGTTTCTGGCATTCATGCCGGCCCGCAGCGACTCTAAATCAAAACCGGCAGCTCCAAAGGGCGGAGACCGGCGCCGCTGCTCCAGAAACTGCAGCCCCTCGAGCGAAGGACGTCGATCCCGGATGTCCTCAACAACCTCCCTCAAAGCGGGTTCCAGGAGACTCCGCATGGGCAGCTTTTCGAAGACGATACCCACGTGGTCATTGTCGATCTGCACCAGGCTGGCATATCCGGCACCCTGACCTGCATCGAGCAGCCAGTGGTGTGAATCGGGCCACGTCAGACCATCATCAAAACTCACCTGCACCGTATGCATGGTGCGGCTTGTCTGTGAATGCGGATTTGCGAACAGCAGCATCTGCCGGTCGACATCACCGTCCCGGAAATCAACTCGCAGCAGACTGCCATTACAGTTCGGCTCAATCAACGCTCGACCGTCTGAAGGATGAGGCTTCCAGGTCCGCCCCAGATCCTCGGTGACTGCTACCGCTCGAAAGCGTTCGCGGTCATTGCGCACGTTGAGCATGACTGAGCCGTCGCTGAGCAGGGCCGCCTGACATTCATTGCCGCTGACGACCGCAGGGTTTCCCGGATGCCAGCTGCGGCCATGGTCGCGGCTGATCATAATCGTGGCGAATGTCTCCATCGCCCCCCGTCCTGTGCGTCCGTCAATCGGCATCACCAGAGTCCCATCAGCAAGGCTCAGCCCCGCCTGTGGAGAGGGGGCGAGCAGCCAGAGGGATTCGGGTTTGAGCTGCCTCGTGAGGTTCTGCGGGGCCGACCATGTCAGACCGTCGTCCGCGGAACTCACCATCAGCAGCTGAGCTGAACGGCCGATTTCAAAACCCGGCTCCGATCCCTCCTCCACCCACTGATGCTGCCCCGCCTTCCCATGCATCCAGACCGCGAAACAGAAGATCTCACCGGTCTGCTGATCCACGACAATACCTGGATCACTGCAGCCATTCAACTCTTCCGGAAGACCGCCGAATTGTCCCTGATCCATGATTACCCGCGGGGCTTCCCACGAATCACCTCCATCCGTGCTGCGGCTGAGCCCGATATCAATGTCCTCCTGCAGATCGCGGCCAGCCCGGCGACGAATATCATACACTGCCAGAAGCGTACCGCGTTGAGACTTCGTGATCACCGGTATACGCCATGTGTGTACTCCGTCTTCACCCGCTTTTCGCAGGGCAAAACCAATTCGCTGGCTGAAACACGCCGGATCATCCTCCGGCCGGACATCACCGGCAGTGGTCCTGACCTTCAGACAGTTGACGCGGACGGCATGCATCTGCTGAGCCGAATCGTTCAGGCGACACCCCAGCCAGAACACTGCAGGCCCGTCTGAAAGCGGGATATCCAGCTGCAGGTTCAACGTCTCTGCAGGTGCGACTGGTGCCGACAAAGGTTGATCACGGGCGAGACTCCCATCGCTGCCGGCTGCAAATAGTCTCAGTTCTGCAAGATCAGTCAGGTCCGACGTACCTGCCAGCGACAGTTCGAGGGCCACGAGACGAGAGTCGGTTCCCGGGGGCACGTCGATCGTCATTCGCAGCACCGCACCCTGCGGATTGCGGATCAGCAGCGGATGAACCGGCCGGTGAATGCGAATCACGGGAACTGCTGCTGCCGAGCCTGCCGCCGCCGTTGTCGCAATCAGGCTGCTCAGGAGCAGTGTGAAGTACATGCAGCAGGTGCATTTCAAAAGACGACTCCGCATGCGGCAGCCCATGGTTCTACGCCCTTCAGCTGGCCTCGCAGGTCATTTTTGATCACTGCGGGGGACCGGTTTCAGCAATTCGCGGCAGGCATTCAGGAGCAGGCGGCGGAAGGCTGGCTGAGCGAAGTCGCCGGTGTGCCCCAGTGATGTGTAGAACGTTCGCCCGCCGTCTGCTCGAGTGTTGACCCATGCCACAGGTTCTGCCGGACGATCAGGAATCGAACCTGTCAGGAGCGGCCGCGCGGATTCGGTGAGCGGACTGACCTGATAGAGTGAGCCTTTGCCGACCAGTTGAGCTGGATCCACCCCGGCCAGCAGCGGCTCGTCGCCGTTCACCCCCGCCGCCAGCTGAATGACCGTCTGCGGACCGGCGCCGTGGTGGTTTGTGTAGCGACCACCGTTGACTTCAGAATCGAAGCCGGGCCAGTCGACTCGGCCAGCCGGCGCAGGCTGATTGCGGAGGTGAAACGGATGACTCGCCGTACGAATGCCGACGACAGGTTTGCCGGCCGCCGTTCCCACGCGCCTGGCGATCGCGGCCCGAGGCAGGAGCGAGTTCCCCAGAACCAACTTGGGACTGGGCTGGTTTCCATGCCAGAGGAGGTTACA
>CAZLOQ010000120.1:0-10161 GCA_964561125.1 uncultured Chitinophaga sp. | reverse complement strand
AGTCAGCGTGCGACGACGGACGCTGAGCAGCAGCAGATCGGCCTGCGGGAGTGCATGGAGCCCTGGGAGCAGACTGCCGTCCCGGGCGTCCCCGTAGATGAGTGAAACCTGAAATTCGCGGCCGAGTTCCGTGCGGGCGAAGCGGGTGAGCGATTCATCGGTGCTGTATTCGGGCTCAGACATCACAATCGCAATCCGTGGACGCCTGTCCTCCTCAAAACGGAATGCAGGGGCTCCGGTGATGTCTGAACTGAGCACAGTGGGGCACCAGTACTGTTCGATGTGTTCGGTAACCAGATCATTTCCGGTGAAGTGACTCACAAAGGGGGCTTTGGCCGGGTTGTACATGGTGTCGGTGAGGTCACGAACGAGCAGCACATTCAGGCCCTGCAGGACGAGCTGCCGAATGGAGAACGGGCGGCCCAGAACGCACATATTGGTATGCACTCCCATCACCAGCACATTCCGGATTCTGCGCTGCTTCATCAGGTAAAACGCTTCTGCGCTGTCCGTGATCGCATCTTCCGGGGCGATCTCGATGGCCGCGTGCTGGCGACTCCACGCACGATGACTCTGCACCGGTTCTTCACAGTCGCAGCCGCCGTCGGAATCATCGATCGGCAGCCCCCCGCCCTCGCGTTCCGGTATCAGGCGAACCCAGCGTTCGAGCGGCTTCGGGGTGTCGACAGGAGGTGCTGCCTGTGCCCGCCGTCGCTGCGGAGTGTCACGGTAGAAATCCATGGTATCACTGGGGCAGTGAATGATCAGGGCACCACGTGAGCGCGCGGCGTGGAGGACTTTGTTCATGAAGGGCGCCAGTTGATTGACTCGCGCGGCGGAAGGCTTGCACCAGTGATCGTCCCACATGTCGCACACAACAACACAGGTTTCTTCCGGCTTCCAGGACATGGGCGTGAGAGTGGAATGCCAGAAGCCGGAACCGGGAACAGTTTCCGCCCGGGAACGGGCGTTGAACGTAAAGGGATCGCCGGCGCACGCGGGCAGGACGAGGGTGATCAGGAGCAGGGAGAGCAGGGGCATTCTGCAGAGGACGCTGCGTGGAATACGTTGCAGGAAATTCTTCATGGGTCTGACCACAGCGGAGTCGGTGGATTGCGTGCAGGCGGCCGAAGGCCGGCTGAAAAAAGGGGCGACTATTCTTTGAGCAGTGCGCTGGCACCGGCTTCGAGCAGCCGTTCGGCGGCGGCGATGCCGATGCGTTCGGGATCATCCACCGCACCACTGACGGATTGTTCCAGGCGGGAAGTGCCGTCGGTGCTGAGCAGAACGGCGGTGAGTGTGAGCGTTTGATCGGTGAGTTCGGCCCAGGCGCCAAGCGGTGCGTGGCAGCCGGCGCGGAGAGTTCTGAGCAGGGCGCGCTCGGCGATCACTTCGGCGCGGGCAGCGGGGCAGGTGAGCGGTGCGAGGAGCGACTGAGCGTCGCTGTCGTCAGTACGGGTTTCACTCCCGCGCGCTCCGTGGCTGACGGCCGGGAAAAACAGCGGGGGCTGGAGCAGCAGAGAAATTCGCTGCTGCAGTTCGAGTCGCCGCAGACCGGCTTCCGCGAGCAGAATCGCGTCGTATTCGCCTTCATCCAGCTTCCGCAGTCGCGTATCCACGTTGCCGCGGATTTCCGTGACCTGCAGGTCACTGCGATGAAACCTCAGCTGTGCCTGACGGCGGGGACTTCCCGTACCAATGCGGGCATTGGCCGGAAGATCGGCGAGCGACTGTGGGGCGGAGGCGGTGTTCGGGAGCAGCAGTGCGTCGCAGCGCGGAGCCCGCTGTGGGACGCAGGCAAGCGTGAGACCGTCTGCGGACTGCGTCGGGAGGTCTTTGAGACTGTGCACGGCGAAGTCGGCGCGGCCGTCGAGCACGGCCTTCTGTACTTCGCGGGTGAACACTCCGGTGCCGCCGAATTGTCGCAGCGCGTCGGTCTGGTTCTGATCACCGGACGTGACGATCAGAACCAGTTCCACGGCTGGTGCGGAAGGGAGCAGGCGCAGGTGGTCAGCCACATAATTTGCCTGCCAGAGCGCCAGCGGACTTTTGCGGGTGGCGATTCGCCAGATGCGATCGGACATGGGGCCGCCGGCCTTTGTTTATGGCTGCAGAATGTGCTTGCCGTTCTCGAACTGCCGGTGACAGCTGTTGCAGCTTTCCAGCATGCTCTTCCAGGCGATTCCCGCGGCGCTGAAGTCTTTCGCCTTCGCGGCTGCGTACAATTGGCCGCCCTTTTCACGGGAGGCTTTGGCGTGGGCCTTCCAGTCGGCGGCGGCGTCATCGGGAGCCCGGTCGAAGAGCAGATTGCAGCTTTCGGCGAGGATCAGAGAATCGGATTTGAGTGCCTTCCAGCCTTTGTTGTCGGCGGGAGCGGCTGACATCGCCTGCTTGAGTCGCAGATACGCAGGCTGGAACACGTATTCCATAAACTCATGCATGCTGTCCTCTACGGCCTGTGGACCGTCTTCCGGGACCGCTACCAGCCACGGGGACGCCTGAGAAGCATGGGGAAGAGTTGCAGAAAGCATAGCCGCGGAGGCGGCAAGTGTGATCGCAGCAAGCAAATGTTTCACGGGAAATCCTTTGTTCAGACAGACCGTGTGGAGACACTTCGTGCGGAGAAGTGTAGCGAATGGGGTGGCGGAAGTCATGCTGAGCCCGGGAAAATGGCACAGTGATCGTTTGGCCGGGAGTCGGGTGGGAGCTTACACGCTGCTCAGCCTTCCCGGTTTGCCGCTCCGGCCGGCTAATCCTGAGCTGCTTCGGCAGTGACCTGCAGCAGGCCGTCTTCGCACTGTTCCACATGAATCACACTGGGCCGGCAGCAGACAGGACAGTCTTCCACAAATGTCTGGCTCCCCCCTTCGCTCAGATCCACCGGTATGACGATCATTTCCCCGCAGGAGTCGCACAGATAGCTGGCTTCGGTCGTCGCGTCCAGCGCAGCTTCAGGAACAGGTTCGCTCAGAAATCCATCCATCCATGGGAGCTGTTTTCCGTTGCCCAGGGTGCGGCAGGCCCAGTCGAGCACTGAGAGAGATTCGGGGTCGGTCAGACGATGGTCGTCGCCGATCGACAGCAGACATTCGGCCGGCTGATGACTGGCCCGCAGCAGTGCTTCTGAGTCGGCAAAGGGCACCACTGTGTCGTGGCGACTGTGAAGAATCAGAGCGGGCGCCTGCAGTGTTCCGGTGGTCCCCCAATACCTCCACGCGGGACACAGCAGTACCAGCGGCGTCTGTCCGGAAATCAGATTCAGAGCCACCGCTCCGCCGCGGGAGGACCCCACGATCACGTCCGGACGGTGCAGATCAAATTCGCGCTGTGCTGCGGCAACGGCGGATGAAAAATCGTTGTCATCGAGCGGCGGGTTGAAAACTTCATAGCCCCGACTTCGCAGCCAGGTGGGTTTGAGCCCTCCAGGGACAGATCCTCGACCATGCAGAAACAGAATCTTCATCGCAGCAAGTCCCGGAAATGCAGCAGCTGGAGTGGACTTCGGGGTGCACCATGGTGAGTATAGACGGTGTTGGCGCGAGGTGAACTGGGGGAAATCTCTGGCAGCCTGAATTCGCCAGTCAGCTGCCCCGCCAACTTCCGCCTTCGGTATTCGCTCCTTCGCCAGTAACACCTGTCTTGACAACCTTCGTGCAAACGAGGATGCTGGCTTCATGACAATCAATGCCCGTCCAAAGCCGCTTCGGCGATTCGACTCCGCAGAACAGGAAGCCTTCCTGAATCTGTGGCGGACGTATGACTGCCTCAAAGCGGTTGAGGACGAGCTGTTCAGTCAGTACCAGTTATCAGCTCAGCAGTACAACGCGCTGCGACTGCTCCGTTCGGCCCATCCGAACAGTCTGCAGACACTGGCTCTTGGCCGACGGCTGATTTCCAGGTGCCCTGACACCACTCGCATGCTCGACCGGCTCGAACAGCGGGGGCTTGTGGAACGTGGCCGGCGGAGTGAAAATCGTCGCGTTGTCGACGTCAGAATCACATCGGAGGGTTTAAGTCTTCTGGATGCGATGCAGGAACAGGTGCGGCAGATGCACCAGCGACAGCTGGGTCATCTCACCAGCACGCAACTCCTCAGTCTCACCCGGCTGCTCAAACAGCTCCGCAAACCTCATGAAGATTCCAGCTGCGACTGGCTGGACGACAGCCCTTCGGGGGATGAGGGGCAACAGAACACCACGCAGGGAGAAAAACTCACATGAAGTCAATCTCGTTTTTTATGGCTGCAGCAGCCCTCTGCTGTGCAGCAGTTTCCGCAGACGACTGGGCCCATTGGCGCGGCCCCAACAACGATGGGCATTCCTTCGAAACAGGACTCCCGGAAAAATGGTCGCCCAAAGGCGAAAACCTCCTCTGGCACAACCCGGAATATGCTTCCCGAGCCACCCCGGTGGTGCTCAATGACCGCGTGTACGTTGTCTGCCGCGCCTTCCCCGAAACCACCCGGGAAGGCGAAAAAACAGTCTGCGTCGACGCCAAAACCGGAGCGCTGCTCTGGGAAAGCATCCACAACATTTACCTGTCAGATGCCCCGGCCGAGCGGGTTGGCTGGTCCAGCGTCGTCGGCGATCCTGAGACCGACACAGTCTTCGTGCTCGGGCTCGGCTGCGTCTTTCAGTGTCTCGAAGGCAAAACCGGTAAAGTGATCTGGGAACATTCCATGAGTGAAGAGTTCGGCATGCTCTCCACTTATGGCGGCCGCACCAATTTTCCGGTGGTCTTCGAAGACCTTGTGATTGTCAGCGGCGTCATGACAGGCTGGGGTGAAACGGCCGTACCGGCCCACCGCATGATCGCCTTCGACAAACGCACGGGCGTCGCCCGATGGCTCATCAGCACCCGCGTTCGCCCCGAAGACACCACCTACACCACACCGGTGTTCACAACCTTCAAAGGCCAGGCGGCGATGGTCTTCAGCTCAGCTGATGGCGCTATCTATGCGGTTCAGCCGCGGACAGGAAAAACTATCTGGAAGTACCAGGCATCTACTCGCGGCATCAACTCCACTCCCGTCGTCGACGAAAAAGGCATTGTCTACGCCGGCCACGCCGAACAGAACTCCAGTGACACCACAGTCCTTGGTGCGGTGTTCGCGTTTGACGGCAACGTGGAAGGTGAAATCAGCGAAGACAAGCTGCTGTGGAAGGCGCCCAAACGCGCCCTCGGCCGCAGCTCACTCGTGAAAGTCGGTAACCGCATCTACTTTCTCGAAGACAACGCTCAACTGGTGATCCTCGATGCCGCTACCGGCGAACAGGTCGGCCAGAAAAAGCTCGGCCGCATCATGTTCGGCAGCCCGATGGTCGCCGACGGCAAGCTTTACATTGCCGAAAATACCGGGCGTTTCTATGTGCTCAAGCCGACCGATGATGGCGTTGAAGTCGTCAGCGAAGCCCGGCTGGGACAGGGGGAAGAGGTCTTCGGGTCACCAGCAGCCTCCAACGGCCGCATCTTCCTGCCCTCCATGGAAGCACTCTACTGCATCGGCTCCGCTGAAGCCTCCGCAGGTGCTGTCTCGAAAGTCAAACCCGCCATCACCCGTGAACAGAAGCTCACCGATCGCACCATCACACAAATGGTGCTCAGCCCCACCGAAGTTGTCCTCAAGCCCGGCGAAAAGCTCCAGCTGAATGTGCTCGGCTACAACGCCGCCGGGCAGCTTGTCGGTCCGGTCAAAAACGCTTCCGTTACCGCTGAAGGCGGTGGCACCGTGAGCGGACTCACCTATCAGGCCCCGGCAGCCGGTGTCGCCGGCGTTATGCTCACCGCAAAAGCCGGCGCAGTCACTGCCAAATCCCGACTCCGCGTCATCCCTTCGCTCCCGTGGAAGTTCGACTTCGCAGACGAACGCGTTCCGCCGGTCTGGATCGGCGCCGACTACCGCCACAAACCTGCGCCACTCGACGGTGAGAAAGGGCTCGTGAAGGTCAGTACGATCCCCAAAGGCACCCGCAGCCAGGCATGGATGGGCTGGACAGACTTCCACGACTACACCATTCAGGCCGACTTTAAGGCCAGCGAAAAAAGTGGACGACTCCCCGATATGGGACTCATTAACCAGCGGTACACCCTCGATCTGCAGGGCTCTAATCGCCTTGAAATTCGCTCCTGGACCGCTCGTCGCGAACTTCGATTCGCCAAAACCATCGATTTCACCTGGAAGGGTAACGTCTGGTACACAATCAAATTCCAAAGCCAGACCACTCCGGACGGCGTTGTGCTCCGTGGCAAAGTCTGGCCCCGCGAAGAAGCGGAACCCGCCGACTGGCAGATCGAAGCCACAGACGCCACTCCCAACCTCAACGGTAGCCCGGGACTGTTCGGCAATGCCACGGATGCCGAATTCTACATCGATAATGTCACCGTCACAGCAAACAACTGACAGCCGCCGCCTGATTCAATTTCCGCCTCTCAAGGAACGAATTGCCATGCACCGCTTCATTTTTTCCTCCACAGCCACCCTGCTGGCCTGCGGATTGCTCTGTCAATCCCCCGCTCGGCTCGCTGCCGAAGACCCCACAAAGTTTGTCGTTGAACAGATTGCCCGCATGGATGTCGGCAAGAAAGACTGGCCTCAGTGGGGCGGCAGCTACTCACGCAACAACACCCCGGAAGGCAAAAATATCCCGGTCAAATGGGATCTCAAGACCGGCAAAAACGTCGTCTGGTCCATGCCGCTCGGTTCCGAAACCTACGGCAACCCCGTAGTCGCCAACGGAAAGGTCTACATCGGCACCAACAACGGCAACGGTTACATCAAGCGATTCCCCAGCACAGTCGACCTCGGCTGCCTCGTGTGTTTCGACGAAAAGACTGGCAAATTCCTCTGGCAGCACAGCAATGAAAAACTGCCCACAGGTCGCGTTCATGACTGGCCGCACCAGGGCATCTGCTGCTCCCCCTACGTCGAAGGCGAACGCGCCTGGTATGTGACCAGCCGCGGGACTGTGGTTTGCCTCGACACCGAAGGCTTCCGCGACGGACAGAATGACAGCCCCTACGTCGAAGAAAAATTCACCGACGAAACGGAAGCTGACGTGGTGTGGCTCGTTGACATGATGAAAGACCTCAACGTGTCCCAGCACAACATGTGCAGCTGCTCCGTCACCTGCGCCGGTGACCTGCTCTTCGTCATCACCGGCAACGGAGTCGACGAAAGCCATATCACCATCCCCGAAGAAGGTGCTCCCAGCTTTATCTGTCTCAATCGCAACTCCGGCGAAGTGCTCTGGACCGACGGTTCACCCGGAGCAAACGTGCTTCACGGACAATGGTCTTCACCTGCCTACGGCGTTTTCGACGGCGTCGCTCAGGTGATCGTTGGTGGTGGCGACGGCTACCTCTACAGCTTTGCTGCTGAAGGCAAAGACGGCAAGGCTGACCTGCTCTGGAAAT
Source organism: uncultured Chitinophaga sp. (assembly GCA_964561125.1). Classification (GTDB taxonomy): domain Bacteria; phylum Planctomycetota; class Planctomycetia; order Planctomycetales; family Planctomycetaceae; genus SXXK01. Next base: position 2,748 of record CAZLOQ010000120.1, on the reverse strand, counting down.
TCGACTGTAACCCCAAGGAATCCATCTATCTCCTCGGCGGTCGCGCCACACGCAACCATCTCATCGCGACCCCGGTCGTCTACGACGGACTGATCTACGTCGGTGTCGGTGAAGACCCCGAACACGGCGAAGGCCAGGGGCATCTGTGGTGCATCGATCCCACCAAACGCGGCGATGTCAGCCCCACACTCGTCTACAACTCCAAAGATCCCAAAACACCCATCGCTCACAAACGCCTGCAGGCCCTCGTCGACAAGGAAGGCGACTTCGAACGCGAAAACCCGAATTCCGCCGCCGTCTGGCACTATATCGGTGCCGATCCCGAAACCTTCGAAACCACCATGCACCGCACCTGTGGCACCGTGGCAATCAAAAATGACCTGCTGTTCATCGCTGACTTCAGCGGTCTTGTGCACTGCCTTGATGCCAAATCCGGAAAGCCGCACTGGACCTACGACATGTTCGCTGCCAGCTGGGCCTCGCCGCTCATCGTCGAAGATAAGGTTTACATTGGCGACGAAGATGGCGATATTTCCGTTTTCAAGCTCGCCCCCGAAATGGAGATGCTCAGCGAAATCAACATGGGCTCTTCCGTTTACACCACTCCGGTTGTCGCCAATGACACGCTCTACATCGCCAATCGCAACCGCATCTTCGCCATCCGCGAAGGAGCACAGAGCGAACCCGTGAAGTAGAGCTGCACTCCGCCGAGAAAAAGATGCCAGCCACAACGTGGAAGCGACTCCGCATGCAACTGGACCTCCGCCAGCACGGCAGAGGTCCCGTTGCTCTTCCGCCCGGTTATCACTGGATGCCCTGGCGGTCACTCCTGATTGACCGACACGCCCAGGTGAAATGGCGATCTTTCCGCGATGACCTGGACGGTCAGGTTTTCCGCTGCCTCAGCCGGTCAGAAGGCTGCGCCTCGCTGATGCGCGAAATCGCCGCTCAGAAAACCTTCTGCCCCGAAGCTACGTGGCTTGTCATCTACCAGCCAGAACCTGACTGGCCCCCGGCTGATGTGGGGACCATTCAGGGTATCTTAAGAACCGGTGGAGTGGGCGCGGTGCAGAACGTCGGCGTGGTCCCCGAACATCGCGGTCAGGGGCTTGGAAAGTGTCTGCTGCAGCAGGCAATCAACGGCTTCCTTCGCTGCGGAATGGACACGGCCGCACTGGAAGTTACCGCACTGAATGAAACTGCCGTTCGCCTGTATCTTCGCATGGGCTTTGATGTCCATGAAGTGCTTTATCGCTGCGGCGCAACCGGCAAACCAGTGAAGCCTGAGGATCCTGCGTATTTCTGAAACCAGTCGAAGCACGTCTCAGAAGGAAGCGGAATCAATCACACGCCCGTCATTCCGCGCAGCCAGCCAGCGAAAAATGTTCAAATCCACGTTCTCGCTGATCATCCGCACACTGCCGTCCATCAGCAGGAACTGCGCACCTCCGGTGTGAGGCGAATTGTAGCCGCCAGGACTGCCGGTCGGAGCGTTGGGACCGCCAGTCCGCACATGCACGACAGCCATGGTGATCGCAGGGCGCGGACTGGAGTCAAAGGCGACATTCCGACGAGCAGCGACCTGCTGAGAAAACACTGTACGGGCACCCGGTATCACGCCCGCCCAGCCGTTCGGAGCAAACGCACTCTGACGCTCACCCACCCCAATCGTGTTGGACGTGCCATCAGTGATGTCCCGGGTGCGGATAGATGAGTTGCGATGGAACATGCCGTTGAAATTCGGCTGCTCGTACATCGCTGTGTAGGCTGGAGCGTCCGCGGGATTTCCACCGCCCAGCGAACCAATGAAGCTGCAGGCGGCAAGGTCATTGATACCAAGTGTCGACGGATAGGCACTGATCCGCGGCGGAGCTGTATCGCTGGGGCAGCGATAGGCTGGCACGGCAGTCGCCCGCGCCGCCGCGTTTGCTGCATGGGCCACCGGCAGATTGAAGTTGATCTGTCCGGCAAGATTGTTCTGCTCGATAAATGGCAGCAACATCGCGAAAAAGCTCCATCCCGGTCCCGCTTCCGGTACAGGATCATTGCCGCCGCCGGGCCACGGACCTGTCGGAATGCTGACAAAGCCAGGCGGAAATACGCCATGTGCACTTTCGTAATTGTGCAGGGCCAGGCCGATTTGTTTGAGATGGTTGCGGCATTGAGTTCGGCGGGCAGCTTCACGCGCCTGCTGGACGGCAGGCAGCAGCAGAGCAACCAGAACGGCGATAATCGCAATGACCACGAGCAGTTCGATGAGCGTGAAACCAATGCGACGGGGCGCTGCAGACTGACGAAGGGGCATGTGTTTCTCCGGATACTGGAGCCAATCATTCAGAATCCCGCGCCTGTGAGATTGAGACGCAGTCTCATTAAGCATAGTTGGAGTTCGGCAGTCTGCAAGAGAAATTCAGACGCCAATTACGAATTTCTGCAATCGCACCGTGCGAGTGCCCGTGGCTGTGATGCAGCTGTGATGCAGCTGAGCAGAAAGGTGGGCCTTCTGCTGCTCATCACAGGCCGTGGTCAGCCGCATCGCGGGCGGTGCCATGGCAAAAGTCAGGGTGGCTAACCGGACAGCGTCAGGTTCGACGTTCCGTGAGTCCGCGCCGGGAGTGTGCAGCACCGCGAAAACATGGATTCCTTCTGGTATTGAACGACCTTTTTGTCACTTCTGCGACAACGTCTCACGTCTCACTTCCCCCTGCCCCCTGCGATTTCGGCCTGTAAGGCCAGTTCCATCAGCCC
>CAZLOQ010000119.1:0-18785 GCA_964561125.1 uncultured Chitinophaga sp. | reverse complement strand
AATTCCTGTTCGCGGCTGTCAAGCTGCGTTTGTCGCTGCAGGAGCTGTTGTTCGGTGGTTTGGTGTTCGCTCTGGCGGAGGGCGAGTTCGCTGAGCGCGGCGTTGAGCTGTGTCCGGCCGGTTTCCAGTTCGTGCTGCCGGTGCGTCAGCTGCTGCTGGAGTGTCGCAAGTTCCTGTTCGCGGCTGTCAAGCTGCGTTTGTCGCTGCAGGAGCTGTTGTTCGGCGGTTTGGTGTTCGCTCTGGCGGAGGGCGAGTTCGCTGAGTGCGGCGTTGAGTTGTGTCCGGCCGGTTTCCAGTTCGTGCTGCCGATGCGTCAGCTGCTGCTGGAGTGCCGCAAGTTCCTGTTCGCGGCTGCCAAGCTGCGTTCGCTGTTGCAGGATCAGTTGTTCAGCCGACTGATGTTCACGCTGCAGGTTTTTCAGTTCGGAGTGTTTTTCCTGCAGAAGATCAGCCGCGATTCGATTTTCCGCAGCCTGTTCATCAAGCCGTCGCTGCACGTCCAGTTGCCGTCGCCGCGTTTGCTCAAGTTCATCAAGGATTCGGGAGATTGTGGCTTCCGCTTTCTGCAATTCCTGTGCCCGTTGTCTCAGGCCGGCCTCGGCTTCGGCTGCAAGTTTTGCGACCCGGGCGGATTCGGCGGCGCTGATGGAGTGTTGCGGCGGCAGGCTGGTTTGTGAACCGGGCGTCCGATGATCGGGGGAAGCGAACAATGATGCCAGCCGGCTGAAGGGCACGCCGGAATTACCGATGAACTGCACGACCGGAGTAGCAGCTTCCATGGATTCGCCGGCGGGATTCAGATCAATGCGTCGTCCGCTGCGAATCCACGCCGTCACCACTCCTTCGAAGCGAAGAGCCACCCCGCCGAGACTGACAATATCGCCTTCGCGGATGCGGGCTTCGGCGGCCACAGGCAGCTCATGCACCCAAATGCGACCTCGTCCCCTGCGTACATGAAGCTGGCCGCCGCGATAGATCAGGCGACAGTGCCCGGCATCGATTCCTGAAATATTCAGACGAATATCATCCTGCTGAGAAGACCCGCAGGAGTACTCGCCCTCACTGCAGAGTTGCCACGAGTGATCGCGGGAACCGCACAGCGACAGGAGCAGCGGCTCTGCAGTTTGATCAGCCTGGTCGGCTGAAGCAGTCAGCAGCAGGGTCATGAAAATCTCCGAGGATGTCTGTGGCAGGCAACAGCAATGCGGGCGCAGGCTCGCTCGAAACGCGCAGTGCCTGGATAATCCTCCCGTCTTCATATGTCAGGATCCTCGGGATGTGATCAGGTTCCGCTGCAGATTCCTTTGAACAGCGGGAATCTGAGAAGAAATGCGGCCTGCAGCGAATCTGCGGATAATGCGGATTCTCTTGTTTTCAGCTACCGACAGGAATCCGGCAGAATTTCTGTACGAAAGCTGCCCGGTCACCGCACTAAATAAGAGGACACGTGTGAATGTCGCCGGGGAATGTCACGTGTCGCTTTGCAATCAGTTCTTCTGCCAACCGGAAGGTCTCTGCCCATGCGTCTGACGCTCCGCACACTGCTGGCCTACATGGACGATCGCCTGCCACCTGCCAAAGCACGGGAGATCGGGCTGAAAATTTCCCAAAGCCCTTTCGCAGGTGAGCTGCTGGAGCGGATTCGTGAAGTCAAGCGACGAAGACGCATAGCGACGGCCATGGCTGCTGCCGATCAGCCCGCACTCGATGCCAATCTGATCGCGGAATACCTGGACGATCAGCTTTCGCCCGACCTTGTTCAGCGAATCGAACAGAAAGTGCTCGCTTCCGATCCGCTGCTGGCAGAGGTCGCCTCGGCCCACGAACTGCTCGGCCTGCTGCGTGATCCGGTGGAGCTCGAACCGCGGCTTCGCGACCGATTGTATGCCCTTGATCCCTCCGGCTTTACGGATATGCTGCGGGCCTCAGGCAAAGCCTCACCCGCCGAAGGAGCTTCTGCGGCCGCCGGATGGCAGCCGGAAATTCCGCGTTCAGGTCCCTCGCGATACTGGCCCGCATTGACCGTCACGGTTCTGGGGATCATCTGGCTGCTGTCTCTGGCGGCCGATCCGTCGCTGTTTCGCAGCGCTCCCGTTGTCAGCGACGCTGCACAGCAGGTCGTGGCAGCCGCGGAAAACGAGGGGACGGAACCGGCCAAACTCCCCGACGTCGCTCCCACGGATGTCGTGGCTGCTCAACCAACTCTTCCATCCGTTCCTCCCGTTGCGCCCGCCGACACTGTGACCGCCGCAGAACCGAAACCCTCACCTGCCCCCAAAGAAGCTGCGATGGCTGATGTTGAACCACAGGGAGCAAATCCGGAGGTGGCTGCCAGGCCCCCGGCTGCTGCCCCGGCGGGGCCTCCCGCTGTCGTCGAAGCTGAACCAGTGGATGCTCTTCCACCAGTACCCAAAGGTCTGTACCTCCAGGCCGAAAGTCGAATCGTCCTCGTAGCCGATGAAAAACAGGGACACTGGACGAATCTGCTGCAAATCCGTGGTGGCGATGCTGTTGTCCCGGCGTTGAATGCCGTTGACTGTCGCCCATTACTGGGATCCAGCTGGTTTGGGATTCCCCGCTGCTTCGATGCCGGGATTCGCGGCGCGTCGCAGGCATGGCAGGCCAGAACTGCAGGTGCCGTCATCCTGCGGATTCCCCCGAATAACGCAGATTTTCAGCTGCTCACCGGTCAGCTGATCCTCACCACTGACAGCGCACAGGCCTGGCCGGAGAACAGACCACCCGTGCTCACCCTGCAGCTGGGGGAAGAACAGATTTCCGTCGCTCTGATGTCTGAACAGACGCGTGTTGCGGTAGAAGTCACTCCTGAAGTCACAGCTTCCCGCGCAGCGGCAGATTCCGACGTTGGCGGCGTGGAAGACGAGGTCGCTGCTCCCGCAGAGAACTTCTTTCTGCCAGTTCAGGCAGACCTCAGGGTGAGGATTACTGTGCTGGAGGGATCGACAGAGATTACGCTGGCTGATGCCCCGGATGCCGTGATCCTTGCTCCTTCCGAAGCTCTTTCCTGGAGGGTGATTGCCGGAAAGGAACGTGCGAAGGTCGAGCGGAGCGTTCTGCCGCCGGCCTCAATCCCGCCATGGATGCTGCGGTCGGACGCCATGCCGATTGCGGAAGCGGAAGCTGTGCGGAATCGACTGCTGGATGCGTTGTCTGTCCCTGGCAGTCCAGCCGAACTGGCGCAGAGGCTGCTTGCCGACCGGAATCCCCAGGTGGGAGTCGCCGCGGCTGATGTGCTGTGCCTGACCGCTGACACTAATCTGCTCCTTGGCGGTCTGTTTGAGGGCCTTGATGAAGCTGTGCACCGACGCATCATCGAAGGACTGCGGGCGGCCGTGACCAACTCCGGCTCGGCAAGACAGGCTGTTGCCGCGTCCCTCGAAACACGTCTGTCCATGACTGATGCGGCGTTCGCCCTGCAACTGATCAGTGGACTCAATGAAACCCTTGCCCGCGACCGACTGATGACAAGTCGCCTGTTGCAGTATCTGCAGGGGGATTCACTGGCCCTGCGGACGCTCTCCATCTGCGAGATGGAACGCCTGACGGGAGGACGCCAGAACTACTTTCCCAACGCAGATGCCTCGCGCAGAAGGGATGCCGTGAATCGCTGGCAGAAAGCCATTGAACGGAACGGTGGCACACTACTTCCCTGACTGCTGACCCGGCTGAGATCAGCCACCAAGAATTTCTCTGCGGTGACTGACGTAGTCCCAGACGACACAGCGATCCAGATCGCGACCGGCCGTAAAGAACACGCGGCCCCCCGTGCTTTCAGCCAGCCGATGCGCAAACTGGACGTCTTCTCGAGTCTGTGACCAGCCGGGCAGAAGAAACAGGTTGATGGTGATGCCTTCGCGGCTGCAAAGTCGACCTTCCCGCAATGTGGCCTCTTCTGTTCTGGGATCCGGGGGATAGAGCATATACAGCAGGCTGCCCTCGAAATGGGCTGTGGGCAGACCGTCTGTGATCAGCACAACCTGACGATTGGGCGAATCCTGGAGTGTCAGGAATTGTCGGGCCATCTGCAGCCCATGCTGGATGTTTGTGAAGTGTGGCGGGATATGCATCTCAGTCACATCCTCGCGACTCATGTCCGCCCGGAGCCGGACCACCGGACTGGTGATGGTGGGGATTCGGGGCATGAGTGAAACCAGTTCTCCGGGCTGAACAGGTTTGGCGAACGTGTGCAGCTCGATGAAACGCAGAAAGTCTCCGGGGAATTCGGAGGTGATCAGGCCGTTCAGTGCAAGCGCCATGCGTTTTACGTTGACGTATTGCCCGTCGTATCTCATTGAACCACTCATATCCATCAGGACAACGGTTGCACACCGCGGGTTGTTGCGGGTGCGATGTACTTCCATGTCCCTTGCCTGCATTCGCAGCGGTCGTTGAGTCCCCTGTCGGAGCATGGTATTGATCAGCGTTGCGGGAATATCCAGCTGTGATACCGGATCACCAAACTCCCACGGCCGAGTTTGCTGCAGTTCGACGGCACCTTCGCCGATGACCGACTGCTGGTGTCTGCCTGAACGACTGGCTGCAAGGTCACTGAAGATGCGGCTGAGCAGTCGAGACTGAAACAACCGATAGGCCCTGGGCGTCAGCTGAAGTGCTCCTTTGCCATCCCCAAGCCCCTCGCGTTCCATCAGCCGACGGAGATGGTCAGCCACCTGCTCCTGAAACTTCCGCAAGTCCTCAACCGCCTGCGGATCAGCGAACTGACTGAGTTCCTCGAGGTCAATCACTGCGAGTTGTGCGTTCCTGCTGGCCTCTTCGAGCTGCTTGAGCAGTTCATCGATCTTCTTTAATTCTGCATAGATTTCGACAGCCTCATCCGGGGACATCGACTTGTGCCCGGTGAATTCGTAACTGGAAGCGAGCATCTCAATCAGGTACTTGCGGCCAAGTACGTCGATGAGACCGGTGAGCCTTGCAGCAAAGTCCGGGGCCGTTCGTTCGGCGCGGTACCAGAGATTTTCGAGGGCATAGATCTGCTGGCTTTTCAGGGCATTCCAGAATGGCTTTGAGAACTGACCGGGAGGACGTGCCTCGCGGGCCGCATCGGCAACTCGACGATCCGCTTTTTTGCGAACGGTGTCGGTTTCCCAGGTGCTGAGAATTTTCTGCCTGCGCTCCTGCAGCATGCGAATCAGCGATTCCAGACTGGGGCCCAGCCCTGCGAATTGCCCCGGGTCAAGGCGAATCGCACGGGCCAGTTCTTCCTCGCTGAGTTCCCGCATGGAGCCCCATTCCAGGAGATGCTCAAACACCGGCGAAATCAGGTCCGGACCGGCGGCTGACGGCGGAGGAATTGAGGCCGGGTCGTACTGCTGATAGGTGTGAATGATTCCGCCGGAATGTCTTGGCGGTGAGACGGACGATTCCATGACAATCCCCTGTCGTGCCCGGTAAGCAAAGAATCTTCCAAAAAAACGCCAGAAACACGGACAGAAATGTCCGCGAAGGGCCGGGAATTTCGCGGCGAGTGCGAGGATTCGCGGGTCTCTGATTCTATTATACACACACCCCGCCGCTGGATTGCATCCTGCAGCGGAAAACAGGGAACAGAGTGCTTTTGCGGGATCGTCGAGGCAGAATCAGCAGATGACGAAGCGACAACCGGTCTTGTGTGCGTTTGAAAGTCGACGGACGGCAGAAATGGGGTCGCTCATCGAAAGGCAGCACGCAATTCCGCTGCTGGCACCCTCCATGCGTGAAATTCCAATCACGCAGAATCCGGAAGCCCTCCTTGCCATTCGACAGCTCATTGGTGGGCACTTTCGCCATGTGATTCTGCTGACAGGCGTCGGCACAGAGGCACTGCTGGAACTGGCCGGAACAGAGGCTCTCGAACAACCACTCCTCCAGGCACTCCGCGAATGCACCCTGATCATCCGCGGGCCCAAACCCGCAGCAGTGCTCGCAAAACTGGGGCTCAAATACGCTGTCCGGGCGCCGGAACCCAATACGTGGCGCGAACTGCTGCAGGCCATCGACAGCTCCGGAATTTCCCTCGCAGGACTCCCCGTTGCAGTGCAGGAATACGGCGTTCCCAACCTTCAGCTCTACAAGGCCCTCGCCGATCGCGGAGCGGTCGTCTGTCCGGTCCCGGTTTATCGCTGGGCACTGCCCGAGGATCGCGAACCGCTGAAATACGCCCTGCAGCAAATTGCTTCCGGACATGTCCACGCGGTCCTCTTCACCAGCGCCGGACAAGTCCCGAACGTGCTGCAGGTCGCCAGAGAATCAGGGCTGGAAGATGCATTTCGCAAAGCGCTCGCCGCCGATGCTAAAGTCGTGTCCATCGGCCCCGCCTGCACGGAAGCGCTCAAGGACGAATCAATTCCGGTCCACGGGGAAGCCAGCCCTCCCAAAATGGGCCAGCTGGTGCGACTGGCTGTTGAACTCTGCAGCCCCGAAGTTCACTCCCGGACTCAGATCCCCGACTCCAGTGCGTGATTCAGTTCCCCAGCGAAGCCAGAAAGCCCGCCATTTCTCCTGCGGCATGATCATTCTGCTGCTGCTTAGCAACCGCAATGCCGTCGACGAAGACAGAACGCGCGTTGTCGATCCGCCCCTGCCGCATCAGGAGTTGGCCGGCCATCAGAAAAGCCGGTACATAGGCCGGAGCGGACTGCATCAACTGGTGAAATTGAACCAACGCCTCTTCCGGACATCCGCACCGATCAAGTTCCATCGCCAGCATGTATCGCAACAGCTGGTCCCCGGGGGCTGATTCCAGCATCGTCACCAGTTTCTCTCTGCGAGCGGACATGTTGTGCTCCAAAACGTTGGTCAGCCCGAGGAAACGTCGATTCGTCGCGGCTTTGTTCGGGCCGCGCGAGGCAGTTCGACACGCAGTACGCCATTGTTGAGCTTCGCCTGAATCCTTTCGTGATCCACCTCGTCACTCAGAATAAACGATCTCAGGAAATCACCGGTCTGGTACTCCTGATGCAGCACCCTCACGACCGCTCCGTCAGCCGCCCGCACCCGACCGTAAAGCGTCAATCGCTTGTCCTGCACCTGCAGATCCAGACTGTCGGCGGTCACCCCGGGAAGATCAGCATAGAGCACGAGTCCATCGGGAGTTTCGTAAATGTCAATTGGTGGAGTAAACAACGGATGCGACTCACCCTCTGACTCCGCCTCCGGTACAGAAAGGTTCGCCGGGGGAGGAAGAGGCAGAGAGGATGGAAGCAGGTTTTCGGAATCAACCGGTGCCGTATTCTCTCCGGGTTCCGCACGCTCACTGGACATCGATGCCAAACCTCCTAAGGGCCCTCGTTGACAGTAATCTGACGCGATACCAGAGACGCAGCCTTGGGAAGCGTGATCCGCAGAACTCCTGCTGTGTAGTCAGCCTTCATGCCCTCTTCGCTGACGCGATCCGGCAGCTCAATCTTCCGCTGCCACTGGCCATGGTAACGCTCCTGACGCCGAAACGAATCCTCACGCGCCTCTTCCGGTGGTTGCCTCACACCGCGGATCGTCAGATAACGCGAATCCGTCGTGACCTCGATCTGCCCCGGTGTCACGCCGGGGATTTCTGCTGTGATCACGTAACACTGTTCCTGTTCCACAACGTTCAGTTGCGGAAACCGACGGCCGGATCGCACACCGTGAAAGGCCAGCTGCATGCCCTGCAGCATGCGGTCCAGCTGACGCTCGAAATCACCAAAAGGGTCCCACGCCTGACCCCATCGAAAAATCGGCATTTCCTGTTCCTCCGCCTGCCATTTCATTTCATAGGGCGGAAATTAGCACAAAGTGTGCCGTGATGTGGTTTTTGGGTCACTTTTTTGGTCGATTTGTGGTGATTGGTGTAAGTTAAGTCAGAGCAACAACTTCTGAACTGCAGACCAGCCGTCGAATGGTCGCTATGGAACGCTGACAGCTCATCGAAATCGCCTACCGCAGACCAAACTGGCAGTGAGCCGCGATCCTGTTGACGTCAATCTGGAACTTGAGTCAAGTTCACACATTCGGCCTGCAAACCTGGTCTCTTCCAGGCGGGAACCCTTCACGGCCGCAAAATCGCTACAGATGGTTTTTTCCCATATTCTCTCACGTTTCCTGAAATGAACTTCTCCCCCGATTCGGCAGATCTTCCCGAACCCCGATTTCAGGTGCAATACTCAGACTGCGGCGACCGGAAACCAGCAGTTCTGCGTGGATGCAGACAGCCCCGAAAGCCAGGTTTGAGCCGGACGGAGGTGCCTCCGCGACGTCCTGCTCCCGTTCCCATCCATCAGCAGGAGGCGTGCTTAATCGGTGCACAAAAAAAGGATAGCCCATGCCGGATTCCACAATCGAATTCACCGACCGCGAACGCAGGCGACTGCTTCGAAAGCGTCGTACTGCTGATGTCCTGAGATCTGGGCGAATTGAGCGGAAAGAACATACTCCGCAGTCCCCGCAGGATTCTCCGGCAGAACCGTCCGCCCAGTCGATCCGGTTCGACGAAGGCACAGACACGCGGGAAATCATCGAGCGACGCCGACAGGACCGACGTCGGCAGATTGATCCCACAACCTGCGAACGGGATTACTCGTCACCCGAAGTCGAATTCATGCGCGCCATGGACGACTACAAACGCCGCAGCGGACGTCCATTCCCCACATGGAGCGAAGTGCTGGAAGTGGTGATGAGCCTGGGGTACCGCAAAGTTGCCGAACCAACCACTATGGCGTGGCGAACCAACGGCGATTCTTCGCGCGATGACCGCTCGAGATAACGCACGACGGGTGCGGGCGAAGGTATGTGAACCAGCCTTCGCCCCGTCCGCCAACACTCCTCAGGAAAGCGGAATGGGCCAGTTCCACCCGGCGGAGAACCCGCCGTCCACATACAGCGTCTGGCCTGTCATAAAGGCCGACGCTGCAGAAGCCAGAAAGATGGCCGTACCGACCATATCCGCCGGTTCGCCGAGGCGTCCCAGCGGTGCATTGTCCGCGTTCCACGCCTGCATTCCCGGGTCAGACCAGAGTTTTCTGGTGAGGTCTGTGAGAATAAAACCCGGCGCAAGGCTGTTCACGCGAATTCCATGACGCCCCCACTCCAAAGCCAGTCCCCGCGTCATGCCCTGCATGCCAAACTTACTGATGGCATACGGCAGAACACCTCGCAGAGGCATCCACGTGTTGAGTGACTCCACGTTGATCACCGCGCCGGACTTCTGCTCGATCATCTGCTTTCCGACTGACTGAGCCATGAGGAATGCGCCGCGAAGGTTGGTGTCGAGGATGAAATCGTAATCCTCAACTGTCACCGTCTCTGCACGCTTGCGGCGATTCACTCCAGCCACATTCACGAGTGTGTCGATTCGTCCGTGAGTTCCCAGAACCGCCGATACAGTTTCCCCAATCTGCTCCTCACGGCTCACGTCGCAGACAAGTCCGCTGACCTGCATGCCAGCCTGCCGCATTTCGGCCACGGCCGCTTCCACAGACTGTGGATTCTGGCTGCAGATGACCACTTCAGCACCGCGACCGGCGAAGCCCTCGGCAATCGCCCGGCCAATCCCGCGGCTTCCACCGGTCACCAGCACGATCTGGCCGGCTACCGAAAACAAGGCATCATTCGGCGGTGTCACTGAGTCACTCCCTAAAGATCACTTGTCAGAACCTGAGGACTTTGCAGATTTGGAAGCCGAATCAGCTGCCGGCGGTGACGCACTGGTCGCGCCTGAGCCTCCGCTGTCAGAAGCCTTTTTCGCCGCCTCCTCACCCTTCTTCCACGATTCGCTGCGGTAATCCGTCTGGTAAAACCCCGAGCCGCGAAAGATGATTCCTCCGCCCGCACTGATCACACGTTCCGCCTTGAGCTTTTTGCAGGCAGGACATTTGCGGGACGGAGACGCCTTAATGGACTGGAATTCGTCCCACTTGTGACCGCAGGCACTGCATCGATATTCATACGTTGGCATACAGGCACCGTTCACTCAAAAAGATTGTCTGGCATCCTTAATCGCTGCTGTTGCACACTGATCAGCCTGCCGGTGGAGCGGATGAAACGATCACGCGGGCCGGCCGCACCACTCTGTCATGCATCCGATAACCCAGTTCAACCACCTGCAACACGGTCATCGGCGGATGTTCGGCGGAAGGAACCTGGGTCAGCGCTTCGTGGAGATTGGGATCAAAGGGCCGCCCAAGGGCTTCGATCGGTTCGGCGGCGTGACCACGAAGAATGTCCCGGAACTGCTGAGCCACCATCCCAACGCCACTCAGGAGCGCCTGCGGATCCGCTGTCTGCTCGCCACTGGCAATGGCACGATTGAGCCCGTCAAGGGCGGGCAGCAGGTCGCGCACCAGTCTGAAGGATTCAAATCGCCGTGATTCTTCAAGCTCCCGCTGCGTCCTGCGACGAATGTTCTCCATGTCCGCAAGGGTCCGTACGAGCCGTGCCTGGCAGTCGTCCAGTTTTGCCTGAAGTACTGCGTTCTCGGCGTTCTGGCTGGCTGCTGCCGCCGCTGCCGCCGGATCGTGCTCTGCCGCCGCCGCTGCTGCTGCAACTCCGTCAACTTCCACGGCCTGGTTTTCATGCTGCTGATTTGCTGATGTCATCAATCCACCTTCTCTAATCTGCTGTTTCAGTTTCCCCGGAGAAAAACGCCTTCACCTGATCAAAGAAGGATTTCCTCTGGGGCATCACGTGTTTATGGTCGAGTTCGGCCAGCCTTCGCAGGAGTTCTTCCTGTTCGGGCGTGACCTTTCGGGGGACTTCCACCTGAATTCGCACCACCAGATCACCAATCCTCTGAGACCGCCCGCTCGGATCCGGCATGCCGAATCCGCGGAGTCGGGCGGATTCACCGGACTGAGTCCCCGGGCGGATCTTCAGCATCTCACGGCCTCGCAGCGTGGGAATTTCAATTTCAGATCCAAGGGCCGCCTGTGCGAATGTGATTGGCAGCGTGAACAACACGTCCTGGCCATCCCGATCAAAGATTGCGTGCTGACGCACTTCAAGGTGCAGGTACAAGTCTCCACGAGCACCACCGTTCGGGCCCGCGTCGCCTTCCCCCCGCCGCGGAAGTTGCATTTCATTGTCAACGCCGGCAGGGACCTGCACCCTGAGCACCACCTCTTTCCGACGCCGACCCTGTCCGCTGCAGTCCGGACAGGCGTCCCGCACAATCGTTCCCCGACCGCGACACGTCGGACACGCCGTCTGCATCCGGAAGAAGCCCTGCTGCTGAACAACCTGACCGTGACCCTTACAGGTTGAACATCTGACCGGCGACGATCCGGCGCGACAACCGGATCCCTGACAACTGTCGCACGGATCCAGACGAGCGATCCGGACATCCTTCACGCAGCCGTTGAAGGCTTCCGGGAGGTCCAGTACGAGCTTCATGTGGATGTCGTTGCCCTGGCCTCTGGATTTCCCCGCGCGGCCCGCAGACTGAAATCCAAAACCCTCAAACAAATCCCCGAACGCACTGAAAATGTCCCCGATGTCCTGAAAGCCGGCACCCCCGCCACCACCACCCTTGACACCGGCGTGTCCAAACTGATCGTAACGGGCACGCTTCTGGGGATCGTTGAGCACCTCGAAGGCGTCGGCGGCTTCCTTGAAACGGGCTACCGCCTCAGCATCTCCGGGGTTACGGTCAGGATGGTACTTGCCAGCCAGCTTTCGGTAGGCCTTCTTGAGTTCTTCCGGGGTCACCGAGCGGTCAACGCCGAGAACTTCGTAGTAGTCGCGCTCTCCAGACATCTCAACAGACCAATCCAAACAAATCTCTGCCGGAAACGCAAACGGGACACCATCTTTGGTGCCCCGCGTGCTGAAAAAGCTGCTCAGCCCGGTCTGGAGCCCCTGCGGTCAGCCGAACCGTGCACCTCACCGCCTGTCAGCGGACAACTCCTTCGGCTGCTGGCTTCTTACCACCTTCTGCGTCTTCCGTCTTTGTGACGAGCACCTGGGTGGTGAGCATCAGGCCGGCAATCGAAGCGGCGTTGGACAGAGCGTTCCGGACCACCTTGGCGGGGTCAAGAATACCTGCCTTGAACATGTCGACGTAGTCATCCTTTGATGCGTCGTAACCCATCGCACCGCTGAGCTGCCGAACTTCGTCAGCAATCACGGCACCGTCCTTGCCGCAGTTGCCGGCGATTGTGCGAGCAGGCGCTTCGAGTGCTCGGGCCACGATGACGCATCCGATGGCTTCGTCTCCGCTGAGTTGCAGTGCCGTCACCGCGTCAATTGCCCGCAGTAAAGCGACCCCGCCGCCGGGAAGAATGCCTTCCTCAACTGCAGCACGGGTTGCGTGCAATGCGTCTTCCATCCGTGCCTTCGTCTGCTTCATTTCTGCTTCAGTCGAAGCACCCACGGAAATCACAGCGACGCCGCCAGTGAGCTTCGCCAGACGTTCCTGGAATTTCTCGCGGTCGTAATCACTGTCCGTTTTCTCGATGTGATCCCGAATCTGCTGCACGCGAGTCTGGATCGCCTCGGACTTGCCTGCACCTTCGATGATCGTGCAGTCGTCCTTGGAAACTTCCACACGACGCGCGGAGCCAAGGTGAGCCACTTCCACGCTTTCCAGCTTAATACCCAGATCTTCAGAGATCAGGGTGCCGCCGGTCAGCACGGCCATGTCGCCCAGCATTGCCTTGCGGCGATCTCCGAAACCCGGTGCCTTGACAGCACAGATTTTCAGGACGCCCCGCAGTTTGTTAACCACGAGCGCTGTGAGTGCTTCACCATCGACGTCTTCTGCGACAACCAGGAGCGGCTTGCCGGTGCGTGCCACTTTCTCAAGCAGCGGCACAAACTCACGCAGACTGCTGATCTTCTTTTCGAAGAGCAGAATCAGGCAGTCTTCAAGAACGCACTTCATGTTGTCGGCCTGCGTTACGAAGTAAGGGCTGATGTAGCCCTTGTCGAACTGCATGCCTTCGGCGAATTCGAGCGTCGTGGTGCTGCCCTTGCCCTCTTCAACGGTGATCACACCATCACGACCGACACGTTCCATCGCGTTCGCGATCATGTCGCCGATCGCTTTATCGTTGTTGGCGGAGATGGCCCCCACCTGAGCAATCTGCTGCTTCGATTCAACCGGGCGTGCCAGTTGCTCAATGCTTTTGAGTGCCGCTTCGACAGCCTTTTCAATCCCCTTGCGGACAACCGTCGGGTTGGCACCAAGAGAAATGCTGCGGAGACCTTCGTTGTAGATCGCTCGTGCCAGCACTGTCGCAGTGGTCGTGCCGTCACCGGCCGTGTCACTGGTTTTGCTGGCGACTTCATTCACCAGTTTCGCACCCATGTGCTCGTACGGGTCTTCCAGTTCCACTTCCTTGGAAACCGTGACACCGTCCTTCGTCACAACCGGATTGCCAAAACTTTTATCGATAATCACGTTGCGACCGGTCGGTCCCATCGTGACGGCCACGGCATTGGCCAGCGTGTCCACGCCACGCTGCAGCCTGATGCGAGCCCGATCATCAAACAAGAGTTGCTTTGCCACTTGTACAGCTCCTTACAGCGCAGATTCGCCGGGAAATGCGGATAAATCAGGAATCAGACAATCTTTGCCAGAATGTCGCTCTCGCGCAGGATCTTCACGTCCTCGCCGTCGACTTCGATCTCGGTCCCGCCGTACTTGCCGAAGAGCACCTGATCGCCCACTTTCACACTCACCGGACATCGCTCGCCACTGTCAAGGAGCCGACCGGGACCGACAGCGATCACCGTGCCACGCTGCTGCTTCTCGCGGGCAGCGTCCGGCAACACAATGCCCCCGGCTGTTCGCTCTTCAGCTTCCATCGGGCGAACCACAACTCGATCGTCAAGAGGATTAATCTTCATTTTATTGCTCCATGGTAAATCGGGAGATCCCGAAATGATTGATTCAAACAGAAAGACCCAGAGTGCAGCAGTTTGCGGGAGTCACCAAAGCGGGTTGAATTACATCATGCCGCCCATGCCACCCATGCCGCCCATTCCACCCATACCGCCCATTGCGTCCATGCCGCCCATCCCGCCGTCGTGGTGGTGATCGTGGTGACCGTCCTTCTCAGGCTTCTTGGGCTCGTTCACAACGATGCAGTCGGTGGTCATGAGCAGAGATGCGACGCTGGCGGCGTTCTGCAGAGCGGTTCGCACAACTTTGGTCGGATCAATGACGCCGAACTGGAGCATGTCGCCGTAGCGGTCGTTGAGCGCGTCGTAACCGTAGCTGGCCTTTTTCTCCTTGCGGACCCGATTAGCCACCACGGCACCGTCGAGACCTGCGTTGGAAGCAATGGTGCGGAGGGGCATTTCGAGAATGCCACGGACGAGCTCCACTCCGTACTCTTCATCACCTTTGAGCTTCAGTTCGTCGAGGGCTGCGGAACAGCGCAGGAGGGCCACACCACCGCCGGGGACAATGCCTTCCTCGATCGCAGCGCGAGTTGCTGCGAGAGCATCGTCGATGAGGTCCTTGCGCTCCTTCATCTCTGTTTCGGTCGCAGCTCCGACACTGATCTGAGCCACACCGCCGGCGAGTTTCGCGAGACGCTCCTGGAGCTTTTCGCGATCGTAATCACTGTCGGTGGCGTCGATCTCCCGGCGAATCTGTTCGGCCCGGCCGGCAATGTCGTTTTTCTTGCCGGCACCTTCAACGATCACCGTTTCATTCGCATCAATCCGCACACGACGGGCGCGTCCCAGATCTGACAGCTGAATGTTTTCCAGCTTGATTCCCAGGTCCTTGAAGAAGGCACGGCCGGCGGTGAGCACGGCGATGTCTTCCAGCATGGCTTTGCGGCGGTCGCCGTAACCCGGTGCCTTCACCGCAGCCACCTTGATGATGCCCCGCATTTTGTTCACGACGAGCGTTGCGAGTGCTTCGCCTTCGACGTCTTCTGCGATGATGAGCAGCGGGACGTTGTTCTTGCTGGTCGCTTCGAGAAGCGGGACGAGCGATTTGGCGGAGGAGATCTTTTCTTCGTAGATGAGGATCCGGCAGTTCTCGAGGACCACTTCCTGCTGCTCTTCATCGGTGATGAAATGCGGAGACAGATAGCCACGGTCGAACTGCATGCCTTCCACCAGATCCACTTCAGTGCTCACGTGGCGTCCCTCTTCCACTGTGATCACCCCGTCCTTGCCGACCTTCAGCAACGCATCAGCGAGGATATCGCCGATTTCCGGGTTGTTGTTGCCAGCGATCGACGCCACACGCGCGATGGAATCACGGTCGGTGGCCTTCACCGGCTTCGCCATCTTCTGGAGTGCCTCAACAACTGCGGTGACGCCTTTTTGAGCACCCCGGCTGAGTGCCATCGGGTCCGCCCCGGCAGCGATGTAACGCAGCCCCGCACGGTACATGGCCTCAGCGAGCACCGTAGCAGTTGTCGTGCCGTCGCCGGCAACGTCGTTTGTTTTTGAGGCGGCTTCCTTGACGAGTTGCACGGCACAGTTTTCGTAGGGACACTCAAGATCAATGTCCTCAGCGACGGTTACGCCGTCTTTGGTCACCTTGGGTGCGCCCCAACCTTTGTCCAGAACCGCGTTGCGACCACGGGGGCCGAGCGTGCTGGCGACAGCCTTCGAGAGCTTGGAAACGCCGGAAAGCAGGCTTTTGCGAGCCTCTTCATCGAACGTCAGTAACTTAGCCACGGCTTCTCCTCTTTTTGTTTCGCAATCATACTTGCATCTGCACGCTGCCGTCTGACCCAATGTTACCGGAGCCTTCCGGCAAAACAGCGGAACAGATTGGCAGAGAATTTTTGACTGGAGGCACGAGGAGCAAAAGACGTGCCGGAATGCGTGCTGTTGTTGTAAGCCTGTTTATTCAAACGGTTTACGGCTTGGGGAGTTGGCTCAGTTCGGGCTTCGTGAGACAGAATCGGCCGTTTTGGCAGTCGCCTGCGCGGATTAGGGGCAGGGGTTTCCGATCAGCGATTACCGGCTGTATAAAGTTGCGTCAACCACCCCAGCACCAGCTCGTCAAATTCCGCTGCCGTCCCGGGACTGCCACTCTCTGAAACCCACTCTCGAAGCGGTTGCAGCCGGGCCGGGATGCGCTCAGTGGAGACCGCGCCAAGGGGGATCTGCCGTGCTGCTGACTCCGCCAGCATGAGTTCCACTTCCTCCGACAGGAGGAATTTAAGGAGTTTCTCTGCGGGCTCCGGGTTAGGACAATTCAGAATGATGGCAGCGGAGTTGGGGATGCAGATCGTTCTGCCGGACGGGAGCCTGCAAGGGAGCATCTGTACGGGCTTTCCAGCGTCGATTGCTGAGAACACATCGTCGGTGTCCGTCAGTCCGAAGTCGCAGGCACCAGCGGCAACCAGGTCCCGCACCGCCCCGTTCCCACGCGCCTCTCGAATTCCTCGATCCCGCAGCGATTCGTGCCACTGCTGGAGACCTTCCAGGCCCAATTCTGACGCGAGTTCGGTGTAATGAGTCAGCGTGGTCCCGAACAGTGGCACAGCGATACTGCAGCGACTCAGGTCTGCCCCGGCAAACGCCTGTTCCACAGACTCCGGAACGGCCTGCATGCGGTCCGTGTTGACTATCCAGACCCTGAAACGTCCCGCGAAACCGCACCAGCATCCCTTCGGGTCCCGATAGCGTTCCGGAATCCTCTCGAACCACTCCGGCGGACACGGTTTCAGCAGTCCGGCCCGCTGCAGACGAATAGTTCCCAGTGTCTGGTTGTTCCAGAAAACATCGCACCGCGGGGCTTCTTTTTCTGCCAGCAGGAGCTGAGTCAGGCCAAGACTCTTGCTGGCTTCCTCGTCGTAACGCACCGTCACTTGAATGCCCGTGCGTTCCTCGAATTTTCTGAGCACTGCGTCGGCGAAAATGGAGTCGTGGGCGCAGTAGACCACCACCTGCGGCGTTGTGGAGGAGCGGCGAAGGATGAGCGGAAGCAGCGTGGCAACAGCCAGAAGCAGCAGTACCAGAAGGAGCCGTCGCCGGTTTGCAGCAGGCTGCATGGTTATTCCTCAGGCGCGTTCGAAGAGTTCAGTCACAGGCCGGCCTTTGCCGTCCTGAGTGACATAGAACGGACGCCCTTCGATGTCGAAGCCCGTCTGTGGACTGATGCCCATTGCCGTCATGATTGTGGCGTGCAGGTCAGCAATCGAGACCGGGTTTTCAACAGCCACCAGCGGGCGCTGATCGGCTGTCCGGCCATACACAAATCCTCTGCGAACTCCGCCACCAAACATGAGCACACTGGTGCCGCCTGTGAAGTGACGGTGCAGCCCGTAATGCTTCAGCGCCTGCACTGTGTCGACACGCTCGGTCGCCTGATCCGTTGCACTTGAACCCGGGACACCCTCAATCAGTGCGTCGCGGCTGAACTCCGATGCGAGAATCACAAGGGTGCGGTCGAGCAGTCCGCGGAGCTCGAGGTCGCGGATCAGCCTGGCGATCGGTCGGTCAATCTCGGAATGCAGGCGGGCAAGTGTTTCATGGCCGTTGGCATGTGTGTCCCAGTGCAGAAACGGCACATATTCCGTTGTCACCTCCACAAACCGTGCACCCGCTTCAATGAGCCGACGCGCCAACAGGCAGCCACGGCCAAAACGCCCCGTGTCGTAGTCCCTGCGCGTTTCTTCCGGCTCCAGACTGATGTCGAACGCGTCCCGGTGGGGAGAACTTAAGAGTCGAGCAGCGTTGTCGAGAGAACGCAGGAGCGATTCCTGCTGGTAGTCGCTGAGATATTCACGCTGCGGCGAATTGGCAACCAGTCGCCTGAAGAGCCGATCTCGACTGGCAAATCGCCCCGCTGTCATTCCCCCCGGCGGCCTGACCGAAGTCGCTGCCTCTTCCGGAAATGGCAGATTCATCGGACCGTATTCGCTGCCGAAGAAGCCAGCGGTGGTGAAAGCCTTCAGCTCTTCGCTTTCGCCCACACCCTCGAGCCGCTGACCAATATTGATGAAGGCTGGAATCACCGGATTGAGCGGTCCGCGAAGCCGGGCAATCCAGGACCCGAGGTGAGGGCAGGCGACAGTCTGAGGCGGCACGTAGCCCGTATGCCAGTGATACTGGTGGCGGGAATGCAGGATACTTCCGAGGTCCGGCTGCACCGCGGAACGAATCAGCGTGCCACGGTCCAGCACAGACGCAATCCGCTCAAGCCCCCGGCAGATCTGCACATCACTCACAGCGGTGTCGATGGCCGGGAAGGTACTGAGCATTTCGCTGACCGGGAGCCCCACGCGAAACGGTTCGTAATGTTTGGGGTCGAATGTGTCCGGCGCTGCCATCCCGCCCCCCATCCACAGGAGGATGCAGGAGTCAGCTCGGGGGACTGGCTGCTCCTCTGCAGCTGTCAGTCTTCGGGGTGCTGATGCGGCAAGTGCAGCCAGGGCCGACGCCGAAAGCGAACGGAGGAACTCACGGCGGACACCAACGGTGGATGAATCAGTCTGCATCGAAGAGTCCCAGGGTTGAGGTGTCCGGGGAATTGAGTGATGACGGCAGATTTTAGGTTTCGGGGCTGCCGGATGCCATGCCAGCGTTCGCGAAATTCGCTGTCAACGCTGTGAAAATGACTCAATCTGCCATCCACCATCACCTCTATTTCTCGATTCAAGGTGCCACGATTTCAGGTGCCATGCACCTTGACTTTGATTTGGGGATTTAAGGTGCCATGCACCTTGACTTTGATTTGGGGGTTGGTAGACTGGTGTTTTTGCTGAAAGGGGCCGGTATGCCACGCGTGAATCGCCGTGAGATTTTTTCCGAAACTGATGTTCAGGTGTTTCACACCATCAGCCGCTGCGTGCGCCGCAATCATTTGTGCGGGC
>CAZLOQ010000118.1:0-19030 GCA_964561125.1 uncultured Chitinophaga sp. | reverse complement strand
CATGCGATACCGCGCGATCGACTATCGTGCCGTCCGCCGCCAGATCTCCCTCTCTCGAGTACTGAACCTCCTGTCATTTAAACCAGCGCAATGCCGCGGAGATGACCTCCGCGGCATTTGCATGCTCTGCGCTCGCCTGCCCGCCGCGCGGCAATCCCGGAGCCGAACGAGCTTCGCTGCCAATCTCCGTCGTGACGTCTGGTACTGCTTCGCCTGCCGCCAGGGAGGCGACCAGTTGCTACTCTGGTGTCTCTCCAGCCAGCAGCCTCTCTACGCGGCAACAAAGCTGCTGTGTCACTCCGCCGGCCTCGCCATCCCCTGGCTGCCCTCCTCCCAGCCACCGTCCAGCCCGGACGTCCCGGGATAACTCCCGGAAAATCTCGATCCGCAACCGAGCGACTGCTGCTCTTCTCACTGGAAAAGTGCGCTCATTTGAGACTGGAATCGACACTCTCACTGGCCTCCCGGCGCGTTTGAAGATTGACAAACAGTGCTGCAATCGCGAAATTGCGGGTCTGGTCGGACCTCTGACATCGCAGTGGTTCGGAACGACAAATGAAAGATTTTGAAGCGGGACAGACAGTCCGGGTGGGTGGCGACCGAAGCCTCTGCGCACACAAAGGCTGGATCCGCGGAACCCTGGCTGGCGAATACCTTTCGTTGGCGTTTCTGGCCTGGGGCCTGATGACTGCCGCCTGGTGGCTCGCGGTGTCGCCGCGTAATCCGGGTGCAGCGGTGGTGATGTCTGCGGCGGGTTGCTGGGTGGCGATTCGGGGGGCACGTTACTTTTCCGGCCATGTCGGCACAGCACTGGTAACGGCCGCATTTGCCGCGGTCTGTCTGTCTGCAGGCGTTATTCACCTTCCGGGTGTGCCTTCCTGGATGCTGGTTTCGCCGATCGGTCCTGCAGCTGCGGGTTTTGTGCTGTTAAGTGTGCTGGGGATCGACTACCTGGAATACCGGCAAGTGGTGCTGGACGGGAGATCGATCGGGGATCGGCGGCGGTGGCTGGGCAAAGAGCTGATCCTTGGGGGTGGTTTGATCTGGGTGATCTGGTCGCTGGGGGCTGCCGGATATTTTCACTGGAGTCATCAGCGTGAATTACAGGGAGGGCGACCGGATGCGGATGAGATTGGCTATTTGGGTCGAGTGGGGTTCCATGCGGGCGAGGGGCTGGTGACATTTTGTGCGCTGGCATTCGGGCTGAACGTCGGCAGTTTTCTGAACGTTCTGGTTTACCGCCTTCCGCGCGGGCTTGATGTGATCAGCGGTCGCTCGCGATGCCCGGCATGTGGCACGGCGATATCCGGGCGTGATAATGTGCCTGTGCTTGGCTGGCTGCTGCTGGGGGGGCAATGCCGGGCCTGTGGAGTGGAGATTTCTGTCGAGTATCCGCGGGTCGAGGCAATTTCAGCGGCGGGGCTGATGCTGCTGTATTTCTGCGAGCTGCTCACAGGTGGCTTGACGATTCCGTTTCGAAATCCGAATCTCTACGCCGGAGTGCTCTGGACTGTGATGTACCCGAAGTGGGACCTGATCGGCATGTTTGCACTGCATGGAGTGTTGCTGAGCACCCTGCTGACATTCAGCCGGCTGGACGTGAAGGGGCATCGCGTTTCCGCGTTGGCGTGTATCGTTCTTGTTGGAGCGGGGGGCGTGACGTGCAGCATGTTTCCGCATTTGCTGCCAGTCAGGATGATGGCACTGCCAGCCTTGCCGGGGCTTCAATCGCAACTGTCAGCCTCCTCCGGCAGTGGTTTTTGGGGAGCCGTTGCGGGGCTTACAGCCGCAGTTGTCGCGGCTGGGTGTTCGGGCTGGGCAGGCAGGTCCGTTCGGCAGGCAGCCTTTTCGGGGATTTCGCCGCGGGCTGGCGGGCTGTTGTGTGCGGGAGCGGTGCTGGGCTGGCAGTCCGTCTGCAGCATCATGTTCCTCATGTGGAGTGCAGCGGGGATTCTGAGCTGGTGGCGTGAGCGCCCAGTTGTTCAGGAGTTCCGAAGCCCGGGGATACTGTATGTGGCTGTGCTGGTGCACCTGCTGACGTGGCGCTGGCAATGGGGCGTACTGGCGGGGTTCTGAAGAGCAATTCCGGCCCGGGAAAACTGGCCCGGGAAAACTGGCCGGGGAAAACTGGCATTACCGGCAATCTCCGCCTGACCGCTGCAGTTTAACAGCTTTGATTGAAAATCCGCCTGGCAATATCCGATAACCATGAGAACTGGTCGGACCGCGTACCTGCTCGCTGGGTGTTTCACCCTGATTGGTGCATCGGTCCAATGCGAACATTTGAATTTTTGAAGAGCAGGCTGCCATGTTTCCGGCAGTTTTTGCGGTGGTGTGTCATTGGCCTCTGCGGATGCTGGGTTCCGGTTTGCGGGCAGCAGTCTGTCGAGAAGTTCGCCGATCCTCCGGAGCGTCGTCGGCCCGGTGCGATCGCTGACCTCCCTCACGGCGGGCCCACGGGCCTTGCGGAGGGCGTGCGCTCAGCAGTGGCGGTGCGAAATTCTCGGCAGGCGGAGCGTTTGCCGCGGGGCACTGTGTCCGATGTGTCCATCGGGGAGCAGCCTGATGGCTGGCAGCGGCACGTCGAGTTTGAGGTGGAGGCGAAGTCCACTCTGACGATACCGCTGCATCGACCGCGTGTGCTGAACCTCCGTGAGCCACCTGTCCGTACGTTTTTGCCGGAATCGGGATCTGAGGTCATTGCCCTTCGCCACATTGATGCGGCGACTGGTCGGCAACTGGCGATTGAGCCATTGTCGGTCGGAGTCACCACAGTGACCTTCTGGTTTCGCGATCCGGCTGCTGAGAATGGTGAGACGGCGCTTTCGTGGGTTGTGCGAGTTGTCGAGGATCCGGAAGAGTCGCGGTGGCAGGAGCAGGTTCTGGAGAGGCTTGAGCAGGAGGTGAATCGGGCGTTTCCGAACAGTGTGGTGGATCTTGCGTGGGTTGGACGGCAGGTGGTCCTGCGTGGTCAGGCGCGGGACGTGGAGGAGGCGGCTCAGATCGTCCGGGTTGTGTCGAGTGGTCTGCCGGAGGACGATCAGGAAGAGCGGCGCAGCCGGAACGTTGCGGTCGACGCAAAAGAACCGCCTGAACTGCTGGTGGGGGAGCTTGAGGGCAGTGCGGCGAGCGGTGTGAATCAACAGCAGGCAGCCGGTCGGGTGGTGAATCTTCTGGAGGTTGCCGGGGTGCATCAGGTGATGCTGAAGGTGACAGTGGCGGAAGTGAACCGGAGTGCAACGAGGGCGATCGGGACGAGTCTTGAGATTGGCGGGAGTGGCAATGCGGCGCGGTTCTTCACGGGCCTTGGAACTCCGGCTGCCGCCGGATCCATGGTGCTCGACCGCGGCGACTTCGATATCGCAATCCGGGCTTTGAAGGAACTCAATCTTGCAAAGTCGCTCGCGGAACCAACCCTGACAGCTCTGAATGGGCAGCTGGCCACATTCAATGCGGGAGGGAGCTTTCCGGTCCCGGTCGTCACAGGGGCGACATCCACCGGTCTGCAGGGAGTGGAGTTTCAGAATTTCGGGGTACAGCTGAGTGTGCTTCCGACGGTGACCGACAGGAATCGGATTCGGCTGAATCTCATGGCATCCGTCACCACGCGCGATGAAGCGTCCGGGACGTCTTTTGGCACCGCCACTGTGCCTGGCCTCAATGCTCGAACGCTGCAGAACACAGTCGAACTGCGTGAGGGGCAAACCCTGGCTGTCGCGGGGCTGATACAGAGCAATCTCGGAGGCCGGTCGAGGCGTGTCCCCCTGGCCGGCGACGTCCCGTTCGTTGGACGTCTGTTTGCAAACGATGCGACATCGTGGGATGAGCAGGAATTGATCGTGCTGGTGACTCCGTGGCTGGTGAGCGGACTGGAGCCTGAAAACTCCGGAACAGCACTCCCGGGAGGCGATTATTTTGAGCCGGACGATCTTGAGTTTTTTCTGAAGGGCAGTCTGACGGGCCATCTCACCGAGGATTACCGCTCGGCAGTGCGGACGGATCTGTCGAAGATGAAGGCCTTTCGTCGGATCGAACAGCAGCTGATTCTGGGAAGACCGGGTCATGCAAACGGTCTGCTGTGCCCGGATCCGGGTCGATTTACCGGGGGATCTGCTTCTGTGTACCCCATGCCTCAGGCTCACAACTGAGCGGGATCCGAAAAGGAACATATGCGATGTTGAGAGTTTTCTGGGTGCTTTTGATCGTGAGCTGCCTGCACGGCTGTGCTCTGCATCAGCCATCAGGCCGACCTGCTTCACAAAGTCTGAAGCCGGCGACGACGGCAGCAGCGCGGCAGCAGAGCGAAGTGCGGAGTCGACCGGCAGAGGCTGAGGAGTATCGGCGCGACAATATCCCGGCGAACGCCGTGCCGGCAATTGCCGGCACAGCCGTGAATACATGGTCCGATCAGATGATCTGCGCAGCCCGCTGCCAGCAACTGGCCATTGCACGTCACTGCTGGTACGCCGGTGGTTCGGTTCCCGGCCCCGACGGTCGGCGGCAAATCGAGGCGGCTGCAGGCTATCTTCGGGAGAACGCCGGACTCCTGCTGGTGGAAGCCGAGCCTGTTCAACCGGGGTACGACGAAAGTCTGGAAGAGGCGATCGCGCGGACCGAAGAGCTCAATCACCAGCGGAGAGAATGTGTCGTTGCCACTTTAACGGCAGCGGGCGTTCCCTCCGCAGACCAGCGAACCGAGCTTGGCGTTCCGCGACCGGTCGGGATTCGCGGAATCGAATCTCCGCGAATCTATAACCAGCTTTCCGGCGGCGGTATGGGCCAGGGCCAGCGCGGCGGACAAGGCGGCATGGGCGGGATGGGAGGCGGTGTCGGGGGCGGGATGGGCGGCGGATTCGGCGGCGGCGGTGGGCTGTTCTGACGCCGCCGGCCTGACAGTCTCGCCAGCGCAGCCTGATGGAGAGGATCATGACGATGAACACTTTGTGGCTCTGCAGAACATCGTGGTCGAGGGAGGCACTGATGCTGGGCTTCTGCACCTGCCTCGCTCTGTGCACCGGGTGTTCAGTCATTCCGACCACAGCGCTTTCAAGGTGGGCGCACGAGCAGCGCGCTGTGGAAGTCAGCCGTGAGGAGCTGCTGCAGGCGGAAGCCTGCCGGGCAGCTGCGGAGGAACTGGCGATGGCGGAACGGGATGAACAGGCGATTGCTCAGTTTCTTCGTGCACGAACACTCAATCCGGCAATCCGCAGGACCGCTCATCCGCTCGCGGTGCTCTATGACCGTCAGCGATTGCTGGATCAGGCCGAACGCGAATATCTTGAAGCCCTCAAAGAGCTGCCTCGGGAGGCAGATGTGGCGAATGACTACGGTTTTTTTCTGTACAGCCGCGGGGAGCATGCTCGTGCGGAGGAGTCGCTGCGGCGGGCGCTCCGACTGCAGCCGAAGCATGCTCAGGCCAGGCTGAATCTGGCAATGGTGCTGGCAGCCCAGGAGCGATTCGACGAGTGCTATACGGAATTCAGCCGTGCGGTCGGCCCGGCGAGTGCACACTACAACACGGCTGTGCTGCTGCTGCGGGCGGACAGGCATGCTGACGGGCTGCAACACCTGCGCACGGCACTCGCCGTGGATCCGGGACTGCAGGCGGCACGGATGCTGCTGGCGTCGCCCGCAATACAGTCACTGGAGGCGAACGAGTCAATCGCGGCTCAGTGAGCCGCGCAACGACTCCATTTGCGAACAGACTGCAAAATTAATCATATTGCATTCGCAACTTGATCGCATCAAGCCTGGCTCCATGCGATCCTCACGCTGCCGTCGCGGAATTTTCTCCATTCCCCCGGATTCTCAACGGAATGTCTTGACTCCCAACCTCGTTCCGGCAGAATATAGGCCAGCGACTGGTCGGCCGCTCAATTGATCCTCTCTCAAAGCTCTGCACTGCATGAGCCGGCCTGCGCTACGCACCATTCTTCTGATTGCCTGCCAGATTATTGTCTGGCCTGTGGCCGAATTGGTGCATTCTGACAACTGCCCACAACGTGCGGCGTGCGAGTGCAGGTGTGGTCACTCCATTCAGGGTGGCAAGGTCGCTCACGGTTCCGATCAGGTCGCTGGTCCGACCGGAACCCCCAGCCAGGACTCGAATCCCGCATCAGACCCCTCCGGCTCCTGTGCGGTCTGTGTGTCTCTGGCACACGCTGTCTGTCTGCCACCAGCACTGATTCAGCTGCCCGGCATCTGCTGTTGCCCGGCTGAAATTCCGGCTGTCCTCGTCAGCCTCAGTTTACCAAGGTGGTCCAGCGTCCAGGCTCGGGGCCCTCCTGCAGTCATCAGCTGATGCGCCCTGCGGGGCACATTCGATCTGCTGATTTCATCGGGAACGCTCCGTTGTGGCTGGCCGGCGACATTTCGGTCCGACCAGTCCTGTGCCGTCGCGTCTCTGCAACGGAGCTCCCCGGTACAAGTTTAGGTTTCTGGTTTCAGCGCGAATCGCGTTTCCGTTGCCCACCACGAGTCTGTGGTGCCTTAACGCGTTCGATTTCGGTTTTTTTTCTTTCAGGGAGCTATTCAAATGATTCGCAGAATGCTGGTTTGTCGTCGTGGGCAGGGGCTTGTTGAATACGGACTGATTATTGCCGGCGTGGCTCTGATCGCTGCGGCCGCTATTTCGATCCTGGGGCACAAGACGAGTGACCTGATTGCCGCAGTGGCCACAATCCTTCCCGGGGCTCATGCTGACGACAACGGTGCTCTTGTTTCCGGTAAACTGATTGAGACAGAACTGGATGGCGCAACAGGCGCGATCGAACTGGACACGGCCGGGATTTTTGCCAATGCCGATACTCCGCGGCTTGGCAACAACGTGACGAACATCGGGGCTAACGCCACCGACTTCGGCGGGTTGATTGTGGAAAGTAACTAGGCTGACTGTGCCGCGTGAGCAGGCGTGTCGGGGCTCCGGAATGTCACTCGCAGTGCTTCTCTTTCCTCTGCTGCCGCTGACCATCGCAGCGGCAGCGGATCTGAGAAGCCGCAGAATTCCTGACTTGGTACCTGTCTGCCTGATTGCGAACGCTCTCGTGGCCTCCGGCTTTGGCTGGGCAGGCATCCGTCCATGGATGGTGATCACCGGAATTCTTCTCGGTCTGCTGCTCGGACTGATGCTGTTCCACTGGGCGAAGCTTGGCGGCGGCGATGTCAAACTGATCGTTGGCATCGGTGCATTGCTGGGCCCGGCGGGGCTGTTGTTCTTCGTGTTCTGGATGGCCGTGGCCGGCGGCGGTCTGGCCCTGCTGGCATTGAAGCGAGGCCGGCGGGACTACGCTTACGGCCCGGCCATTCTTCTGGGATACATGGCCTGGCTCTGGTGGCCAGGCGGATTGTTTTAATGTTCGGGCAGCAGAGTGACAGATGACCATGCGGCAACGGCCAGGAACCGATAATCGCTGCCGATCCTGCAGTCGACTGGGGCAGGCGATTGTTGAATTCGCTCTGGTCGCCTTTGTGCTCTACCTGCTGCTGGCTGCAATTCTTACGTTCGGACATCTGCTGTTTGCTGCTCAGGGGCTGCAGCAGGCGGCGGATGTGGGCGCTCGGGAATTGTCCCGAGCGATGCTCCCGGCAAACCAGACATTCGAGGATGCTCTGCAGACAGATGCGGTCCGGCGTTCAATCTATGACGACGCTTGGCTGGTGATTGACCTCGACGCATTCTACGCCGCCAATCCCGGGGGCAGTGTCTTCACCGACCTTGTACCTCAGATGCCCCTGCTCAATCAGCAACTGGCTCCTCTGATGATTGTCGACCGTCCGGATTTCAACAGCGATGGCGTTGCCGATGCAAAGCTGCTGCGATATCCCGGTGCCCTGCTTGAACGTCCGGTCCCGGCAACTCCGCCCACAGGCACCACTTATCCAGCCGCTGTGGCTGCTGCGTTCACAGTCGCCATCCCGGTGATCATCAGCCGTGCCGCGGGCGGAGCAGAGAGCATTCGCTGGGCCGCTGTGGTTGAAGAAATTGACACTGAAGAACAGGCCTCCGATAACACGCTGCCCAACCCTGATCCATTTCTGTTAAGCCAGAGTGTTGTCGGGGCAGCAGATTACGGCGGGATTGCGGCCGTGCGGATTCACTACCCTTTTCAGTCGGCATCAATGGCTGCTTTTCGTCAGAATTCCGCAGCACCTTTTGACCCGACACTCGGCCAGCCACTCCCGGCAGACGATGATCTGATCACCGAACTGAATCCCGGCAGTCGACCGGGCAGTCTGACGGGAACTGAACTCACCAGCGGCGATCGGTACACTGGCGTTTACGGCGGGCGTTACGGGCTGGGAGCACTCGGGGCGATGGGCAGCGCGCAGCTGACAAATCGCCGTCCGGTGCGTCCATTCCGCAGACTGATTTCGGCACAGGCGATCTATCGCCGTGAGCTGTTTGAGTAGTTTCAGGTGGACGGGCGGCGCTGTGTGAATCCACAGCCATGTCCGGGGTTTCAGGAGCAGTGCCATGCGTCCTCTTCGAAGTGCTTCGTCACGACCATCGCTCGTCTACCGCATCGGTCAACTGCTGGCTGCGCTGGCACTCTGTACGGGTATCATCGGGGTTTTCCATGTGGCCGGCTTCCTGAAGAATCCGTGGGCTGTGGTGGACGATCCCTTTCAGATCCGCATTCCCATCAATGCCCGCCCGATCCCGGCTTATACACGAGTTTCCCGAGAAGACATGCTGAACCCGCAGACAGGCAGCCTGATGACGCAGCGACTTCCGCCGGAATCCGTCGTCGGCATGTCGGCAACGATGCGGGGATCTGACGGACAGATCG
Organism: uncultured Chitinophaga sp.; assembly: GCA_964561125.1. GTDB lineage: Bacteria > Planctomycetota > Planctomycetia > Planctomycetales > Planctomycetaceae > SXXK01. The sequence continues at coordinate 10,241 of CAZLOQ010000118.1, read as the reverse complement.
TGCAGGCACGCATCGATGGCGTGCAGCGGTCGGCCAGCGGAAACGTGCTGTGTTCCATACAGGGCCAGTCTGTTCCGGCAGAGTCTCTGCAGGAACTGGGTGGAGCGGTGATGAATGTGAACGCCATCATTGGCCGGGTTGTTCGTCGGGACAAGCGGGCCGGACTGGCTTTTCGTGAGGATACGTTCTTTCCACAGGGGACGCCTGAGGGAATTGCTGGCGCGACGCCTCCGGGAATGCGGGCGATCACGCTTGATGCGGCCAATCTGCTTGGGGTGCATTCACTTCAGGCCGGAGATCGACTGGATTTGATGGCAAGCCTGCCTGCCGGGGATGAATCAGAGGGATCGGTTCCTGCCCGGCTCCCGGGACTTTCAACGCCTGTTACATCCGGAGGAGCAGCTGAACCGAGCCCGGTCCTGCTGGCCAATTCGGCCATAGTCCTGCGGCCAGTCTACGTGCGCAGTGAGGCTGCTGCCGTCAACTCGCTGATGCAGGGCCGTCTCGTCCGGAATGAACCTCATTACGAAGTGGCCCTGGCAGTTGATCCTGAGGATGTGATCCCGATCCAGAATGCGATCAACAGATCATTGAAGATCACGTGCATCGCGCATTCGATGCAGGTGGCTGCGGACAGTTCAGATGCTGTCCGGCAGCCTGAGGACAAATCGTTGACGGCGCCCGTGACGGTGCGGATGATCGCAGCGTACGAGGTGGTGACGCGAGATGCCTTCGTGAATCCCGCGACAAGACAGATACGGATGGAAACTATCAGTACCGACGAAGCAGCGCGGCTTGGTATTGAAACTCGTCTGGATCGAATCATTAACACAGTGGCCCGCCACGACATTCCTGCGGGAAGTTTTCTGCGTAACGCCGATCTGCTGCGACAGCGGTCTGCGGACGAGCCGGGTGCGGCAGCCGAAGCTGAATTTGACGACGGACACGCGAGGTGGCGGACAGCGCGGATATCGCTGCAACCACAGGACGGATCGTCGGGCGAGCCGACGGTGGTAGGCGACCGGCCGGCGGTCGCCAGCTTCATTCCGGCGGGCCGTACGGCATTTGCGATTCCATGGAATCGTGTTTATGGCGGTGAACATCTTCAGATTGACGATCGCATTGATTTACTGGCTTCATGGTCGCTGGAATCCACCGGTGAGGAAGAGGAGACGGAAACACGTCCTGACGGGACAAAAATCGTCCGCCGCCGCAATGATCAGACGCGGCGAGACACGCTGCGGACGCTGGAAGATTCGCTGGGGTATCGCAGCGAATCCTGGTTTGTGGCCGGTGAGGCGATCGTGGTTGTTCCGGTCGGATTCCCTGCTCCGGCGGCTGCGCTGCGGGCGTTGGGCAACCGCGGACAGTCTGCCCCTGGAGAACAGGGGGGCAGCAGCGTACTCTCCGGTCCGGCGCTGATGGTTGCCGTGGAAGATCGGGATGTGGAACGCATGGCTGCAGCACTTGCGGCCGTCGATACGCTCTTCACGGTCGCCCTGCACGCCACGCAGGATTCTGTCCCGGCCGGAAAACGCCGAATCGCTGTTGCAGCCCAGGACATTCCGGAATACAGCCGATTTTCTGAAACCGTCTGGCTCGGGGGACGCCGCCGCCCGGTGGAACGTCTGGTTGATGCAGGTGACGAGCGTTTCAAAGAGGCACTGGATTCTGTTCAATTGTCAGCATTCTACGGTCGGACTCTGCGTGCGGCCAAAACGCGGGAGGATTTCTTTCGAGCCGGCGATTTTTTTGACGTCGATACGAATCCCGGATATCTGGCGGCTGCAACTCCGGGAACTGTTCTGATGGCCGTGTCTGCTCGTCTGATTGGGGGACTGGATGCCTTCAACACCGCAGACCACGTCGCGATTCTCGAACGAAGTCCTGCCGCTTTCCCGTCCGGCGCCACAGTGCACTCATCCGTACTGTCTGACGTTCAGGTGCGGGTGATGGCAACTGCGGTTGAAATTCTGTCACCAGCGCGGGGCGGCCGAATGATCCTGAAGGTACCTGCAGGTGCCGTGGCACGACTGCAGGCTGCCTTGTCGGCTGTCGAAGAGCAGGCAGCCCCCGGAGGGCAGACCGCCGTGAGCGGAGCCCGGCTGGAAGCGGTCGGACTGCCGCGTCAAAGCGGCCCGCAGCAGGATCAGACGCAAGCGGACCCGAGTCGCATTCCGGAATTCCGTCCGCATGGTGACGCCGTGATCATTGAAACGATTGTCGGGGGGCGGCGGACATGGGATGTGTTTGGCTCGGGTAACCGATTGCAGGGAGCAGCTCGATGAGAACTGTACCCGGCAGAGCCCCCTGTTCTGCGGCAGGCCCTGCGAACCGCGCTGGCTTTGGACTGCCGCTGTATTCCATGGTGTTCTTTGTGCTGTTTGCCTTTGCCGCGATCGTGATTGATATCGGAATCATCCGGCTTGCTCGCCGACAGCTGCAGAATGCCGCAGATGCCGGGGCTATCGAAGGACTCCGTTTTCGAGACGACCCGCGCGTTGCACCGGCAGATCGAGACGCTCAACGCAGGCTGCGAACAGCGGACATCGTTGCCATCCAGTTCGACGACGACCTCAACGTCCTGAACGGGGATAACGGAGCATTCGACGATGGAAGCCAGTTCGGAGCAGGTCCGCTGGTCAATCTTGCAGGGGGTGCGGGCGACAGTGTGATGGCAGCAGGCCGGCAGATCACTCTGACAGCAGCCACCGCGTGGAAGCCCGCCCTGCAGTCGAATGCCGCAGACGCTCGGCACGGAGACATGGTCAGCGGACGCTGGGATCCTGCCGCCGTAAACACACTGGAACAGGCGGACTATTCACGTGCGGACTTTTTTCCAGGTGACGCGTCCGCAACGGCATTTCTGGTGCGCCTGCGACGGACGCCGGACTTCGATGGACTTGATAATCAGGCCGGAGTGAGTTCGGGAGGACCGGCACTGCCCTTTCTGTTCGCTCGTGGAACTCTGATGGCGTTCGCAGATCCAGCGAATGGCTATTCACCCAGACATCATGGCGCGACAGTCCGTGGCACGGGGATCGCTGCCCTGCGACCGGCCGCGAGTATCGGAAGAGCACAGCTTGATGCCGGACTTCCGGGCGGCTTTCCGATTGCAGTCTCGGATACAGTCTGGACAGTCTGGACGGCGGATGTTGAACGTGTGCTGGACGTGGATGACCTTGGCGGGATCACGGATGCCGGAGCTGCTGTTGGTTTTGTGATTCATCCGGATGGTGAATCAGCCGGCCTGAGCCTCGGCACTGCTGCCGTACAGGCAGTTCCCGCCGGCGGGGCCATCGTGTTTACGACAGCAGCGCTCAATGGTGTACCGATGCAGGGGGGGATCAGGACAGCGTGGCTTCCGATTTCCGGCACCGCCAGTCTTGCTGCCGGGCGCGTGGTGGGTTTTGGCTGTGTTGAAGTTGCTGCGGATCCGGCGCCCGGCCGATTCAGAATGACAAAAAGAACGGATGTTGTCGCATGGGCCAATGCCTCATCCACCATCAGCAGACCTCTTGCCAGCCTGATTGCAGCGGACGTCCTGACTGCAGCAGCTCTGGTGTCGCCAGGTGGTCTGCAGGTTTCGGCATCGGTAAGGTAGGGAATGGTCTATGCAAACTGAAATTCTCACCCTGTCAGCCGATGCTGCACTGCAGGACGAGCTGCGGTCGGCGGTTGATTCGCGGGGCGGACCACCGATACGGTTACGATTTGCGGATAACGAGCACCAGCTGCAGTCGGAGGTCCGTGCAAGGCCGCCGGCACTCGTGCTGATCCCGTTAAATCTGGGGATCCGGGATGTCCTGAGAATTGCAAGAGAATTAGTGGTGTCATCTGCGGGTATTCAGGTTGCAGGCGTATTTCGACCCGGTGAGTTTTCTGACGGTTCCTCGGAAAGTGGGCTACTGATTGAGGCGATTCGCGGCGGGATACGCGACTTTCTGCGGCGGCCTGTATCTTCCACAGAGCTCCGCCAGTTGCTGCCGAATCCGGCATCAAATGCTGGCAGCGCAGCCACCACGAATTCCGGCAGCGCTGGCTGCGTTGTCTGCTTTGTCAGCAACAAGGGTGGTGTTGGAAAATCAACTCTGGCGCTGAATACTGCTGTCAGGCTTGCAGGTCGGCATCCTGATCGTGTGCTGTTGATTGACGCTTCGCTGCAGATGGGGGTTGCGGCATCGCTGCTGAATCTCCAGCCCGCGCAGACACTGGCAGATGTGGCGACGGAGCGGGAGCGACTCGATCTGACACTCCTGAAACAAATGTGCAGTATTCACTCCAGTGGCCTGCATCTGCTGGCAGCGCCTCCGGATGCGCTCGCGGCCATGGACGTCGATGATACACTCCTGTCCCAGGTAATTCTGCTCGCTCGACGCCATTACGACTTTGTGATTGTGGATACGTTTCCATTGCTGGACCGAGTCGTTGTGGCGGTGCTTGATTTGAGTGACCTGGTGATGGTGGTGATGGAGAACGTCGTACCGACGCTGGCGGGAGGTACCGGCCTGCTGCGTGTGCTGGAGCAGATCGGAGTTGCGGCCGATCGGCAGCGGCTGATTCTCAACCGGCAGCAGGACATCCCGGGCAATCTGACGCTTGAAGACATTTCGGCACGGCTGCGGCGACCGGTTGATTATGTGTTTCCGTGGGAAAAGCGAGTGGTTACCGCGGCGAATATTGGTGAACCCACGGCGCTTCGATCACCGATGTTCAGCGGTTTTGCCAGAGCACTGCAGGCACTGACAGCGGATATTGAATCGCTGGCTGCCGTTGATGCCTCGGGAGCGACGAACAGTGAATGACAGTGCTGAAAGTCAGTCTGACGCCAGAAAACGGCTGCTCGATGCCCGCATGAGACTTCCGCCGGGTACGGTTCGGCTGCCTCAGAGAACATCCATGAATCCCGCGGCTGCCACTGCGACCGCTCCGCGGGCACCGGACAGTTCATTTCAGCAGATCTGCAGCGGGCTTCACCAGCAACTGCTGACTGAGCTTGAGGAACAGAATCTGCTTCGAGCTGACGACGTGCAGCTTGCTGATTTGGTGAAGGAGTTCACCCGGCGTGCGTTACGGGAGCAGGATCTGGCGTTGAATGAGCAGGAACGACTGCGGCTGGAGGACTACCTTGCGGAGGAGATCATCGGTTATGGTCCCATTGCAGTACTGCTGACGGATCCGGCCGTCAGCGACATTCTGGTGAACGGACCGGACAGGATTTACATCGAGCGATTCGGGCGACTCGAAAAAACACAATTGGGCTTCCGCGATGCAGAACATCTCGTACGGATCATTCAGCGAATAGCGACCCGTGTTGGTCGGAGGATTGACGAATCTTCGCCCATGGTGGACGCCCGCCTTCCTGACGGCAGTCGCGTCAATGCAACACTTCCACCGGCGACTCTGGACTGGCCGACGCTCTCCATACGTCGATTCGGAGTCCGCAGGCTGCGCCGCAGCGATCTGCTGGAGCTGGGAATGTTTTCAGCGGAGATGCGCAGCTTTCTGGAGTATGCCGTGAGGGGACGCCGCAATGTCCTCATCTCCGGAGGTACCGGATCAGGAAAGTCGACATTGCTGGGTGCGATGGCAGAGGTCATTCCGCTGCACGAGCGAATTGTGACGATCGAAGATGCGGCTGAATTACAGCTGGAGCAGGAACATGTTGTGCGGATGGAGACGCGCCCTGCGAATATCGAGGGCCGCGGCCGGATCACCGCACGGGATCTGGTTGTCAACGCTCTCCGCATGCGTCCCGATCGCATTCTCGTCGGTGAAGTCCGAGCCGGGGAAGCGCTGGATATGCTGCAGGCCATGAATACCGGCCACGATGGAAGTCTGACAACAATTCATGCCAACAGCGCCCGCGACGCACTGGCGCGCCTTGAAACCATGGTGCTGATGGCCGGCATCGATCTTCCATCACGCGCCATTCGCGAACAAATCGTCTCCGCCATCCATCTGATCGTTCAGGTACGCCGATTCGAAGACGGGATCAGAAGAATTCAGTCAATTACCGAATTGACCGGAATCGAAGGCGAGACGCCGCAGCTGCAGGATGTCTTCGTATACCGCTCGAAAGGCCGCAGCGGACGAGTGCTCAGCGGAGACTTCGTCACAACGGGGATTGTCCCGAGGATTGTTGAGCACCTGAGACTGGAGAATATTGAAATCCCGGTGTCTCTTTTTCAGCCGTCGCTTCGCTGAGACCATTCAGGGGGATGATTGAACGTGGAACTCTGGCTGCTGATCATGCTCTGGCTGGTGATTGCTGGAACTGCAGTGGTACTGCTTTCCCGTGAGCGCATGAGGAGTCAGGCAGCGGCACGGCTGAATGATGCTGATGGTGCTGTCCTGCCTGAGTCGATGGTTCCCGGAACATTTCCGTGGCACAGACTGCTGATTCCGGTGGCTGCGGCGGCCGCTGCTTTTGCCGCCACGGGACTGCTGCAGCTGAGAATCCCCTTTGTGGTGGCAGCCGCTGTGATTGCCGGGATGCTGGCTGCCGAAGCTCTGACGCTCATCTCAGACTATGCAAATGCACGTCTCGAAAATCAGCTGGCTGATGCGATTGATCTGATGATCGGCGCTGTGGGTGCGGGTGCCAGCCTGGGGGCTGCACTGGAAGCGGCGGTGGCCGAAACAAAGGCGCCGCTGAGACCGATCTTTGAAGACATTTCCGCCCGCATTCGGCTGGGTGATAATCCGACAGGCGTATTTCTGAGACTTGCAGACCGAGTACCACGGGACTCATTCCTGCTGTTTTCGGCTGCTATGGCAGTGCACTGGGAAGCCGGCGGCCAGTTGTCGCCGACACTGGCGTCGGTCGGGCGTACGCTTCGCGATCGAATGGATATTGACCGCAGGCTCCAGTCGAGTGCCGCACAGTCTCGATTCTCCGCGTTCGCAGTACTGGCACTGACATGGTTCATCGCTCTGATCGTTTACAATAACAACGCCGAGCAGATGAGTGCATTTCTGAATTCGTCGTTTGGCGGCTGGGCGATCGCTGTCACCACAATACTGCAGGCCTGCGGAATCATCTGGATGAATGCGATGAGTCGCCCGAAATTCTAGACGTTGGATTCTGATTCTGACAATTCAGGATTTTCCGATGAAGACTACAGCCGTCATCATGCTGCTCGCTGCTGCCACCGCAGCAGTCATTGCAGTGCGGAGATTCCGGCAGCGGTCAGCCAGCAGGCGTCGCTGGGATGGTGCAGTGGAAAGTGCTGTCAGCAGTCAGCCCGCGGCCGGCCCTTCGGGCATGCAGCCACTGGAAAGATGGCTCTTCCTGGCGGGTTTCCGAACCGGCCGCCCGGCACTCGTGTTCATGCTGTCAACTGCTGCCGCCGCATCGCTGGGTCTTGCCGTGGCACTTGCGTTTCAAACCAGCGGTCTGCAGCAACTCATGATGAACTCCGCTTTGGTACTCCCGGGCGGAGTCGGAGAAACCTTTCTGCCAGTGATGCAGACAGCCCCCTGGCTGCTCATGCTGCTCCTGACAAGCCTGCCGCTGGTGCATGTTCGACGGCGTCGATTTCAAAGGGTGATGCTGATCGAGCAGGACCTGCCTCTGGCGCTTGAGTTGTTCGCAACTCTCAGCGAAGCCGGTGCCGGTTTTGATGCGGCCATGTCACGAATACTCACAACACAGCTGGCAAACCGCCCGCTTGCAAATGAATTTCGCCAGTTCCAGGCTGAGCTTCTGGCGGGTGTTCCCCGTGCCCGCTGCCTGCGATTTCTTGCGTCCCGCATCGACATCCCGGCCATTTCAACCTTTGTGTCCGCTTTGGTCCAGGCCGAGCAGCTCGGGATGGGGATCGCGCGAGTGCTGCGAATTCAGGCCGACGATCTGCGGGCACGACGCAGGGAACGCGCTATCGCCTTCGCGAATTCCCTTGCCACAAAACGCGTCATCCCACTCGTCATCTGTTTTCTGCCCGGGCTCTTTGTCTGGACCCTCGGACCGGCCTTCATTGAGTTCTTTCGGATTATCGAAACCTTTATCGAAGTACGGGGATTTTGATGACAGTCTGCAGTCTGCGGCGACCTGACGGCAGTGTTGTCCTGTCGCGCATCATCATTGCCGCGTCATTCATATCCCGTCTTCGCGGATTAAGTTTTCGCAGCGAACCTCAGCCCGACACCGGACTGCTCATCACAAAATGCCGGGCCATCCACACGCACTGGATGCGTTATTCCATTGACGTCGCCATGCTCAATGCATCGGGCGAAGTACTGTTGGTCCGCAGGTCACTGCCTCCGTGGCGAATGCTCTCCGGACCGGCTGGAACAGCCTGCGTGATCGAAACCTGCTCGGGAGGGCTCAGCCTGATCGAAGGAGATCGGGTCTGCCTCGTGCTGCGTCCTTTTCCAGTCCGCCTGCCGCGGGGACTGCAGCCAATCCGGCAAATGCTGTCGCAGGATCACTGAAACCGCAGTCGTTCGCGGGCGGTCAGTGCGAAGGGCTGGTATTACTCCCCGACTCTTCACGCGCATCTACAGGCAAAAGTGCGTTGCGACAGCTCTGCTCGGGCTCAGCAAACGGGGTGTTCGCCCCATCACGGCACGGCCAGCCTCCACCCCCTACTCACGCGACCCTGATGGTTTCCATCGCATGCTGGCACAGCTGCGGGCGCAGCACACGTCCGCAGCAGAAGGCGCAGAGCCTCGACGAAGAAATGCAGTGGTATGCAGAATTCCGGGGAGTGCACCAGCAGACGACTGCCGACCTGATGAAGCTCAGGGCTGAACATCAGTCTCTGCTCGTCCAGCTGCAAATGCTCCCGGAAAAGCTAATCGAAAACTGCATCGCTGCGACCAGGGCGATTCCGGCCATACATCGGAGGCGACGATGCGCTCAGCGTGGTGTTTGACTTCACGATCAGTCGACGCCGCGATGGTCCGATGGCAGTGCTCAGCGACTGGTCCGCGTTTCTGTATGACGATCGACAACAACGTCAGTGAACGCCACGTTCGGCGGATCGCCATCGGACGCAGGAACTGGCAATTCATCGGCAGTGAAGCAGCCGGGCTGTCGGACAGCCGCACCTGACTCAATCATCGCCAGCGCGAAGCGACATCATCCGGAGCCTTTCGCGTACGTCCGTGATCTGCTTCTGCAGATGCGATCTCTGTTCTGCAGTCACCATGTGGAAGTGCCGGACTTCAGGAAAATCTCGAATCTGACCAGCGTTGAGTTTCGCAACCGTGGCAAATCGCTTGTCAAACAACTGCCGGCCGAATCGTTCACCCCGTCGCCGCCCGGGCGGGCAAAGAACTGGCCGTCAGTGACTGACGCGGTCAGGCCAGATGCAACATCGCGTGCACCGTAACGAGTCTCGGGAAACGGTTGTGGATCAGGCAGCTGGTTTGAATTCTGCGCTTCCCGACGCACGGCCCGGCGACGATCGTCAGTCTGCAATGGATTCAAGTCGGTTCCTCCGATCGTCGAATTGCTGCGTTGCCTTCGCTGGATCGCGGGATGGCAGCGAAGTATCGCCGGCGGTTGCGTTGGATGAGTCTCGTCAAAAATGCGCGAGTGCGGACCATGGAGAAATCCACAACAATCTCCGAAGATCTCGAAGGCCTCGTCCAGGAATAGACGAAGCATGGGCTGTTCATCACTTGTGGTCAATTCGACCTGGAACTCAGGAGCGAGCCTGAGCAAATCGAGAATGGGACGGTCGATAACAACCGCCCGGCTGTTCCCATGTTTCACCAATTTCCTGATCATCGCCCGCAGTTTCATCGCTTTGCAGGTCGGCGGGAGTCGCCGTCTGCGGAGGAGACGTGCCTGCGGTGAGACGCAACTCGGATTCACCATGCGGGGATGAAGCGGCCCGCCGGTGGGACTGCAGTCACAGAACGCTGGTCAGGGCATTGCGTTTGACATATCGAACGCCGGTTTCGACGATGACCGCGGACTCTGGGTCTCGTCCTTCACGGGCGATCGGTTCGAGGCGTCGGAAAAGAACATTTTTACGTCGCACACGGTTTCTTCCTGCTATGCTCGGCGTGTTCAACGGTGAGTTTTAGTCCCTTTGGATCCGCCCGAATGGCTGGCTGGAGCCCTTCGGCCATTTTTCGGGAGTCAGACATCAGGTGCGATCCGCATCAGTTCCTCGCCGGTTTTTTAATATCTCCAGCAAGCCCAAACTCTGAGTCCCGTCTGACCAGTACATTCCGTCGCTGACCGGCGTCTCAGAAGCGTAGGTGTTGTCGCGATGGGTTTCCAA
>CAZLOQ010000117.1:11514-19124 GCA_964561125.1 uncultured Chitinophaga sp. | reverse complement strand
GTGGATCTCAATCCCATCCGTGCCGCGGTCGCTCAGACGCCCGAAACCAGCCAGTTCACAAGCATCCACGACCGCATTGCCGATCGACAGTCTGCCGCCGCCGCGACGGCCGTCATCACCGACGACGCCACTCCCACGCACGCTGCTGCGGCAACTCCGTCCGCGGCCCTTCAGGCCGCGCAGACCGAACACGGCACCAGGGCCGGCTGGCTGGCTCCGATCGCTCTGGAACCGGCCTGTCAGGCTTCACGCGACTGCCCCACCCCACGTCGACTCACCAATCGCGGCTGCCTGTTCATGACTCTCGACCAGTACCTCCAACTGGTCGACTGGACCGGCCGTCAGCTGCGGCTGGATAAGCCCGGCCACCTCCCCGAACAGCTCTCCTCAATCCTCACACGACTCGACTGCAGCCTCGAATCCTGGCTTGATCTGGTCAAAAACTTCCGTCGCCGATTTCCGACAGAGGCGGGCCGTCCGGAAACTCTGCTGACTGTTTCACAACTCCGCAGAAACTGTCGAGGATCAAATCAGAGGTCGTAGGGGGCGAGCGTTCCGCTGTACAGTGCCGGGCCGTCGATGCGGGCTTTACGCACGCCAGTTGCCAACCTGAGATTACAGGATTTCACCGCCGTGACCCGGCCGATTGCCTTTATGCCGGGCGACTGAGTCGCCCGGCAGCAATTCGGCCACCCTGAATTACCGCAATAAAGCGGGCTCGGTCCTCCAGCAGTCTTATGTCAGCCAGTACATCGCCATCGACGATGAGCAGATCAGCGAATTTGCCGGGTTCCACGGTGCCCAGTTCGTCGCTGCGGCCCATCAGCCGAGCGCCGTTCTTGGTGGCACATGTGATTACCTGCAGGGGGGTGAAACCGACATAGTTGACGAAGAAGGACAGCTCCCGCGCATAGTCGCCGTGCGGGTTCCATGCAAACCCATAGTCGCCCCCCATAGCCAGACAGCCGCCGGCTTCAAGTATTCTGCGGGCACTGGCAGCGCCGCCGTCCAAAGTCTCCTGGTGGCCATCAATCACCTGCTGCGACATCCCGAACTCCGGTCCCCGCTGAATACTCGCATACTCAAAATACAACGCTGGCACGCAGGGAACATCGCGCCGCAACAGCAGTTCAAGGCATTCATCGTCCATAAAAGTGCCATGCTCGATCGCGTCATAACCCGCCTTCAGCGCATTCAGAATTCCTTCGGTCGCACGGCAGTGTCCCGTGACCTTTAAACCATGATTGTGAGCCGTGTCGACGACTGCATGCATTTCTTCGAAAGTCATGCACAGCGTGTGATGGTCATTTGTGTCCGGAGCTGCGGCGTCGCCAGTCGGATAGGTCTTGACCCACTCCACCCCATCCTTCACCAGCTTTCGCACGGCTGACCGCGCTTCTACCGGGCCATTCACCAGCAGCACCAGCCCCTCCATGCCGATCCGGCGGAAGTCCGGATTCCAGTCCATCAGGCCACCAACTCCGCAAATCTCGCGACCACTGGCACACAAACGCGGACCAGCACAGATACCCGACTCAATGGCCTGCTTCAGCCACACGTCGATGTTGAACAGGCTGCCCCCGCTGCGAGCTGACGTATAGCCGCACTCAAGCGCCAGCCGCGCATTCGCCGCAGCCAGCAGTGTGACGTATTCCACCGGGTACTTGATATCCAGATCCTCCAGCGCCGCCACATTGAAATAAGTCGGATGAAAGTGGGCCTCCACGAGGCCTGGCAGTATCGAACCTCCGAGCGCATCGATGACCCTTGCATCCGCCGGAATGGCTGGTGCATCCGCCTCCGGGCCTGCCCACACAATGCGACCATCCAGTACGTGCACCAGACCCCGCAACACCGGAGCACCCCCATTGCCGTCAATCAACCGGCCGTTGCGGATAACCATATGTCCTGACGCTGTTTGCATGACAGACTCGCGAAGGAAAGTGATTTGAACCGTTGATTGTCCGGGCACACGACCTACCAGAGCGACAGCAGAGGCGTACCGTTTTCGATGATCGGCACCGGCCGGTTCTCTGCATTCGCGATGCGAAGGTCCGGGTCTATCCCCATGGCGTGGCAGATAGTCGCCGCCAGATCCTCCGGAGAGACTGGTGTATCTTCCGCATAGGCCGCATCCCGGTCAGTTCGGCCATGCAGCTGACCACCACGAACTCCGGCACCGGCGATCAGACTGGAAAAGAGTGTGCTCCAGTGATCGCGGCCCCACTGAGCATTCGCTTTGGGGGTACGCCCCATTTCGCCAGTGGCGATTACGAGTGTTTCGCTGAGCAGTCCGCGGTCGTCCAGATCGCTCAGCAGCGCACTGCAGGCCTGATCAAAGGTCGGGAGCAGGTGCCGCTTGACATCGTCACTGTTGCGGTGCGAATCCCAGCTGTAGCCGTCTACACAGTCGTAGTGCACCGTAACGTACCGCACACCAGCCTCGACCAGTCGCCGTGCCATGAGCACTGACTGGCCAAACAAGTGCCGACCATAGCGGTCACGGACCTCCGCTGGCTCATCCCGCAGATTCAGGGCACTGCGAATCTCCGTCGATGTCATGAGCGAAAACGCTCGCTCTCGAAACGCATCGAATCCCGATCTCGCTGTCGCTGCGCCTGCACTCGCAATCAGCGTCGCCTCCACACGACTCCGGGCTGCATCGAATTGTCCCAGCAGCGACTGACGCCGTGCCATCCGCCCTGCACTCACATCCTCCGCAGTACGCAGCTCGGAAATCTGAAAACTCAGCTCCTCATCCGTGCAACTGCGCCAGTACGGATTGTCCTCGACGGATCGCTTCTGAATGGCCGTCGTCAGCGGATTGTAACGCGCACCGATCCAGCCGGCGTGTTCACCAGGCCTTGGGTACTGGCCCTTCTCCTGGAGTGCTCCGAGAGAATTCGGCAGCACCATGTAGGAAGGAAGGGCTCGAGAAAGGCCATGAATCTGCTGATCAGAATACTCGACTACAGAGCCCACTGAGGGCCAGTCCTTCGGAGTCGGCGAAAAGCCGCCCCCGATCGGTACATGCCAGCGACGGCCCGTCTGGATGTAGTGCCCGCCACCACTATGGTCGTTGAACGAATGCGACATCGTGCGGATTACACTGAACTTATCTGATACGGCCGCCAGCCCCGGCAGGTGTTCGCAGATCCGCAGCTCCGGTGTGCGGCTGGCAATGGGCTGAAACGGGCCGCGAATCTGTGCTGCCGCCTCCGGCTTCATGTCAAAGGTCTCCAGCTGACTGGGACCACCGAACAACAGCAGAAAAATCACGGAACGTGCCCGCGGAACCGGTGCTGCCGAGGCACTGGCGCCGGCTGCCAGCAGCTCAGGCAGTGACAGCCCGGGAAGAAAGGCACCTCCGGCCTGCAACAGCTGCCGCCGTGGAATCCCGTCACACACCGCTCGCGCTCGGCCGGAAATCGTCAGCATCTGGGCGAATCCTGTTCTGGGAGGGAACGATCGTAAACACGGGAAGTACGCTGGGCAACCGTGGATCCGGGCGTGGGCTGAGTCATTGCCGTTCTCCGAAGCACGGCCAGGAAAATTCTGACGCGTTCCGGGGTGACACGCAAGGCTGAAGAATCGGGAGATCACCAAACGGCCCGATTCAGTTCAGGAACACGTCGGCAAGCCCCTGCAAGTCAAAACCGTCTGCGCCGCAGGCGGAGCACACAACTTCGTCCGGATCTGCTGACTTTGCCGACTGCAACGCGCCTGCCTGCACACTTTGCAGCCATTCAGCGAAGCCTGAATGATTTCTGCATGCAATTCAGCAGCAGTCCAGCTACCTTCTGGAATAAGGGTATCATATTTTGCCCACTAGTAACTAAAGTTTTCCTGTCCATCAATAACGAATAGGAACAATCCAATGAGCAGCACAAAAACAGCCGCTGATCACACACTTCAAGGCTCCGCGTTCATGCCCTGGGTACACCCCGAAAAGCGATTTTCCATCGATATCCCGGAAAGCTGGCAGTCTCACAAACAACGTGGTGATCACCAGTACATCACGCTGTATTTCAGCCCCCCTGAAGATCCTGGTGTCCGGCTCCGTATGGGTGTCATACCACACAACTTCCCCACCAACCCGATCGCTGACAACTGCCCCGCCTGGCAACACCTTCTTAAGTCGCTCGCCAATCACAAAATCCATCCCTGTCATCAGCTCAACTACCGCGCCTGCACATTCCTCGACTATGACGGAAATCCATGCTACGCCTGCTGCACTGCCGGTCTGTTTGGCTACATCTCTGTCCAATGCCCGCCTTCGCAGCAACACATCTATCGACCTCTTTTCAATCAGATGCTCGCCTCGCTGCGACTTGCCGACAGCCACTCCGGTCGTCTCGCCGTGCTCCGTTCAGAAGTCCTCGGGGAATTCCTGCGCGACTACCCCGATGCCGACTGCCGGATAATTGACGAACAACTTCATGTCGGCTGCCGTCAGGTTTTCGTGGAAAATCTGCTGAATTCCATCGAATCCGCCCCCCAACGCCGCTACCAGCTCATTCAGCAGTTCGTTCTCACCACCCACAAAGTTGGTCGCGAGGCCCGGGACCTCGATGTCGAACACTGGGCCAACGTTCGGCAGAGGGTCTACCCCCTGCTCCGCCCCGCCGATTTGATCAATGCGGCCCTCCAGGCCCAGCCAGCATCCAGCAACTCTCCCGACATTGCCTGCCGCCAGCAACAGCTCACCGCTGTCCCCTGGCTGGCAAACCTCGTCATCTCCTACGCAATCGACTCCCCGCAATCGCTTCGCTTTGTCATGAACTCTGATCTTGAGAGCTGGAACATTGACCAGCCCAGCCTGCATCGCCAGGCTCTCCTCAACCTCAAAAAAGTCAAAGGGCCAGAGATCATGGGTTTCCCCGCCCCCGACGGATCGCTCATCATTGCAATCCCCCGCAGCAGTTCGATGCCCGCCAAATCTTCATGGCTCCTGCACCCCCGACTTTACCAAAACGTCCGCGCCTGCTTCTCCGGGCCCGTCTGGGCTATTGTTCCCAATCGTGATACCTGCGTATTGTTCGCTGCCCGCAACCAAAACCGCGCCGGCCTTCAGAAGCTCGTTCACCACCAATACTCGGTCAGTCAGGATCCCGTCTCTGACTGCCTGTTCCAGATCAACCCGGACGGAATTGTCCTCGCCTGACACTCTCCTGTGAAGATCTGTTGCCTTTGGTCTCCTTCTGCTATGCTCCGCCGTGTCACTCCTTTTGCCCTGCCACGGATGGCCTTTATTTCATGGATTTCGTCCCTTCCCAACCACTCACCCCCAACGTCCCGGCATGGCTCCTGCTGGGCATTTGCGGCGCAGGGATGCGCAGCTTCGCCGAGCACCTGTCCGCCATCAGTATTCCGGTCATCGGCTCCGACAGCGACCATGAGGCACTCAAACGCGCCATCCCGTCACTCACGCCCACCATCACACTGCTCGAATGGTCCGCTCTGCAGCGCGGCCTGACGCCTTCGATTTCCACCGTCGTTCATTCGGTGGCCGTGGACCCGTCCGCTCCCGAACTCACTGCTTTGCGTCGTCGCGGCATCAGGATCCTCAGCCTCCCCAGCGCCCTGGCTGAACAGTTCGCTGATGTCCCGCAACTCTGCGTCGCAGGCACCCACGGGAAATCCACAACAACCGGGATGCTCTGGTGGATTCTGCATCACGCGGGATGGCCCACGGCCCGCTACATCGGCGCCCAGTTTCTATCCGGTGACTCCGGTCACTCACCCGTATCGGGTCCCTCCCGCTTCAGCGCCGCCGTGATCGAATCCTGCGAATACCGCGATTCTTTCCTTTCACTGCAGCCTGCACAGTGCGTGCTCACCGGCATCGAGCCGGACCATTTCGACTGGTTCACCACACCCTCTGCTGCCACTGACTCCTTTGCCACGTTTCTTGACCGCATGCTGCCAGGTGGTGCCCTGATCTATTCTTCCGACTGCCCGGCATCTTCAAAGCTTGCCGCCGATTTTGTTCGCGGACCAGCCGTTTCCTGGTCGGCCACTTCCCGACCTGCCGACTGGCAGCTCACACCGCATGCTGCTCGCCCAGGCTCTTTCAGTGCCACCGGAACGCTCCAGACCGCCACCAGTTCCGATGCCCCGATCGAACTGCTGCTGCGTGTTCCCGGCGAACACAATCTCAGAAATGCCACTGCCGCGGTGCTGGCCGCAGTGCAACGCGGAATTCCCGCCCGCGCTGCCGCACAGCTGCTGTCCACTTTTCCGGGAATGCGTCGACGTTTCGAGTATCGCGGAACATGGCGTGGTGTGGAACTCTTCGACGACTACGCACATCACCCGACAGCCGTCGATGTGACGCTGCGCACCATTCGCCGGATGTATCCGGATCGTAAAGTTGTCGCTGTCTTTGAACCGCACCAGCTCAGCCGCACTCACGTGCTGCTCCAGCCCTTCGCGAAATCCCTCACCCTTGCCGACAGGGTGATTGTCACTCCGGTGCTTGCAGCTCGCGAAACGGCTCCCCAGGCGGCACGGCTGGAACTTTCCCAGGAGCTGGTGCGACGGATTTGCCAGGCGGGCGGTCACGCCAGTCTGGTCGGGGATCTTGACCGAGTGCCTGAAAATCTGGACGATGCGGTCCATGCAGGCGACATTCTCATCACTATGGGTGCAGGCAGGACGAATCTGATTCATGACGAAATCCATCGAACAATTCCCAGAGATTCTGCAGCGTGACGTATCGCTGGCTGACTACACGTGGCTCCGCACCGGTGGTCCGGCCGACTACCTGCTCACACCACGAACTGAACCGGAGCTCCTTTCAGTTGTATCTGCCTGCCGCGCTGACGGGTTACCCATTCACATTCTCGGCTGCGGGTCGAATCTGTTGGTTCGTGATGCCGGCGTTCGCGGCGCCGTCATTCGGCTCACCGCGCCGCTGCTGTCTCAGATTCGCATTGAAGGCACAACCGTGCAGGCTGGCGCCGCAGCACTTCTGTCGGCCGTCATCACCGAGACCACGCGGGCCGGACTGGGAGGCATGGAACATCTGGTGGGCATCCCCGGAACCATTGGTGGTGCCGTGGCGGGAAACAGTGGTGGCCGCAGCGGAGACATCGGTCAGCTCATCCGCTCAGTAATGGTCCTCACACAGGCCGGTGAAGTTGCCACTCGCCAGGGCGACGAACTCTCCTTTTCATACCGTCGCAGCAGCATCCAGGATCTTGTGCTTCTCTCTGCAGAACTTGAACTCCACCGGGATGACACCGACGAACTCACCAAACGCATGCGGAAAAACTGGATCATGAAACGCTCCACGCAGCCACTCGCCGACCAGTCGGCCGGCTGCATTTTCCGCAATCCCCGCGGTCTCAGTGCGGGTGCGCTCATCGAGCAATGCGGACTCAAAAATGCGTCTGTCGGCAAAGCCCGGATCAGCGACCGTCATGCCAATTTCATCGTCACCGAACCCGGCGCAACCAGCTCAGACATCGAACAGCTCATCGCCCGCGTTCAGTCGGCTGTCGCGGCTAAGTTTTCCGTGGAACTCGAGCTGGAGATTCAGGTGTGGTAACGCTCGCTCGGCCGGTTTTTCAAGCACTGACCCGTTATCGGGATCCGCACCTGCACCT
>CAZLOQ010000117.1:5602-11473 GCA_964561125.1 uncultured Chitinophaga sp. | reverse complement strand
GTGCCGTTCCCGGAGACTCACGTGACCAGTCGCGGCTCCGATCCCGCCACCAGCCGGCTGAGGATCCTGCTGCTGGCCGGCGGAACATCGGCTGAACGGGATGTCAGCCTCGAAAGCGGCCACTCCGTCGCACGGGCGCTCAGCCACCGCGGTCACAGCGTGCACCTGCTCGATCCAGCCTGCACGCCACTGTCAGGCATCACCGGCAACGCCGCGGGGACCGATATCGACATTATTCTTCCACTGCTGCATGGGACCGGTGCTGAAGACGGCACCCTGCAGCGCGAACTTGAACAGCAGCCAATCCCATGGCTGGGCAGCTCCGCAGCAGCCTCGGCCCTGACCTTCAGCAAATCCGCCACTCGAAAAAAACTCGCGATGGCCGGCCTCCCCGTCGCGCCCGGTTTCACCGCCACAGCAGACACCCCCCCGACGACCGTCAGGGAGCACGCCGAAATTCTCGGCCTGCCACTCGTCGTCAAACCCTCCGAACAGGGATCCAGCATCGGAATTTCCTGTGTGCACGACTGGGGGCAGCTTCCCGATGCCCTGCGGACAGCCTTTCACTGGGGACCGGAAATTGTGGTGGAACGCTGGATCGCCGGCCGCGAACTGACCGTACCGGTCATCGATGGCCAACTCTTCCCCGCAGTCGAGATCCTCCCGGAACGCCCCTGGTACGACTATGAGGCGAAATACAGGGATCAGCAGACACGGTACCAGACTGCTCCTGCAGGACTCCCGAATGACCTCCTGCCGGCTGTGCTGCAGGCCGTCACCGTCTGCGGTGTCTCAGCCATCAGCCGCACTGACCTTCGACTCGCTCCGGACGGTACGTTCTGTATTCTGGAAATCAACACGGTACCGGGAATGACGTCGCATAGCCTTGTTCCCATGTCCATCGAGGCTGCCGGACAGGATGTCGGTGAAGTGCTCGAATTGCTCCTCTGGCGACGGCTGCAGACACCGACCACGAAAGCCGCTGCCTGATGCGTCTGCTCACCATTCGGCATTTCACAGAATACCTCGTATTCCTGTCCCTCGTCGGTGCCGTACGCAGGCTTCCCGTGCGGATTGCGGCTGGCCTGTCGGCGGGACTCGCGTGGGTCCTCCTGCACCTTCTCCCCAGGCGACTCAGCCGCTTTGATATCGCCAGCGCCAATCTGCGGACAGCCTTCGGTGATGACCTCACTGACGCGCGCGTGCAGCAGATCATTCAGGGGATGTGGACGCATCTGTTTCGCATGGTGATCGAGCTGGTGCAGTTGCCCGGACAGTTTCGGCTCGAAACCTGCGCAGAAATCCTGCAGTTCGAAAAACGCAATGAATGCGTTCAGGCGCTGTTATCAGACCGCCCGGTACTGCTCCTTGGAGGACACTTTGGCAACTGGGAAATCAGTCTGCAGACTTTTGGTGAATTCGGTTTTCCCATGGGAGTCGTCGCACGGGATCTGGATAACCCGTGGCTGCACCGGTGGTTTCTGCGGTATCGGCAGTCGACCGGACATCTGGTGCTTTCCAAGTCGGGGGCCGGTCCGGAAATCGCCGAACGGCTGGCTGCCGGCG
Organism: uncultured Chitinophaga sp.; assembly: GCA_964561125.1. Taxonomy (GTDB): domain Bacteria; phylum Planctomycetota; class Planctomycetia; order Planctomycetales; family Planctomycetaceae; genus SXXK01. The sequence continues at coordinate 9,907 of CAZLOQ010000117.1, read as the reverse complement.
GGATGGTCTCACTCCTCTGCGATCAGGACGCCGGCCGCAGTGGAGTGTTTGTGGACTTCTTCGGTCGCCCTGCGTCGACATTCAAATCCATTGCACTGCTTGCCCTGGAGTTCAATGCCCTGATCATCGTCGGTGGTGCCTGGCGACTTCCGCCCGAAGCTCAGCGCGGAGCCCGCTGGGTCCGCTTCTGCCTGACAACCGAAGACATCATTGACCCCCAGGACTTCCAGTCGGCCAACGCCGTTGAACTGCTCACCCGGCGATTCACGGCCGCCCTCGAATCACTCATCCGCCGCGCTCCGGAACAATACTTCTGGGTGCATCGCCGCTGGAAGACCCCTCCGGGCCCCAGACGTCGCAGGCAGGCTCCCCCGTCAACTGCATCGCCGGCCGGCTCTGACAGTCTCATGCTGCCAGACAATGATGACAATGGCCACACAGCAACGCCCGCCGTTTCCCGCTGAACCCACAACTTCCCGGTTTCATCCGCCCTCCTCTGCTGCTAAACTTCCACACCACACTTTTCCACCTCCCCTTTCAACGCACCACACTATGGACATTCCTGCTGCTTTCGCAGAATTTGAATCTGCCGCGCTCGCCGCCATCGCTTCCGCCACGGACATCGCTGGCATCGAAAAGGTCCGCATCGAATTTCTTGGGCAGAAAAACGGCCGCATTCGCGACCTGCAGAAAGTTGTCGGCTCCGCTCCTCCGGCCGAAAAACCCGCTGTCGGTCGCCGCTTCAACGAAGTTCGCACAACCGTTTCTGAACAGCTGGAACTTCGCCAGCAGCAGCTCGCCGAGCAGGCCACTAAAACAGCCTGCGACTTCGACGTCACACTCCCCGGCGATCGCCCCCGGCTCGGACGCCTGCACCCCATCACCCAGGTCATGTCCGAATTCCGCGAACTTATGGGACGCTTCGGCTTCACTGTGGTTGATGGACCGGAAATCGAAGACGAACGCCACAACTTTGATGCCCTCAATATCCCCGAAGATCATCCCGCCCGCGATCCGCTCGATAACTTCTACATCGCCTGTGCCAGCGCCACCCTGGGCGGTCCTGTGCTCCTCCGCAGCCAAACTTCCACCGTGCAGATTCGCACCATGGAAAAGGTTGCCCCCCCCGTCCGCATCGTGTCACTCGGACGCGTCTATCGACCGGATACCATCGACGCCACCCACTCCTGTATGTTTCACCAGATGGAAGGGCTGCTCGTCGATCGCCATGTCAGCATGGCACAACTCAAGACCGTCCTCAGCCAGTTTGCCCGCAGCTTTCTCGGCCCCGGTGTCGAAATTCGCTTCCGCCCATCCTTTTTCCCCTTCACGGAACCTTCCGTCGAGGTGGATATGAAATGGGGCGACTCATGGATGGAAATCGGCGGCGCCGGAATGGTTGATCCTGCCGTTTTTCAGGCAGTCGGCTACGACCCTGAAATCTACAGCGGTTTTGCCTTCGGACTGGGAATCGAACGCTTCTGCATGAAGCACTTCGCAGTTGACGATATTCGCCGCTTCTACGAAAACGATCTGCGGTTTCTCTCACAGTTCTGACCCATGCCACTCCAGTCACTGCTGATCGCAGGTCGCCCCTTCCAACTTCAGTTGCCCGATCCCGCGCAAATGCTGGATGAAGCTGTCACCGGCGAAGCTCAGGGACGCCCAGGCTGGGATCCTTATTGGGGACTGCTCTGGGCTGCCGCACCCCTGACCGCACAACTCATCCTCCAGGCTGCTCCCCGCTGCCAGCGAGCGCTCGAACTGGGCTGTGGAGTCGGTCTCACCGGGATCGCTGCCCTTGCTGCCGGATTAACAGTCACGTTCTCTGATCAGTCACCTGAAGCCGTTCGGCTGGCACTCAGCAACGCAGCCCTGAACGGTCATCCTCACGCCAAGGGACTGGTATTCGGATGGCACCAGCCACCAACGCAATTCGCCCCCTTTGATTTTCTCTTCGGCAGCGACATCCTTTACGACCGTGCTGCACACGCTCCCTTACTCATCACCCTGAAACGACTCCTGAAGCCAGGCGGAATTGTCTGGATCGGCGACGCAGGTCGAGCCAACGCCGGGGCCTTCGCAGACGCCGCCACGGCCGACGGCTGGTCGCTCCGACTCTACGACGACCGCCTGCTCCCCGTTCGCCAGCCGGAGCACCTCCAGTTCCGCCTGCTTGTGCTTGAGCACGGGGAATAACACAACCACGCAGCAGTCAGCCGGTTGCTGTGCACCGTCTTCCGTCGGTCGCTCCGTTGGTCTGTCTGTGGCGGAAGATGCCGCCGTAAGTCCCTTGATATTAAGGCTTTGCAGCGCAGAAAAAAAGGGACAGTCCCTTGCAGAGCGGGTGAAGCCGGTTTGTTCTTGAAGTTGCGGACGGCCCTGGGTTGCTCCCCGCTCGGTGAGGCGGCTGTGAACGGTTACCCTGAAACTCAACAGGCGGGTTCGACAGGCGTCTCAAAAGGTGATATACTTTCGGCATGGGATCGTAGCTCAACGGTCAGAGCAGGGGACTTAGGTGGTGTAGCCTGCCCGGAGGGAACTCGTTTTCGGCGCCTTTGGCAAAGAATTCGGATGCCTTCTGAATGGCTTCACCAATTGGGTTGCGGCTTTTATCAGCCGTAGAATCTGTCAAACTCGGGGAACGCTGAAGCGGACATTCGTTCGTCACGCCAATCCCGAGCCAAGCTGTGGTGTCACTGCCTGGTGTCACCACGGAAGGTGTAGAGACCAGACGGCAGACAGTCGGCTGCAGGGCCGACTGAAGGGATGGTCCGGACCACAAACCCGAAAGGGGCGGTGAAAACCGAAGTGGGGTGCATAATCCCTTGGTTGCAGGTTCGAATCCTGCCGGTCCCATTTTTCACCCTGGTACGCAGGCGTCAGGTTGTTTTCCGCCTGGCCATCAGGCGGATCAACTCCGCTGCAGACTGGACTTCCAGACGGTGCATGATCTGCGTGCGATGGGATTCCACAGTTTTCACAGATATCGACAGCGTCTCGGCAATCTGGCGGTTGGATCGTCCCAGATAAATCAATTCTGCGACGCGCTGCTGCCGGTCGGTCAGTCTATGCAGCGTTTTTCGACCGGCACCGGATAAGTGGCCGCAGAGAACTCTGCCTTCACGCCCCTCGGTGGCAGCAGCCTGCACGATCGCCTGCCGCAGAGAATCGCGGCAAACCGGCTTGTCCAGCACCGAATCAACTCCGGCTTTCATCATCGCCACGATACTTCTGGTCGTTGGTGATTCGGCCAGCAGGATCAGGCGTGTTCGCTGCGGGGGCTTCAGGGCTTTCGCCAGAAACGGGTCGGCTGGATTCAACTTATGCTGCTGTTCCACGATCAGTATATCGCAGTTGTTTGCCTTGGCACTTTGTTCAAAGTGCCACGGAGTCAGGAACTTCCGGGGCTGGATTGCGAGTGATTTCAGGGCGTCGCTGACTGTGTCCCGGAGCGATTCGTCTTCAGTGATCAGCGCCACGCTCAGGCTGCCTCGTCGGCTGGTTGTCCGGATGCCGGTACCACTGGGTTGTGTGCGTACGCCGCCATTTTGTTTTCCGTTCATCAGTGCTTCCATTCCGGTGGAGCAGTCAACCATACTTGCAGTAGCTACCAAATGCCTGATCCGATCGGGAATCCAAATTGTTTTCGTGTTTTCCTGTAATCGGGAAAAACAGTGGCCTGTGGCCTGTGGCTTCCGACTTTCGGAACCGCAACTGCCGGGACTCCTTTCAGGCTGGACATCCGAAGTCAGGGCGAGAGAAACTGTGGCATCTGCTCAGTGGTCTCCACCTGCTCCAGCACGACGGGAGTGAACGATGTTTTCGCGTTTTGCGTATTCCCGAAGTCTTTTCTGGGTTGCCGCCACGGTCCTGCTGCCTTTGCCGCTCGCGGGACAGGAGCCTGGTTACAACGCGGACATTCGTCCGATCCTTGTCGAGGCATGTTTTTCCTGTCACGGTCCTGACAGTGCCAGTCGGCAGGCTGACCTGCGTCTGGACATGCGTGAGGCGGCCGTCTCTTCCGGGGCGATTATTCCCGGCAAGCCTGATGCAAGTGAATTGATGCGGCGCATTGTTTCGACCGATCCCGAGACAGTGATGCCGCCACCGGAAGTGAAGAAGTCTTTAACAGAGCGTCAGCGGCGTCTGCTGGAGGACTGGATCCGGAGCGGAGCTGCGTACGAGCAGCACTGGTCCTACATCGCTCCGGTGAAAAGCGAGCTTCCTGCGGTTCCGGCGGAATACCGGGATTGGGTACGCAATCCGCTGGATGCCTTCGTGGTATCGCGTCTGACATCTGCG
>CAZLOQ010000117.1:0-5592 GCA_964561125.1 uncultured Chitinophaga sp. | reverse complement strand
ACCGGTTTGTCGCCCACTCCGGAACTGCTGCGGTCCTTTCTGACTGATTCGGCAGCGGGAGCGTGGGAGCGTTATGTTGACCGATTGCTGGCCTTGCCGGAGTGGGGCGAGCATCGCGGCAGATACTGGCTCGATTACGCCCGCTACGCGGACACACACGGCATCCATTTCGACAACTATCGGGAAATGTGGGCATACCGGGACTGGGTGATCCGGGCCTTCAACAGCAACATGCCGTTTGATCAGTTCACCATTGAAAACCTCGCAGGTGATCTGCTCCCCAACCCCACGCTGGATCAGCAGATTGCCTCCGGGTTTAATCGCTGCAACATGACAACGAACGAGGGCGGGATCATAGACGAGGAATACGCGGTGTTGTACGCACGGGATCGCACAGAGACGGTATCGGCGGTGTGGCTGGGTTTGACAACGGGCTGTGCGACCTGTCATAACCACAAGTTCGATCCGTTCAGTCAGCGTGAATTTTACGAGCTGGCTGCTTACTTCAACAACACTACGCAGGCTGTTCGGGATGGCAACATCAGGGACACCCCGCCGGTGATTCCGGTGCCTCTTTTTGAGGACCGCGAGAGATTTCGGGAGCTGCCTGGCCTGATCAGTGCGGCACGTGAGGCAGTAGTCGCCCGGCGGGCAGAAGCTGAGCCGGCGTTTACGGCCTGGGCTGCTGCCGCCACTCCTGAAACCGCCGGGCTGACGGTCGATCAAACCGCACTGCAACTGCAACTCGCCGGGCCGACTCCGGATGGTCGGGGTGCCTTTCTGCAGCGGGGCGGTGATCAACAGCAGCTGCCGATCGCGGCCGCAGCCCGGTGGGAAACGACTCCTGCCGGTCCGGCGCTCAGCCTGCAGGGGGCGGCCTTTGACATTGCTGATGTCGGAGATGTCGACGCCGGTTCTGCTTTCACCGTTGCCGCCTGGATCAAAGTGCCGGCCTCTGATGGATATGGTGCGATCTGCGCTCGGATGGATGCTCCGCCGGGATTTCGCGGCTGGGACTTCTGGCTGCAGCAGCGGCGGATTGGAATGCACATTATTGGCACCTGGCCGGACCAGGCCATCAAGGTGGTGACTCGGAGTCAGATTCCGGCAAATGAATGGGTGCATGCAGTGGTGTCATGGGACGGTCGACGTTCAGCTTCGGGCGTGCGTGTGTGGATCAATGGTCGACTGCAGGAAGTGAACATCGAGAATGATTCGCTGCGGGACCAGTCAGTGCGGACCGGCACAGCTTTTCGGCTGGGGCAGCGATCAGTGGGTGAGGCGGTGACGGCAGCGGTGAGGGACCTGCAGCTGTATTCGCGGCTGCTGACCGAAGACGAGGTGCAGGTGCTTGCGGGCGTCAGTCAGGTGGCGTCAATTCTGACGATGCCTGTTGCCGCACGAACAGCGGAGCACCAGCAGGTGCTTCGGGAGTTCTGGCAGCGTGCGGTGGACGTGCAGTCACAGCAGCGGCAGGCGGCTCTGCAGGGGCTGGAACGCGAGCTGACCGAGATTCGTGCCCGCGGTACGGTTGCGCATGTGATGGCCGAACGTGCCGAGCCAGCGACCGCGTACGTGCTCACGCGCGGCGAGTATGACAAGCGGGGCGAGCAGGTGACGGCCGACACCCCGGAAGTGCTTCCCCCATTTCCTGCCGATGGTCCCCGCAATCGCCTTGGGCTTGCGCGGTGGCTGGTAAGCCCCGAGCATCCGCTGACGGCACGGGTGACTGTCAATCGCTACTGGCAGGAAGTTTTCGGTACGGGACTGGTGCAGACCACTGGCGACCTTGGAGTTTCCGGTGAGCTGCCGGTCAATCAGCCGCTGCTGGACTGGCTGGCCGTTGAATTCCGGGAATCCGGCTGGGACGTGAAGCGACTGGTGCGGCTGATGGTGACGTCAGCCGCCTACCGGCAGTCGGCGATTGTATCGCCTGAGTCACTCGAACGGGATCCTGCCAACCGTCTGCTGTCGCGTGGCCCGCGATTTCGGATGGATGCCGAAATGATTCGCGACAATGCGTTGGCGGTGAGTGGTCTGCTGGTGCGGCGACTTGGCGGTCCGAGTGTAAAGCCTTATCAGCCGGAGGGGGTGTGGGAGGCGATCGCGATGAATGTCAGCAACACACGGAGCTACCAGCGTGACGCGGGTGACGGGTTGTACCGAAGAAGTCTGTACACATTTGTCAAAAGAATGGCACCACCGGCCGCGATGGACATTTTCAACGCTCCGAACCGGGAGTTTTGTGTGGTTCGCAGGGAGCGCACCAACACTCCCCTGCAGGCGCTCGCGGCGCTCAACGATGAGCAGCTGGTGGAAGCTGCCAGGGTGCTGGCTGAACGTGCCTTCCGTGAATCTGCAGAGGAAGATGAATCGCGTCTGCTGCGGGTGTATGAGTTGCTCCTGTGCCGTGTGCCTCGTAGTTCTGAACTCGAGGTGCTTCAGCAGTCACTCAAGCAACTCAGAACATGGTACACAGCCAATCCTGAAGATGCACAGAAGGTGATTGAGATCGGCGAACGACCGCACGACGCTGCGATTGCATCCGGGGAACTTGCTGCCTGGACAGTGCTCTGCAATCAACTGCTGAATCTGGATGAAGTGCTGAACAAATAATTCTGAATGCAACAGAGGAGCACTGAAATGAGCTTGCAGAATGAACTGCGACTGCATCTGACACGGCGACATCTGCTCTCATCCGGATCCTGTCTGACGGGAGCTGCGGCGCTGGCCGGACTGCTCGAAGAATCCTCCATTGCTGCCGGAACATCCCGCGGCAGCAGTTCATTCCCGGGCGCGTTCCCGCCGCATGTGCCTCCGCGGGTGAAGTCGGTCATCTGGCTGCACATGGTGGGCGGCCCGCCGCAGATGGATCTTCTGGATTACAAGCCGGCAATGAAGGAGTGGTATGACCGCGACCTGCCGGAATCTGTCCGGGGAGGCCAGAGGCTGACAACCATGACCTCCGGTCAGGCTCGTTTCCCCATTGCTCCCAGCATGTTTCGCTTCAGTCAGGCGGGCGACTGCGGAATGTGGATGAGTGAGCTGCTGCCGAATCTGCAGCGAGTGGCTGACGACATGTGTTTTGTCCGCAGCATGCATACCGAGGCGATTAATCATGAACCGGCCATCAGCCTGATGCAGACCGGCAATCAGGTGACTGGTCGTGCGTGTCTGGGTGCCTGGGCCTCTTATGGGCTTGGGGCGCTCAACCGCAATCTGCCCTCGTTTGTCGTGATGGTGGCCCGACCGACGAATACGGAGCAGGTGCAGGCGATTTCGGCACGTCTCTGGTCGGCTGGCTACCTGCCCGGTGAGCATGCAGGGACGGCTTTCCGCACATCCGGGGATCCGATTCTGTTTCTGAACGATCCGCCGGGAGTTCCTCGCGAAGTTCGTCGCAGTACGCTCAACGGTCTGAACGCGTTGAACAATCTGGCGTGGGAGCAGCTTGGGGACCCGGAGATTCGCACGCGGATTGCCCAGTATGAACTGGCATTTCGAATGCAGGCAAGCGTGCCCGAGCTGACTGCGCTGTCAACAGAACCGGCGTCGACTCTGAAGCTGTACGGCGAAGCGGCCCAGCGTCCTGGCACACTGGCGAACACCATGCTGCTGGCCCGCAGGATGGTGGAACGCGGAGTGCGTTTCGTGCAGATCTATCACAACAACTGGGACACTCACGCCAACGTAGCGGGTCGGCTTCCTGATCAGTGTCGCGATCTGGATCGCGCAGCTTATGGTTTGATTACTGATCTGAAGCAGCGTGGACTGTTCGATGAAACCCTGGTGATCTGGGGCGGTGAATTCGGCCGCACGATTTATTCTCAGGGTGGCCTGAGCCCGCGAAATTATGGACGCGACCACCATCCGCGGTGCTTTTCAATGTGGATGGCCGGAGGTGGATTCAAGGGGGGCACCATTTACGGAGAGACGGACGATTTCAGCTACAACATCGTGAAGGACCCGGTGCATATTCGTGACTTTCATGCAACAGTCCTGCACCAGCTGGGATATGACCACGAACGGCTGACCTTCCGCTATCAGGGTCTCGATCAGCGTCTGACGGGAGTGTTGCCGGCTCGGGTGATCGAGGGGTTACTCGGCTGAAGGTGAAGCGAAATGAGTCAGGAGTCCACATCGGATCCGTATCAACTGGAGCCAGCTTCCCTGGCCACAAAAAGCGGCCGGGCTGCAGCGGCTGCACTGTATCGGCATCTGCTGCTGGATGATTGCCTGCCGTTCTGGTTTCCACGCTGTCTCGATCACCAGTACGGGGGTTACCTGCACTGTGTGGACCGCGATGGAACGGTCGTTGACACGGACAAATCAATCTGGGCTCAGGGACGTATGGCCTGGATGCTGCTGACGCTGGTGGAAACACCGCAGCTGCACGCTGATCCCCGCCGCAGTCAGTGGCTGAGCTGGGCAGAGAGCGGACTGGAATTTCTGAAGCGACACGGGTTTTCGGCGGCAGACCACGGTGCGCCCGGTGCGTCAGGCCGCGGACAGATGTACTTCCATGTGACCCGCGAGGGGCGTCCGATTCGTCGGCGACGTTATGTGTATTCGGAGGCCTTTGCTGCAATTGCCATGGCCCGATATGCGTCTGTCACGGGAGCTGAGCAGTCCGCTGAGTTATCCCGTAATTTGTTCGCACGGTTTGTGGACGTGAACTTTACGCCACGACGAATGCCCCCCAAGTTCACCGATGAACGCCCGCTGCTGGGGCTCGCCCCGAGGATGATTACCATCGCTACTGCTCAGGAAATGGCCGGAAGTCCGGCGGATAGTGGTGACCTTGTGAAGTGGATTGACCGCTGCATCCGGGAGATTGCAGAACTGTTCTATAAACCGGAACTGGGGTGTGTGATGGAGGCGGTGCAGCCGGATGGGAGCATTGCCGATCACTTCGACGGCCGCCTCCTGAATCCAGGACATGCGATCGAAGGAGCGTGGTTCGTGCTTGAGGAGGCGCGAAGACGCGGTGACAGCCAGCTGACGCAGCTTGGGTGCGGCATGCTGGACTGCATGTGGCAGCGCGGCTGGGACTCGGAATTTGGAGGACTCTTCTATTTCCGCGATGTCTGCGACCGTCCCGTTCAGGAATACTGGCACGATATGAAATTCTGGTGGCCGCACAATGAGGCGCTGATCGCCACGCTGCTGGCATGGAAACTCACGGGCAGCACGAAGTACCTCGACTGGCACTGTGTCATCTTCAACTGGTCCTTCCGCCACTTCCATGATCGCCTGCACGGTGAATGGTTCGGCTATCTGCACCGGGATGGAAAGCTTTCAGTGACCCTGAAGGGGAATCTCTGGAAGAGTTTCTTTCACTACCCCCGCGCACTCTGGAAGTGCTGGCAACTGCTGGACGACACCGATTTTTGACCACGAAGCCGGAACAACTGACCCAGCATGGCGCTGTCGAGTAAAGTCCTGCTGCCTTTGCGATTCCCTTCGTGTGTTTCGTGTCTTTCGTGGTTGTTGATCACCACGGTGTCCGGTTTGAACCACGAAAGACACGAAATACACGAAAAAAGGACAAGTCTGGCAGAGGCACGAAAATGCTGACTGCACAGCGCCAGG
>CAZLOQ010000116.1:4943-19142 GCA_964561125.1 uncultured Chitinophaga sp. | reverse complement strand
CGGCCCTTCAGGCCTCGGGGACTCGTCGTGTCCCGTACTACCTGGGCCTGCCGACCCAGGCTTTCAGAGAACGGCCCTTCAGGCCTCGGGGAATCGTCGTGTCGCGTACCACCTAGGCCTGCCGGCCCAGGCTTTTAGAGAACGGCCCTTCAGGCCTCGAGGACTCGTCGTTTCCCGTAACACCTGGGCCTGCCGGCCCAGGCTTTTAGAGAGCGGCCCTTCAGGCCTCGGGGACTCGTCGTGTCGCGTACTACCTGGGCCTGCCGACCCAGGCTTTCAGAGAACGGCCCTTCAGGCCTCGGGGACTCGTCGCGTTCCGTAACACCTGGGCCTGCCGGAGACTAGAATAGCCCTGAGGGGTCAGCTCCGGGGTTCTTCTTTGCGGCCCTTCAGGCCGTTGTTCCCGGGGGGCTGTCTTTTTACGAAACGATGCCTTCGATGAAGTGTGCGGGGTGGACGCCGGTGAGGCGGAAGTCGAGGCCCTGGGAGCGGAAGGTGAGGCGTTCGTGGTTGATTCCAAGCTGGTGCAGGAGTGTGGCGTGGATGTCGCGGACATGGGCGGGGTTTTCGACTGCTCCGAAGCCGAATTCATCGGTGCGTCCCCAGGTTTGTCCCTGTTTGAAGCCGCCGCCGGCGAACCACATGGTGAAGGCATCGATGTGATGATTTCGGCCGGTGGATTCGCGAACTTCGCCCATCGGTGTCCGGCCGAATTCGCCGCCCCAGATGACGATGGTGTTGTCGAGCAGTCCACGCTGCTGCAGGTCGCGAACGAGTGCGGCGCAGGGCTGGTCGATGTCTCTGGCTTTTTCGGGAAGATGCTGTTCCAGATTTTCGGTGGCACCTCCATGGTGGTCCCAGTTGGTGTCATACAGCTGGACGAAGCGCACTCCCCTTTCCACAAGCCGGCGGGCGAGCAGACAATTGCGTGCGAAACTGGCTTCCTGAGGATCCCGAATGCCGTAGAGGTCCAGTGTCTGCCGGGTTTCTCCGGAGGTATCCATCAGTTCCGGTGCGCTCGACTGCATGCGAAATGCCATTTCTGCGGCATTGATGCGTGTGGCGATTTCGGTGTCACCGGTGGAATTCAAACGCTGGCGATTCAGGGTGGTGACGGCATCGATGACCTGCCGCTGCTGTTCGGCGGTGATCCCGGCTGGTGTGGACAGGTTGACAATCGGGTCACCCTGACTACGCAGGGGGACTCCCTGGAAGGACGTGGGCAGCACACCGCTGCCCCAGAGCACGGCACCTCCGCGGGGGCCGCGTGGACCGCTCTGCAGCACCACAAATCCCGGCAGATTATCGCATTCGCTTCCCAGTCCATACGTGATCCAGGCTCCCATGCTGGGGCGACCGAAGAGGCCGCTGCCGGTGTTCATAAAGAACTTGGCCGGAGCATGGTTGAAGAGATCTGTTTTGCAGGTGGTCAGGACGGTGATCTCGTCGACAATCCCGGCTGTGTGCGGGAGCAGGTCGCTGAGCCAGGTACCGGACTGCCCGTGCTGCCGGAAGCGTCGTCTGGATGCAAGCAGGTTATTGCGGTGGCTGCTGTCCATAAACGCGAACCGCTTGCCGGCGGTGTAGCTGTCAGGGATGGGCTGGCCGTTGAGCTGGTTGAGGAGTGGTTTGTGTTCGAACAGATCCAGCTGTGAAGGGCCACCTGCCATGAACAGGAAGATGACATTCTTCGCCTTTGCGGGATGATGTGTCGGTTTGGGCTGGAGTGGATCTGCAGGTTTCGGCTGAGCTGCTGCAGCAGCATTTCGGGCAGCGAAAGTGGCCAGCGACATCGAACCCAGTCCGACGGCGCAGCGTTCGAAGAAATGTCGCCGCGTCTCCGACAGCAGTGCGGCCCTGTGCAGCAGCTGCGGGTGATTGAGCAGAGGTGTGAGTTCCGGGACAGCGGGAAGTTGGTGTGTCATGGGATTCATTCGCGTGTGACGGTTTCGTCGAGGTTCAGCAGAGTGCGTGCTGCGGTGAGCGGATCCAGCTGACTGAGCACCTGCAGTTCTTCGGGCTGTGGATTTCTGGAGGTGCAGCGACGGAAGGCGACTTCCAGTCCCTGGCTGCGGATGATGGCTTCGAGGGCTGTGGCAAATTCGAAGAATGCGACATCATTGAGCAGTGTGAGGGCCTGCAGTGGTGTATTGCTGCGAATGCGGCGGGTGCAGGTGTTGAACCCTTCCGGTGCATCGAACACCGTCAGTGATGGCGGCGGAGAGGCTCGATAAATGAACGTGTACAGCCCACGACGAAACCGATCTTCACCCTGGCTTTCTGCCCACACTCGACGCACCTGACCGACGTTGAGTGATCCTGGGGGAACGGGGGGATAGACGGGAGGGCCGCCCAGTTTCTTTGACAGCAGGCCGCTGGCTGCGAGTGCCACGTCGCGGACGATTTCGGCATCGATTCGCAGGCGGCGCTGGCGGCAGAGCAGAGAGTTTTCCGGGTCTTTTTCGAGGAGTTCGGGGCGGGCAACGGAGCTCTGGCGGTAGGTCTGCGAATTCAGGATCAGGCGGTGAAGTTCGCGGAAGCTCCAGCCGCGTTCCATGAATTCGATGGCGAGCCAGTCGAGGAGTTCCGGGTGAGTTGGCAGTGAGCCCTGGGAGCCGAAGTCGTTCTCTGTCTCCACGAGACCGCGACCGAAGTACTGCTGCCACACTCGATTCACAATGACTCGCGCCGTCAGCGGGTTCTGAGGGCTGATGATCCATCTGGCGAGATCGAGTCGATTGAGGCGAGGGCCGGTGCTGTTGAGCGGGGGCAGGACAGCGGGGGTCCCGGGTGTGACTGTTTCGGCGGGGCGGGTGAAGTCGCCGTTGACGAACACGGTGGTGGTGCGGGGTGTTGAGCGTTCCTGGAGAACCAGCGTGGTGGTGCCCTGATTCAGAATGACGTCAAGTTCGTTGTAGCGATCGTTCAGTTCGCGAAAGGGGCCGACACCACCGATGCTGCCGGCGAAGAGTGTTCGTTTGTGGGCGAAACCACGTTTGTTTCCGGGCACATTGAGTGCGTTATTGATGGCCTGGGAGAGGCTTTTGCGGGTGTCTGCAGTGAGCGTGGATTCCCATTCTGAGAGTGCCGACGCGTGCTGTTCCATCCATGCGGTGAGTTTGCCTTCAAGTTCCCGGAATTCCTTCGTCAGTGCGCTGACATTGACGTGGGAGTCGTAGACTTTCAGCGTGGGTTCGTCCTGGTCATTCAGGAACGCGAACAGCTGGTAGTACTCCCGCTGTTCGATCGGATCAAACTTATGATCATGGCACTGTGCACAGCCAACTGTGAGTCCAAGCCAGACGGTTCCGGTGGTCGCGACGCGGTCGAAGACGCTGTCGATGCGGAACTGTTCACGGTCGATGCCGCCTTCCTGATTAATCTGCGTGTTGCGATGAAAGCCAGTGGCAATTTTCTGGCTTTCAGAGGCGTTGGGGAGCAGATCACCTGCGAGCTGTTCGATGGTGAACTGGTCGAATGGCAGATCGGCGTTCAGTGCAGAGACGACCCAGTCGCGGTACTTCCAGATCTGTCGGGGGGCATCTATGGAGTAGCCGTTGCTGTCGGCGTATCGGGCCTGATCGAGCCACCAGCGACCCCAGCGTTCGCCGTAGTGGGGGCTGAGCAGGAGTCGGTCGACAAGTTCGCGGCAGGCTGCATCGGGATCTGTGGCGGAGGCTGTTGTGAAGGCATCGATTTCTTCGAGGGTCGGCGGGAGTCCTGTGAGGTCGAGAGAGATGCGGCGGATCAGTGTTTCCGGCGGGGCGGGCGGAGACAGGGTGAGTCCGTGCTGTTGGGCCTGCCGGGCGATGAAGGCATCAATGGGTGTGCCAGGAGTGCTTTGCGGATTCTGTGCGGCGGATGAATCGCGTTTCGGCGGAAGAAACGACCAGTGCGGTTCGTACTGGGCGCCCTGTTCGATCCAGCGTCTGAGGATGTCCTGTTCTGCGGCAGACAGGGGATTTCGGTGTGATTTCGGGGGAGGCATGACGGTGTCGGGATCGGTACTGCGGATGCGTTCCCAGACCGCGGATGCTGTGAGATTTCCAGGGACGATTCCGCGGACGCCATCGCGTTCGGCCGTTGCGCCGTCGAATGTGTCCAGCCGCAGGCCGGCTTCACGGTGCTTTGGATCAAACCCGTGGCAGGCGAAGCAGTTTTCGGACAGGATCGGCCGCACGTCGCGATTGAAGGAAACCGGATCAGCAGTGGCTGGTGCTGCAGGCAAAGCGGCGGGCAACAGCAGCAGGATCGTGAGGAAGAGAGAGGGTGTTTTCATAATTCAGCCTGTAAACACCTGAGACATGGCTTTTGCGAGCGTGGTATGGCACTGCCGGGCGGCGGCGATTGGATCGTAGTTCGCCTGACTGAAAACCTGACCACTGACTTCGACACAGACCGGCCCGCGGTATCCCTGCTCTTTCAGGAGCGTGAAGTATCGGACATAGTCGGTCCGCCCTGCTCCTGGAAGGAGGAATCTGAATTTTGCGGCGTCGCCTTCGCTGTCTTTGACGTGGATGAAGCGTGTGCGGGGGAGCAGGAGTTGCATGGATTCGGCCATCTCGATGCCCTGGAGCTCGAAGTGGCTGAAGTCGTAGGCCACCTGAAGTGACGGGGAGTTGACTTCATCGAGCAGCCAGAGGAGTCGTTCGGGGGAGTTGACTGCGCTGCCGACGTGGGCTTTGAGGGCGATGAAGGTTCCGGCTTTTTCGGCGGCTGCGGCCCAGTCTTTCAGGCGGGCGGCCATGCCGGCTTTCTGGTTCGGCCACATGGCGGGGCTGCCCCCGAGAACGGTTTCCAGAACGGGCGGCTGATCGGGAACGAGTTCTTTGGCGAGCGTGGCGGCTGTGTGAATGAGGTCGAGGTTTTTGGCATGTGTCTGATCGTCGGCGGTGAGACTCATGAGCACCATCAGGCAGGGCAGCCCGAGTTTCAGGCTGCGGAGCTGGCTGGCTGCGGACTGTCTGGCAGCGGATGTGAACGCTGACGGTTCGGTGACGTAGCCGGGATTGAGAGAGAATTCCACATGGGAGTAGCCGATTTCTGCGCAGGTTCTGAGGGCGACATCCAGCGTCAGCGTTTTCATTCCGTAGAGACTGAAGCCGAGGCTGGGCTGGCTGGCCTGGACGGGGACGGGGACGGCTGCCGCCGAATGGGCACTGGCTGCGGCCAGTGAGCAGGCGGTAGCTGCGAGAAATGAGCGGCGAGGCAGGTGTGGGGCGGTCATGTCGCGGGGGCTCCAGCGGACTGAGCATCGAGCATGCGGATCCACGGACCGACAAAGTGTCCGCTGTCATGATAGGTGCGACCGCTTACCATATGGCGATCGATGACACAGGGTTCATTGACGTAAATGCCGCCGCAGACTTCGAGATCGAAGCGGCACTTGGCGACGGTGGCCATTCGCAGTCCATTGACAATGCCGGCTCGTGCAGGAATTTCAACACCATGGCAGACGCTGGCCATCGGACGCTGATTATCCCAGAACCAGCGAGTGATTCGCAGCAGGTCTGTGTCCTCGCGGATATATTCCGGGGCGCGGCCGCCGCTGAAGAAGATCCCGACGTAGTCTTCCGGCTGGATATCGCGGAAGGCGATTTCGGCTTCGATCGAATAGCCTTCCCATTCTTTTGTGATCGTCCAGCCGGGTTTCACTTCGTGGAGGACCATCTGATAGCGGCGTTTTTCCGGAGCGGCAACGACGGGGCGATAACCACCTTCGATGAGGCGATAGTAGGGGTAGAGTGTGTCGACCGTTTCGGTGGCGTCGCCGACGATAATCAGGACTTTGCGTTCCGGCATATCAAACCTGGCAGAGGAAGAAGGGGAATGAGAAATTCGGAATTGATCAGGTGGTCTCGAAGCCTTTTCGCTGTTCACGTTTCAGCCACGTGTCAGCTTCCGGGTCGTTGATAAAGGCTTCGCTGACCGGGTCCCACTTCAGCGGTCGGCCGAGCCGCATGGAGATATTGCCGAGGTGGCATGTGGAAACGGTCCGATGGGAGCTGAGCACGTCTGAGATGGGCGTGCTGCGTGACTGGACGCAGTCGAAGAAGTTGCCCATGTGATTGATGATGGCATCCAGCTTTCCGGCCCGGGGCGGGCGTTCGAGGTTATCGTGGCTGTAGACCTTCCAGTCTTCGCGGGGCAGTGGCTGGTTTTTGAGGGCTTCGACCGGTGCGCCTGTGATTTTTCCCCGATTCACGAACAGTCGTCCGGCATCCCCTGTGAAGAGGATGCCGTTGTCGCCACCGCTGTCCGCGACGGTCATGATGACGCCGTTGGCGAATTTGTATGTGGCGTGAAAATCGACGGCGACATTAAAGCCGTTCGGGACGCCGGGCATGCTGGCGGTGCCATGGACTTCGACGGGATCGGAGTTGATGGCCCAGTGAGCGATATCGATGTGATGAGCGCCCCAGTCGGTCATCTGCCCCCCGGAATACTCGTACCACCAGCGAAACGTATAGTGTGAGCGTTCCTCGATGTAGGGGACGTCCGGAGTCTGGCCCTGCCAGAGGTTCCAGTTGAGGTGTGCGGGAGGAGTGCGGGGCAGGAATGAGCCGCTGGTGACATTCTTTCCCAGCACGACGTCAACTTTCTGCAGGTTTCCGATGCGTCCGGTGCGAACCATTTCGACAGCGAGTCGAAAGCGGTCATCGCTGCGCTGCCATGAGCCCACCTGGACGATACGTCCGGTTTCCTGGACGACCCGGGTGAGTTGTTTGCCTTCGTCGATGGTGAGTGTCAGCGGTTTTTCGCAGTAGACGTCCTTGCCGGCGCGGCAGGCGTCGATGACCATTTTTGTGTGCCAGTGGTCCGGTGTGCCGATGGTGATGACGTCGACATCCTTGCGGTTGATCAGATCGAGGTAATTTTCGCAGGCAAACGGTGTGCTGCCGAAGGCGGCTTTGGCCTGATCGCGGACATGGCGATCAACATCGCAGACCGCGGTGATATCGCCGTAGAGCTGGGCTTTGTGGGCGATGACGCTGCCCTGATACCGCAGGCCGATGGCACCGACACGGGGGCGATTCAGGGTGGATCTCGACGGGGTGGTGTGTGCGGGCGCTGCGTAGAGACCGCAATTGAGTGCCCAGCCTGCGGCCGCAATTGCGGATGCTGAGGCGCCGAGCAGCTGGCGGCGATTGACGGGCAGCGCGCGTTCGTGTCGACGGGCTGGCATGGGGTGGCTTCCTGGGAGGGAGGGGCTGTCAGGCAGTGTGCCGTCAGAGCAGTCTGGCGGTACTGTCACCGAACTGATCGACGGGAATCTGCATGCGGTCAAGGATGGAGGTGTAGAGGTTGCAGAGTGGCGTCTGGCCTTTGGAGGCGATGTGCTGTCCGGTGGGAAGTGAGCCGCCACCACCGCCGCCGAGGAGGATCGGCAGATTGTCGGGATCATGACGATTGCCGTCTGAGATGCTGGAGCCAAAGAGGATCATGCAGTGATCCAGCAGTGAGCCTTCGCCTTCCGGAATCTGTTGAAGTTTCTGCAGGAGTTGAGCGAACTGGGTGACGTGCCAGCGGTTGATGGCTTCGTACTGGCTGATTTTGGCGGCATTATTTTCGTGGTGTGAGAGTTCGTGATGGCTGCCGGTGACACCGTCAAGGAACGAAAAGTTTCTGCCGGAGACGTCGTTGGCAAACATCATGGAGGCGACGCGCGTGGAGTCGGTGCGGAAGGCGAGGACGAGCAGATCGAGCATGAGGGTGATGTGTTCGCGGAAGTCGGCGGGGGTGCCGGGGACGGGCGGCTGGACATCGGCTGCGGAGCTGGGTTCCCAGCCTGCGGGGCGTGGTTTGGAGGCGAATTCGATACGACGTTCGACGGCGCGAACGGCATCGAGATATTCATCGAGTTTGAACTGATCATCGCGTCCGAGTCTGCTGCGGAGGCGATCGGCATCTTCGAGGACGAAGTCGAGGAGGTTCTGGAACTCGGCGGACTTTGCGGACTGGCCGGCGAGCCGTTTGCCGAAGAGTCGTTCGTAGACGAGGCGGGGGTTGATTTCGCGAGCGACCGGTCGCGTGGGTGACTGCCAGGAGATATGGGATCCGTAGAGTCGGGTGTAGCCGACGTTGCTGTCGATCCCGCTGATGACGGGTTCGGTACCCAGTTCAAGTGAGGGCAATGGAGTGAACTGGCTGGTGTGCTGAGCGATCAGCTGGTCGATGGAGATGCCGCCGCTGCTGATATTTTTTCCGGTGGTTTTGGCAACGGGCATTCCAGTGAGGAAGTTGGCGGTTTTGGCATAGTGGCCATCGCCCCCATGGCTGTGTTTCTTGTCGAGGCCGGTGAGGACGAGCGTGTGCTGGCGGATGGTTTCGAGGGGCTGGAGTGTGGGGCTGAGTGTGTAGTCCGGCCCGGTATTTTCGGGAATCCAGGATTTCTCCCAGACACCATTGGGGAAATAGATGAAGGCCGCTCGCAGCGGAGGTTTGGGGGTGATGCGTGCGGCAGTTGCGGCGGCAGCGGCGGCGGGGCGCTGCAGGGAGGTGAGCAGGGGCAGGCCGAGTGCGAGGCCTGTGCCGCGGAGGAGACTGCGTCGGGAGTGGTGAATCATGGTTTACGGACCTCGGGCTCGGGCTGTGTGGGCGGCTGTGGCTGTTTGGCGGCTTCGTTTTGTTTGCGGACGGCTTCAGATTTTTCGGCGAACTTCCGCAGTGCGTTCAGAAGGCGACTGGAGCGACTTTCGGGGGGTGTTGGAGTGGGTTCGGATTTTTTGTAGTAGCGGTTGCGGAACGGATAGCTGCAGGCGATTTCCTCGATCAGAATTCGGCTTTGCAGTCCGTTTTCGTGGAGTCGTTTCACGCAGGACTCGACGACACAGGCATCGAATTTGTTGAGTTCCCGGCCGAGTGCGAATCCGAGGAGTTTGCGGCTGAGGTGGTTCAGGAAATCCTGTTGTCGGCTGATCAGTACGGATTTGAGTTCAGCGGGGCCGGTGAATTGTTCACCGGAAGGAAGTTTTCCGGCGGCATCGATCGGGAGTCCTCCGTCCTGTTCGCGCCAGCGTCCGATCGGATCAAAGTTTTCCAGACCGAAACCGAGCGGATCCATGCGGTTATGGCAGGCGGCGCATTCCGGTTTGAGTCGGTGGGCTTCCAGCCGTTGACGGAGCGTGAGGTGGGCATTATCGGCGGTTGTCTGTTCTAACGGAGGAACACCCGGCGGCGGTGGCGGCACGGGATTGCCGAGCAGTTCGTCGAGTAACCAGCGTCCGCGGAGCACGGGGCTGGTGCGGCGTGGATAGGAAGCGGCAGTCAGGACGGCGCCCAGTGTGGCGACTCCGCCACGCCTGCGATCTGAGACGGTAACTTTATGCCAGCCGGTTTCGGGGGGCTGTGGCAGCCCATAGTGGCTGGCGAGTCGTTGATTGACGATGACATAATCGGCGGAGAGCAGATCGGAGAGCGGGCGATTGTCCCGGAAAATACTGGTGATCAGCTGAACGGCTTCTTCGCGCAGATCATGGGCAAGTTCCGGGGTGTATTCGGGGAAGAGCCCGGCATCGGGGCGTTGATTTTCGAAGTTGCGGAGCCCCAGCCACTGCAGGCCGAAGTTTTCTCCGAGTGATGCTGCTCTGGGGTGGGTGAGCATGCGTGCGATTTGCCTGCGGTATTCTGATTCGTCAGCCAGCCTTCCGGAATCGGCGGCCTGCAGAAGTTCTTCGTCGGGGATGGAGGACCAGAGGAAAAGTGCCAGTCGTGTGGCGAGCTGGTGCGGAGTGAGTGGGAAGATTCCGGTTTCTTCAGGTTCGGTTTCCACGACGAACAGAAAATGGGGTGAGACAAGAATGGCTTTGAGTGGTTGGCGGATGGCAGCGAGCGGTCCGGACTGTTGCAGGGTGAGTTGTCGGAGCGTGGTGAGTCGTTGCAGTTCGGCGGGTTCCGGGGGCCGTCGCCAGGCACGGCGGGCGAAGCGTTCCAGCAGTTCGCCGGCAACACGGGACTGCTGTTCGGGGCTGCCGTCTGTGAGCAGTTGCCAGGATTCAGCGGGGAGGAGCGACTGCAGGCTGGGGGTTGGCAGCGGGCGGCCGCCGGCGTCGGCAGGGAGTGCCTGATCAACAAGCTGATCTGCGAGGACGAGCCAGGTTTCCACATGAATTGTGGACGTGAACAGTGCATCACCGACCGTATCGAAGCCTTCGCCACCAGCGCCATCCTCCGGTGGCTGCTCGGATACAGGCGGGCTAACGCCCAGCAGGTCCTGGATGGCGTTACGGTATTCGATTCGCGTGAGTCGGCGACTCATGACGTAGCCGCGGTACCAGCTTTGGGTGTCTTCTGAGGCGAGTTGTCGGCAGAGGTCCTGGTCAGGGCGGTTGTCGACCCAGCGCTGAAAGACGCCTTTCTGCTGATCATTGAGCCCCGGGCTGCCCTGAGGGGGCATTTCGTTCAGGCGGATGCGTCGAGCGACGCGTTCCCATGCATCTCCGGCTTCGTAGGCCTGTTCGCCGGTGGCGAACTTTGCAAGGTTGAGTTCGCCCTCTGTTTTCTCTGCGTTGTGGCAGCTGAGGCAGCGATCGCGGATGACCGGCAGAACTTTTGAATCGAAATCGGCTTTCCAGCGGGCGACGCGTGCTTCGTGCTCGTCGGCGATGAGCGAAGCACAGGGCGAACCGGCAACTTCAACGAGCACTGCGATTAAAACGACCGCGATGCGGCGGAGTACTGTGTGCTGCAGGTGATTCCAGGACAATCCACAAGACATGACTGCGGCTCCGGCTGATGCGGAGAAACGGATAAAGAGTGTCCGCCGAGTCAGATTGTTTGCGACAGCGGGACCGTCGGGGAGCAAAACAGCGGTTGGGAGACTGTTTTCCCTGAATCGGGAGGCCGGTCGCCAGAGGAGTCCAGCTGCCTGCCCCGGTCGGCATCCTTGCCGACCGTGCGGGGCAGGCAGCTGTGGCCTTGTGAGGCCACCTCCAGGACGGCTGCACTTCCCTGTGCTCGTCACTTCCGCTAAGCCCGGTAAGCTGCGGCGGATTCCTGAATTTCCGGCGATCCTTCCATGGATCAACCGGCCGAAGCTCTGTTGTCGCCTGGCGGCTGCTGCGTGCTTCCGCCCGGGGGCAGATTGAACGCTTCGGCCGTCAGTGCGTCGAATTGAGCTCCATTCTGGTTGAGGAACGAATCCCACCGTTCCCGATCCCAGATTTCCACGTGATCGTGAACACCGATCAGGACGACATCGTGAGTCAGGCCGGCCAGTTTAAGCAGACGCTCCGGAATGCGGATGCGTGACTGCTTGTCGACCTGCACACGCTCAGCCCGACCGTAGAACAATCGCAAAAAGTTACGCACCTCCACCCTGCCGGTGGACAGCGATGCCATCCGCGCTGCGAACGCTTCGAATCCCTGAAGCGAATACAACGCCAGACAGCCTTCGTTGCCCGGGGCAAGATACAGATCTTCAGAGTCACCGTCCCGAAAACCATCCTTGAGCGGACGGGGAATTGCGAGCCGCTGCTTGTCATCCAGTGAGCGGTCGTAGGTTCCCGTGAGTGCCATGCGGATGCTCAGACCGGCTGGTCTGCGGTTTTCTTGTGAGTGATCCACACGATCTCCCACTTTTCCCCACAAACCACCACTGGCGGAACTGTATCGGAGTTGTGGGGGGCGTCAAGGCGGGCTGCGTGGCTGGTGTTGAGCGGGGGGGCCTCGGGCTGCTCTATGTTGTTAATTGGTAAAGCTTTAGGTGATTTGCGAAATTTTGAAAACGGGGGCTTTGCGGGGTTGTTCGATGAATTTATCGGGATTTCCGAATTCGCGTTGCGAATTTGCCGAATCGATGGTGCAAAGGAAGGCAGGTGATGGGATAGTTTGGGGGCTCGTTGGGGGGGATTTGAAGGCCCTGTTGGTATGAGGGTGGATTGGTAATGTCCGAAGAATCTGCAGAGCGGGGTGAGCGTCGTCGTCGTCGTCGGGGAGAGCGTTCGCGCGACGGCGAAGCTGCTGTCAGGTTCGGGGGCGATGGTGGCGGGCGTGTGGAGCGGCGATCGCGTCGTGGCTGGCGAGTGCGTGACGTGTTCAGTGTGGCTGCGCTGGTGGCAGCGGCGTTGACGGTGGCGGGTTCGGCGTGGCACTATGGTGGTGTGGTTCCGCGTGGCTATCTGATGCTGCAGTGTGGAGCGTTGTTGTCGGGTGTGTTGCTGCTGGGTGGAAGTCTGTTGTCGGGGCGAGTTCCGCGTCGGTTGCCAGTGGTGGTGCTGCCGTTGCTGGGGCTGTGTGTGCTGTCGGGTTTGCAGCTTCTGCCGATCTGGCGCCCGACGGTGTTATCGATGGAGCATGCTGTTTACGGCGAGTTGGCGGGGGAGTTACCTGCGACGGTTGAGGGTGGCGGTCAGGGAGCGGGTGAGGGTTTGGTGCCGCGGGCGGCGATGCCTGGGCGAACGCGTCTGGCGATCAATCAGTTGCTGTCGCTGGTACTTCTGGGGTTTGTATTTTTCGAGACGACGGGGACGCCGTTGAAAGCGGTACTGGCGTGTGTGCCGCTGGTGGTGAGTGGGGTATTGATGGCGGTGCTGGGTCTGGGTTCTGTGGTGCAGCTGGATGAGAATTCATTTGGGTATTTCGTGAATCCGAACAATGCAGCGGGTTGGTTTCTGGTGTGTTTGTCGGCTGCATTTTTCTGTGCGGGGTTCACCTTTTCGAAGGCTCCGCCTCTGGTGCAGCCGACGCTTGTGAAGACGACGCGTCGGGAGCGATTGCAGTACGCCATTGGTCATCTGGCGCGGCGGATCGGGGAGATGACGGCGGTGCAGGCGGCGGCATGTCTGAGTTGTGTGTTGTTTTTGTGTGCGATCATCGGCACGTTATCGCGGGCTGGGATTACGGCGGGGATCGTGAGTGTGGTGGTGTTCTTTGCCAGCCGTGTGCGGACGAACCGCTGGCTGATGAGTGTTCTGGGATTGAGTCTGTTGCTGCTGCTGTCTCTGGGTCTGTTGCTGCTGCTGGATCTTGATACGCCTGTGGTCTCGGAGCTGGAGACGCTCAAGGATCCGGTGTCGGCAACGACGATTCGTCTGCTGCACTGGTCGGATTCGATTCGTTCGGTTGCGGACTTTCCGATCTTTGGCAGTGGCTATGCGAGTTATGCGTCCAGTGCCCTGCCCTATTCCCGGCACTTTACGAACAGCGTATTTGCTCGCGCTGACAACTATTACCTTGAGTTGCTGGTGGAGTGTGGTTTTGCGGGGCTGTTGCTGGGTGCGATGCCTGTGTATCTGTCGTTATCTTCAGCCTTGCGGATGGTGTTTGCGGGTGAGGCGATTCGCGTGGGTGTCCGGCGTTCCTGCGGGGACTGGGCCGGCTCTGCTGTGTTGTGTTTGTTATTTTCGCTGGGCGGTCAGAACTTCTTTGATTTCAGCATTGCGCTAAGTGGGATTGCGAGTGGTGTGGTGATGTTGCTGAGTATTCTTGAGCGGCGATTCGAGGAGGCTCGAAGCCTGGCACTTCAGCCGGGGGCTGCACCAGCGGCGTCTGCGGAGTCTGCTGGTGGATTGCTGCGCAGGCTGGCGGGGAGGCGATTGCCGGTGATGTTTTTGTGGGCCGTCACGCTGACAGGTTCTTCAGCGCTGCTGCGGGACTGCTGGTATGCGGCTGCGGTGCAGCGTGAGTTTCTTGAGTTGCGTGGATTGATTCTGGAGCCGGAGCCAGCGCGGCTGATTGAAGATGGTGATCGATTGCTGGCGGCGGTCAGTGGTGCGCTCGAGAAGCGTCCGGACGATGAAACGCTGAAGCGTTACCGGGTATTGCTGATGATGCGGCTGGCGGAGCGTGAGCTGTATCTGGAGGCTTTGGGTGGGCAGCAGCTGGAACCTCCGCAGCAGCGTCAGCTGTTCCGCGCGGTGGGTTTTCATGCACTGGCTCTGAGGTATCTGACGGTGGAATCTGCGGTGGACCGCAGGTTGTTTGCGGAGGCGGCGGGGAGAGCGCTGCGGAAGTATCCGTGGACGGAGGAAGCATGGAAGTTGCTGCGAGAGTCGCCGCTGGCGACTGATGTGGGAGTGGAGCTGCTGTCGGCCGGGGTGTTTGAGCCGTTGCGCGGGGATGTGGATCTGCTGGTGAATCATGTGTTGTTTGCGGAACCGAATGCCGCGGATCGTCTGGCAGCCCTTGGTGAGCATCTGGTGTTGACAGGCCATACTGAGCGGGGTCTGGAGGTTTGGAGACATGCACTGCAGGTCTCGG
>CAZLOQ010000116.1:0-4933 GCA_964561125.1 uncultured Chitinophaga sp. | reverse complement strand
AAGTTCCCGGGGCGGAACGCTTCCGCCCCGGGATACTCACAACGGCGTCGACCGTATTCGGAGTTGGTGGGGCACTGGAGCTGTTTGCGCCAACAACCTTTGAAGCAGCGGCTTTGGCGGCCGAGAAATTATCGAATGTGGAGCTGCGTCAGGCGATGCTGGAGGATGCGGAGCGATACTGGGAGGAGGGTGGTTTTCGGCTGACGGTGCCATTGAGTCTGGTGCGTGCGGAGCATTTGCGGTTGCAGGGTCGAGCGGATGAGGCGGTGGACTTTCTGCAGGAGCAGTTGTTGCTGCGGCCGGGAAACATGGATCTGCTGCTGCGTCGTGCCCAGGTGCTGGAGCAGGCCGGGCGGAATTCTGAGGCGTATGACGAGTGGGTGCGGATTCGAGAGCTTGATCCTGCCCATCCGGACCTTGAAAAATCACTGACGCGTCTGTCGAGGCTGCCGCCGACATCGGTTCCGGAGGATGCTGCTGTGCGAGCATTTGAAGCGCGGCGGGCGGAAGAAGCAGAGAAGAAAGCCGAGGAGAAGGCGCAGAAGAAGGCAGAGGATCGGCGAGCGAAAAAACGCGATTCGAACTCCCCTGGCCCGCGTTAGCCGCTAGACTGCGGCTGAAACCGGATTGACTGTTCCGTACGTCTTCTCCGTACGTCCTCTATTCTTCTCAGGGAGTGTCATCAGATGAATTTGCAAATCGGCTGGCAGCGTCCAGTAATTCTGGCGGTCTTTGCGGTGCTTGGTTTCAGCATGACGAGCCCAGTTGTTGCTGAAGAGCCCTGGGTTTCGCTGTTTGACGGCAGGACCCTGTCCGGCTGGAAAATGGCTGAGCACGGGAAGGCGAAGTACGAAGTTGTTGACGGTGCGATTCATGGAGTGACGGTGGAGGGCAGTCCGAATTCGTTTCTGATGTCGGAGCGGGAGTACGGTGATTTTGAGCTCGAGTTTGAGGTGCGTGTGCACGACAGTCTGAATTCCGGCTGTCAGATTCGTTCCCGTGGCAAAACAGTGGCGGATGTGGATGCAGAAGAGAAGCGGACGGGCCGTCGTCCCCAGGGCGAGGGTGGTCTGGGGCGTTTCCATGGTCCTCAGGTGGAAATTGAGCGATCGCCTGGATTTGCCGGATTTGTTTACGGGGAAGCGACGCAGTACGGCTGGCTGTCACCGGAGCCGAAATCGGGAGGTAAGCCGCACGAATTGATGAAGAGCGGCGAGTGGAATCACTTCCGCATTCTGGCGAAGGGCGCACGGATTCAGACATTCATCAACGGTTCTCCTGTGGCCGATCTGACACATGAAGAAATCTACAAAACGCATCCGCGCGGCCATATCGGGCTGCAGGTGCATGGAATTGCGGCCGGTACAGGTCCCTTCGACGTCAGCTGGCGCAAACTGCGAATTCGTGAAGTGAAGTAGTAAGACCGGCTGTGTTCAGTGAGCAGGGATGGGGAGTGTCAGATGTTACTGCAGGGATTGCGGCTGATTTGCCGGAGCGTGCTGGTTCTGGCGTGTTGCATTCAGGTCTTCGGAGACGAAGCCGAGGTGACCGGAATCCGGGTTCCGCCCGGGTTCCGGGTGCAGCAGTATGCCGGCGACGACCTTGCCCACGACATTCATTCGCTGACGATTGATTCCCGTGGCCGCGTGGTGGTTTCCGGACCAGGTTACGTGCGAATTCTGGTGGATCGTGACGGCGACGGGACGGCTGATGCTGCGCTGCCATTTGCAGACCTGCCGGCCACGGGGGCTCAGGGCATGTTCTTCCATGGCAACAGTCTTTTGTGTGCGGGTGACGAAGGCCTGCAGCTGTTTCGGGACGACGACGGTGACGACCGCGCGGATGGCCCCGGGAAAACATTCCTGAAGATCGCTGCGGGCGGCGAACATCATGTGCATTCCATCCAGCGTGGTCCGGATGGCTGGTGGTATGTGATTGCCGGCAACTATTCCGGTGTGACGGAGTCGTATGCAACGGTTCCAACAACACCGGTTCGCAAGCCCGTGTCCGGGGCCCTGCTGCGACTCAATCCGGAACTCCGGAGTGGTGAGATCGTGGCGGATGGATTTCGCAACGCTTATGACTTTGCTTTCACCGGGACGGGTGATGTGTTTACGTGGGACAGTGATGACGAGCGGGATATTTCACTTCCCTGGTACCTGCCGACTCAGGTCTGGCACGTTCTGCCGGCTTCCAATGCGGGATACGTGACGGCGGGGTTGAAGCGTCCGGCGACGTACGCGGATTCACCACCAGCGATCGCGGCGTTCGGTCGGGGTTCGCCGACAGGAGTGTTGTGTTACCGTCACGAGCAGTTTCCGGAGGAGTATCGCGGGGCGTTGTTTGTTGAGGACTGGACATTCGGACGGATACTCGTGCTGCCTCTGGAGCGGGACGGCGGAGGCTGGCGAAGTGAGCCGGTGGAATTTGCGGTGGGCCAGAATCAATTCGGATTTGCTCCAACCGATATGGAAGTGGGTCCGGACGGCAGCATTTACGTGAGTGTCGGCGGCCGGGGAACCCGCGGCGGCGTTTATCGGATTTTCCGTGAGGGTGCGGAAAATTCCGGAACGACCTTCGGCACAGAATCGATCGGGAATGAGCTTGACTTCGTGCTGCAGGCATTGCAGCCGAACACGGCCTGGTCGCGTGCTCGGTGGGTTCCGCCAGCGCGGAAGCTGGCTGCAGCGGAGCTTGCGGCGGCGGCATTGCAGGAGGGGCGGTCGGAACAGGAGCGGATGCGGGCGATTGAGATTCTGGTGGAATTCCACGGCGGGCTTGATGAACAGACGGCGCGGTTGCTTTCCGCTTCGGCATCGGCTCTTGTGCGTGCCCGGGCCGCATGGGCGCTTGGGCGTCAGAACCCGGCAACCGTCAACGTGGCTCTGCTGCGTCCATTTCTGCGCGACGCGGATGCGTTTGTGCGACGGCTGAGTCTGGAAGCGTTTTCGGGAGTCACAACGCGGGAGGTCTGGGATGAAGTCCTGCCTGACCTCGCTGATTCGCTCAACGACGATGACCGTCTGGTGCGACTGTCCGCGGCGTTGCTGATTGGTCGACTGAGTGCGGAGCAGCAGACGCAGCTGGAGCAGCGAACGGCGAATCACATGCGTGCGCGGTTATGGTTTCATCTGGGGCGTCTGCAGCGGCGTGAGGAGTTGAGTGCTGAGGGGTGTCGCACGGCTGCGGAGGTGCTTGAGGCACAGGAGTCAACACTGGAAGACCGGCGGGCGGCGGTGCGATTGCTGCAGCTTTCCATCAGCGACATGGGGCCGGTCAAGGGGCGTCCGCCGATGTTCGACGGTTATGCTCCACGGCTGGCGGTGGAACCTGTTGAGCGGGAACTGAACCCGGTTCTGGCACGGATCTTCAGGCAGTTTCCATCCGGCGATGAACTGCTGGATCGGGAACTGATCCGGTTTTTCGCGATGACAGCGCCGCTGAACCATGAACTGCTCACCCGGCTGATCAGCGGCATGACAGCGGAAAGTCTGCCGCAGGATGACATTCACAGACTGGCTGCGATCAGCCGGATCGAGCTGGAGCGTTCGTATGTGGAAACGGAGTCAACAGCGCGGGCTTTGCTGCTGATCGATTCCAAGCTGCAGCGACTGGGGATGAAGCAGGACACCAACTGGGATGACCGGATGGGTGAGCTCTATGCAGCGTTATGTCGGGTGGATCCGGCCCTGCCCTCGCTGATTCCGCAGCAGGGGGAATTCGGGATGCCGGGACATGTGCTGTACCTGAGTCAGTCTCCGGCGGCGGTGATTCCGCAGGCCATTGCCGGTTTCCTGCGTTATCTGGAGCAGAACCTGGAAGCGGAGTGGACGAATGATGTGGTATTTGTGATCGGGGAGTCGAGCGATGCGGGGCACCGGCAGTTGCTGCGGGCGCAGCTGGGAAATCTGTCGGTGCGGGATGCGGTGCTGGTGGTGCTGGCGGAAAAGCCGGAGCGAGCTGATCGGCCGCATTTTGTGGCGGGACTGGAATCCGTTCAGCTGAACGCAGTGGAGGCCTGTCTGAACGCGCTGACAAAGCTGCCGGGAACGCGGGACCCGGAGGAGCTGTTTGCGTTGCTGGCGGCCGCGAGGCGACTCATGAACGACAAGCGGGAGTACCGGCTGCGGGAAACTGCCCTGCGACTGCTCCAGAACAACACGGAACAGACCCATGGCTTCGTATTTGGTGAAGGCGGCTATCGTGCTCAGCCGGAATCGCTCCAGTCATGGCAGAGCTGGCTGGAGGCCCGCTACCCGGCTTATCGTCCCGTGAATCAAAGTGAAGAGTCACGTGAGTTGCTTGCTTCGCTGGACCGAGTGGCCTGGGATTCGGGGGATGCGGATCGCGGGCGACGGTTGTATGAGCGGCAGGGTTGTGCGAAGTGTCACGGTGGTCGTCGGTCACTGGGGCCTGACCTCGCGGGGGTCTCACGCAGATTCGGCCGTGACGACCTTTTCGCGGCGATTGTTGAACCGAACCGGGACATTTCGGCGCGCTATCAGATGACATCGGTGGAGACAACGGACGGACGCGTGATCAGCGGACTGATTGTCTACGAGTCGGTTGACGGGCTGCTGCTGCGGGATGCGGAGCACCGGACATGGCGAATTGAGTCGTCAGAAATTGCTGTGAAGCAGCTGCAGCGCAATTCGCTGATGCCGGCCGGGCTGCTTCGGGGGACAAACGATCAGGATCTGGCTGATCTGTACCGTTATCTGCAGACGCTTTGAGGCGGGGGGGAAAGTGGGAGGTGGGATGTGGGAGGTTGTGAAGTGGGAAGCCGATGAACGCGTGCCAGGGCTCAGCTGTGGTTACGGCCTGCAGGGCCAGTTCTATCAGCCTGGCATGAAATGCCAGGTTGGGCCCCGCCGCCGAAAGCTTCGCCCTGTAAGGGCAGTTCTCAGGCGAACGCTGCGTGTTCGGTGTGAGT
>CAZLOQ010000115.1:0-19160 GCA_964561125.1 uncultured Chitinophaga sp. | reverse complement strand
CCGATACAACCGCTGCAATCGTTCCGAGGGTCTGTCCCCAAACAACTCCGGCTGCCGTACGCTGGGGCTGCGGGGCGGCAGAATTGGTGCGATCGGTGTGATCGCTGACAGCGTTGTTATCGCTTGAACCGATACAACCGTTGCAATCGTTCCGAGGTTCTGTCCCCAAACGACTCCGGCTGCCGTGCGGTGGGGCTGCGGGGCGGCAGAATTGGTGCGATCGGTGTGATCGCTGACAGCGTTGCTATCGCTTGAACCGATACAACCGCTGCAATCGTTCCGAGGGTCTGTCCCCAAACAACTCCGGCTGCCGTACGCTGGGGCTGCGGGGCGGCAGAATTGGTGCGATCGGTGTGATCGCTGACAGCGTTGTTATCGCTTGAACCGATACAACCGTTGCAATCGTTCCGAGGTTCTGTCCCCAAACGACTCCGGCTGCCGTGCGGTGGGGCTGCGGGGCGGCAGAATTGGTGCGATCGGTGTGATCGCTGACAGCGTTGCTATCGCTTGAACCGATACAACCGCTGCAATCGTTCCGAGGGTCTGTCCCCAAACAACTCCGGCTGCTGTGCGGTGGGGACGGCGGGGCGGCAGAATTGGTGAGATCGGTGCGATTGCTGGCATCGTTGTTGTCGTGCGTACCGATACAACCGCTGCAACCGTTCCGAGGTTCTGTCCCCAAACGACTCCGGCTGCCATGCGGTGGGGGCGGTGGGGCGGCAGAATTGTTGGGACTGGTGCAATTGCTGTTGGCGTTGTCGTCGTTTGAACCGATCCACTCGCAGGGGGAAGGGGGGAGCGTGGTTCTGATAAGAGCCCCTGGGAGTGATTTCGTGGCAGGGCAAGTTTCGGGGCACAATGGCAACTCTGCTCCGGGGCGTCTTTGACTGAGGTGGTGCAGCACATCGAAGACATGGATTCCTTCTGGTATTGAACAACCTTGTTTGTCAGCTCGGCGATTCATCCGCGTGATGTGCGTTCGCTGTGGTCAAAATGCGATCGTATTTTTGACTACGGATCACTCGGATCACACGTATTTCAGGGATAAAGTCACAGCCACAGCGTCAGGCGGAGCTGGAGCATCTGCCCCAACATGGCGTTGTCCAGTCAGATCACTCGCGCCGTGAGGAACCTGCTTCATGGCAGCACCAATGGAATTGACAAATTCCAGGACTGCATCTCTGCTGCTGGAAAAGTGCGCTCCGGTCTGACTGGAACTGGCACTGCCATCTGCTGCATGACCGGATTGATCAGTGCGTCGAAGCGTCGTCTTCTCAATCGACCTCTGCCAGGCAGCGCCCCTTGTGCTGCCCACCATCGTCGCCCCACGACCAGCAGGGCCTGGAAGGCTCAGCGCAAAAACAAACGACCGATACCTCAATCATGCTGAAACGCGGGTGCACTGTGCGGTCGCCTGATTTGATCGGCATTTGGCCGAGCTGCCGTGCATGCGATCGTGGCTGTGGTGAGCGGGATTGGCGGAGGGTTGCAATCAGGAGCTTCTCTGTTAAAAGGGGGGCGGTGACGATCCCTGTTATCCCCGGAGTGCATGTCGTGTTTCACCGCATCTGTTTCATCAGCGTTTCGATTATGGCATTTTCCGGGGTGTTTTCCGGTTCAGGAACGTTAGCAGCGGCAGCGGACGATCTGACTGAGGGGCTGGTATTTCTGGCGCCGTTTGACGGCGGCTTTGATGCGGTGGTTGGGGTTGACCGCCGGCTCTGCACTGCAGAGAACCTGAAGCGGGAGGTGATCGTGCCGGGGAACCTGCGGAAGGACGTGCAGATTGTTACTGGTGGCGGACGGCACGGGGACGCGCTGCGATTTTCCGATGGTGCTGCGACGCAGGTGACCATGTTTCGCGGCAGCAATTCAGGCTATCGTGCTCAGAACTGGTCGGGCACAGTATCCATGTGGCTGCGACTCAGTCCGGATGAAGACCTGAAGCCCGGATATTGCGATCCGCTGCAAATCACTGATAAAGAATGGAATAACGCGGCTTTTTTTGTTGACTTTGACAAGGACTTGCCGCGGGTCTTCCGGCTTGGCGTCTTTCCGGACTTCAGGACCTGGAATCCCAAAGAAACTCCGTGGGAGCAGATTGCGGTTGGGGACCGTCCGATGGTTCCAGTATCCCGCCCGCCGTTCCGTCGCACGGAATGGACGCACGTGGCATGGACATTTTCAGGTCTGAACAGTGGCGGGGCCGAGGGAACCGCAGAGCTCTATCTGAATGGCCGATCCATGGGTGCGCTCAGGCGTCCCATGACGTTCACATGGCAGCTCGATAAGACTGCCATCATGCTGGGGATCGCGTACACGGGGGACTTTGATGAACTGTCGATCCATGACCGGGCTTTGAGTGCCGGTGAAATTGATGCGTTATATCGGCTCCCCAAAGGCCTGACACCGCTGGTGACCGCGAAATCCCGATAACCGCTGAACTGTCACTTCTGCCGCAGTCCTGTGCTGCTCTTCTGCACTTCCACTTCCCCGGCAGGTTCCAGCGTGGGCGTGCCGTTTCGCAGAGAGAAATGGGGGCCTCGCAGCGACGATTGCAGCAGTGGCTGAGGTTCCGGTTGGTCGGCCGGAAAATCTGCGATCTCAAAGACTTGAGAGGCTGCCGGATCCGCATCTGTTTCCTGAGTTTCGGGCACTGCCGTCAGTTTGACAGACTGTCTTTCCTCAACAGCCTCCAGAACAGCTCCCAGAGGTCCTGCAAGCAGTGCGGGCAGCAGTACAGCATCACCCCACAGGGCGGCTGCCACAAGGGCAGCCATAATCCAGCCAAACCGGCTGATTAGCAGGAGTTCAACCGGGAAAAGCGCCAGCATCCCCAGAGCAATCACCGCGGAACTCTGCCAAAGTGCCGGGCCGCAGCGTTCGAGTGCCAGTTGGGCTGCGGTCCGGCGATCCAGACGCTGTCGCAGTCCGTCCCTGAATGCTTCCAGCATGTGCAGAGTCCCGTCGACTGCGATGCCCATGGCGACGGAGGCGGTGATCATGGTTCCCACATCCACACGAATCCCGAGGGCACTGATCAGTCCGAAGACGAACAGTACGGGGAGAACATTCGGGAGCATGGCGATGACTGCTGCGATGACACTCCTGAGCTGCAGTGTCATCACGCAACCGATCAGCAGAAACGCGACCCCGAAACTGCGGATCAGACTTTCCAGAAGAGCCTGCTGAGTTCTGAGGAAGATCGGCACGAGTCCAGTGACGGTGCAGGCGGGGGCTCCACCCTCCAGCCCGGCCAGTTCGGTGCGGGTGATGTCGGTGAGTTCCTGCGTGAGTTGCTGGTAGTCATTTTCGGCGAGAATGCAGGCCTGGCAGCCGATTCGCCAGATTTCATCACCGGCGCGATGCAGAATCCGGCGACCATCGGAATCCAGGGACGCTGATTCTTTGGGCACGGCGAGGAACGAGGAGATCAGGGAGGGTTTGTCGCGTGGTTCGGTGACGGCAGCGCGAATGCGATCTTCCACCATTTCTGCCCGCAGTCGACCACCTGATTTTCGGCGCGTGCTCTGAGCTTTCTCGGAAGCATCAGCCGTGGCGTCTGCAGCATCCGGACAGAGAAAGGATGCGAGTGACAGAGCCCCGCTGATCCGGGGGTGCTGACGAAGTCGTTCCTGGAGCTGCAGCACAGCCGACGCACGCTGCTCCAGCGACAGTGTTTCCTGCTGCGTTCGGCTGAACCTGACGATGGCATCCACGGGCACGATGCCGGCAAGGTCACTTTCCAGTCGCTGATAGTCCTGCACAAGGTCGGAAGATTTGGGAAAGCTGCAGATGGCTCGGGTTTCGGTCTGAAAGTTTCTGAATCCTGCCAGGGCCACTGCCACCCCAACGGCGGTCAGCAGAAGGCTCACGCCGGACCAGTTGAGCAATCCTCGGGAAAACCGGCTCCACGCTGCCGATCCCGACTGTGCGGCGAGCGGAACATGTGCGGGCCGGATACGCATCATCGCAGGCAGAATGTAAAGGACTGCACCCAGCGACAGGATGCAGCCCACCGCTGCAAACAAACCAAAGTCCCGCACCGGAATCAGCGTGCTCGAAAGCAGCGATGCCAGCCCGATCGCCGTGGTGCCTGCGGACAGCGTACAGGGCAGCCACGCCTGCCTGACCGATTCGGCGATGGCGGTTTCCGGATTGCCATGCGGGGACTGTCGCCAGTAATTGCAGAGGTGCATGCTGCCCGAGATTGTGATGACGAACAGCAGTGTCGGCATCACAGCGAGGACCATATTCATCGAACCGCCGAACGGCTTGATGAGTGCCGTCGCTGCCAACGCCGTCAGCAGGGCGGTCAGCTGCACCATCAGGCACAGTCGCAGGCTGCGAAGCATGAGCCACGAGCAGGCGAAACCGACACACGCAGAGGCGAGAATGGGTGAACGCAGCCAGAGATTCCAGGCCGGGGCAGCGGAATTCCACGCAGCATTCAGGACGGCCGAATTGAGTTCTGCGGCTGCCACGCTCCGGCCACCCAGCAGCAGCTCTTCCGACCTCACGCCCGCCGCGGTCGCTGCCTCTTTCACAACTTCAATTGCAGCATCATGGTCCAGCATTCCGGCATCGCTCAACAGCACAGAAACACCGGCCACGGAACCCTGGACATGCCACAGATCCGTCACCACCGGCGCCTCGCCGAGACCCGCCACCTGCAGCTCGCGGAGTGCCTCACGAAAAGCAGCATTTCGCTGATCCTCCTGATGCATTCCGTCCCAGACCAGCTGCACATCAGGCTGTCGCTGTTCTGCCACCCATGCATTCAGGTCATCGAACAGGCTCCAGGCGTCCGCATCGTCCTTTGCGAGGTGTGCGGAGGAGGGCTGGGGCAGCGTCTGTCTGACACGACGCACTGGAATGCCGAATTCCCGCTGGCCCAGCGCCACAGCGGCCTCAGCCACGCTGTCAGAGAATGGCTGGGCGGTCTGACTCAGGGCAAGACAGAGGGGGCCGTCGCCGGTGAGCAGTCCGGATGTCCGTTTGAGCGCTTCGGGGAGGGAAATCTTCTGGTCGCGCATGCGTCGGAGCAGATCGGCCGGCCGCGTGACAGCCTCGATGAGAGGTGAGCCACCTTCGCGCTGTCCGGTGGCGAACGAACCTGCCAGCTTCACAGAAAACTCATCAATCCGCGGATCGGTGACTGAACAGTCATTCCATGACACGAGGATGCGGTCTTCATCCGGGAAGAGTTCCTGGTGCCATTTGAGCAGCTGCGACTGCTCATCATCCTGCGGCAGCCATCCGGCGACGTCGTTTTCGAGATCGAGATGTGAGAGCGACCAGGCCATCAGGGGCAGGAGAAAAGCGATCGCGGCCAGCGTTCTGACGGAGCGTGGCCGATCCTGATGAGCTCCGTGAAGCTGAGTTGCGATCATCGTGCCTGCTTTCCTGTCAAGTCCCCGAATTTGCGGAGGGAATTCGCTGCGTGTCTCCTGATTCGGCAATTTCCGCCGCAGAAGCCAGCTGGAAGGCAATTTCTGCCGGGGTGCTCTGAGAGCTGCGGAGAACCAGACCGTTGGCGGGCTTTGGAATCTTTGCGTGATTTATTCCGCAGGAACGCACTGTGCGAACTGCACAATCTCTGCCGGCTGTCCCTGCAGATGATTGCATTTGCCCTCCAAACAGCGTTCAATCCGTTTCTGATCCCACACGTCCCGCGTGCTTTGAAGGAACACTGACAGATGCTGGCCGGCTGTTTTCCGGCGGCTGGGAAAGTGGAGCTGGCAGAGATTTCTGAGCCTGCCTTTCCGGACGCCTCGCTGCCCCCCGAACAAATTCTTTTTCAGCCTGAAGTCACCTGTTGGTGCGGGTCAGATCTGCCTTTTTTCGATGGGGATTTCGAGGGGCATGCGATTGAATATCCGCAGCCTGTTGGTATGTCGCTGCATGAAATGGTGGGAACGGTGATCCAGTCGACCTGCCATCGCTGGAAACCAGGCGTGCGGGTGCTGGCTGTACCTCCGGGGCAGCGGGGGCTCTTCGAACGCTGCGCACTCCCGGCCGACCGCGTGGTCGGTCTGGTCCCGGGATTGTCCGACGACTGGGCGATGCAGTGGATCGCAGAAAGACGCGTGGATCTTGCACCGCTCATCACGCACCGCTTCCCACTCAGTCAGATCCAGGACGCCTTTAATGTGTTCCGAGACCGGATTGATGGCGACTTGAAGGTGGTTGTTAACTTCCCGGCACTGGCGGCGCGCAGCCGGCCGGAGGTGAACGTCGATCCGGACCGGCCGGACTATAATTCCTCTACCCGATGACCGTTGTACAAAAGTACTCAGCACTCAGGAGGTTCAACATGGCTAAAAAAGCGATTCAGACAGACAGTGAGCGGCATCGCACGACGGGATTCGCACGCTGCGGTGAGGGCAGCAATGGTCCAGGGACTCCCGCACAGCTGGTACATGACGGAGACACCGTGAATGTGCAGCTCGACGGCAACCTTGGTCTGCGGCTGCTGGGCATCGACACGCCTGAAATCAGTTTCTCGCTCCCCGGGGCAGCGGGAGCTGGCGGCAACTTCGGTTTCGCCGGGCTGGACAATCCCCGCTGGTCCGAATTTCTCGCTGCCCCCTTTGCGGATCGCTGGGGGCCGTTGCCAGCGCCCATCCCCGATCGACTCCGCGCGTGGCTCACCGCCCGTACCGGTCCGGACGCCGCTGCTGCACACTATGAGCACGCGGTGGCAGCGCGGGAAGAGTTTCGTCGGCAGGTGGAACGGGACATGCAGGTGATGCAGCAGGATCCCGTGACGTTTCGTTTCTACATGAATTTCGGCTTCGAGATTATGGATGGCTATGGACGGCTGTTGTGTATGCTCAACCGCAACCAGCCCAATCCCACTCAGCCCACGCCCCGCCCACCCACCTACAATCTGCGGTTGCTGGAGCGCGGCCGCGCGTTTCCATATTTCATCTGGCCGAATGTAAATCCCTGGGAACGTCCGGAAACGGTCGAAGAAGCCGTTATCCCTCCGGGATCCGCTCGCAAAATGGCGGCAGCTGACAGCGAACTCACCCGCGTCAGGGCGGCAGTCCGCAAGGCCCGCGCGGAACATCTGGGCATCTTTGATTCGATGCGTCCGCTCCTGCTGGAGCCATTCGAGCTCCGCTACCTTGCAAGACGCAGCGGTGTTTCGCGGTTTCTGATCGACCTCAACAGCGATTCCAGCGAATTGATTCACCCTCTGAACTACCCCTCCGTACCGCTCCCGGAAGACAGGCTCTGGATCCCTGGCGCCTACATCCCTCTGTTTGAAAAAGCGGGCTGGGTCTGTCAGCAGGCTCCGGTCTGATGCATTCTGCCGCAGAGACACTCCGTCGACTTGCCGGGCTCCCTGGCGACTGGGTGCCCGCCGTGGCGATCGTTCTGGGGTCAGGCCTTGGTGGAACGGCGGAGCGACTTCTGGGCGAATCCGGTTCAGGCGGGCGTTCGTGCCGTCGCTTTGCCACTGTTGACTTCGCCAGTCTGCCCGGTCTGACGGCTTCTGTTGTGGCGGGGCACCGCGGACAATTCGCTGCCGGCGTGATCGACCACGTCCCGGTGCTGTTTCAGCAGGGCCGGATTCATGCGTACGAGGGACACAGTCCGGCTGCCATCACTGCCACTGTGCGGCTCTTCGCCGCGATCGGCACCCGGACCCTGATCCTCACCAACGCAGCCGGAGGAATCAACTCAGATTTCCGACCCGGAGATCTGATGCTGATTCGCGATCATCTCAGAATGCCGGCCAGCCTTACCGCTGTATGTTCAGGGCTGCCACGGATGCTCAGGGACCGCACGCAGTGCCCGTGGTCAGAGTCTTTGCTGGAGATCGGCTTAAGCACACCTGGTCAAATCCGTGTCCACGCAGGTACCTACGCGATGATGCCTGGTCCTGCCTATGAAACGCCCGCTGAAGTCCGCATGCTGCGGACTTTGGGGGCAGATGCGGTCGGTATGAGTACGGTACCGGAAGCGATTGAGGCGAGTGCGCTGGGCATGCAGGTCCTTGGTGTTTCCTGCATCACAAACATTGCTGCGGGGCTTCAGCCGCAGCCGCTCAGCCACGCGGAGGTTACTGACACGGGGCGACGGATTGAAGGTGCGTTCGCATCCTGGCTGCGGCAGCTGTTGAGAGCTCTTGCGGCCGTTCAGCTTTCTGAAAACTCAGTTCCCTCAGCATCCTCCCCGGACGCATGGGACAGCTGAGTTTGCATTTCCCGCCGTTTTTTCCCAGGATTCCGGGCAGTTCGGCGGATTCCTGAGCCTGAGAGTTCGTGAGGACATGGCGATGACTGAGAGCTTCTGTGAACGATCGGCGACCCGACCCTCTGCGGGCCGAATTGTCCGTCTTGCGGCGACAATGGTTGTTTGTCTGCATGTCGGTTCGGCGTCAGCACAGCTTCCGGCGACCCGTCTGGATGCCGTCCATCCATCCGGTGCCGCCCCCGGTCAGACGACTGAAGTCACGCTGATCGGTGGCGACCTCGACGACGCATCAGTGCTGCAGTTCAGCCACAGCGGAATTACGGCTGTTCGAAAAATGGCCGAACCAACACCCTTCGACGAAGAGCCTCAGCCCGTGGAAAACGTGTTCACCGTGACTGTGGCTGCAGATGTGCCGCCGGGTGAATATGACGTTCGCAGTCAGGGGCGATTCGGGTTTTCAAATATCCGTCGATTCAGCATCAGTTCCGTCGCTCAGATTATGGAGGTCGAGCCCAATGGCGGCGGCGATGTGCCGCAGTGGATGGAACAGGATGGAAAACGTGTCAATGCCGCGACTGAAGCCACACTCCCGGCCGTGCTGCACGGTCAGGCCATGGGGCAGGCGGACGTGGACTGGTACCGCTTCCGCGTCAGGGCGGGGCAGCGTGTCGTAGCAACGGCGTACTGCCGTCGCATGGACTCACGCATGACCCCTGTGCTGACATTCTGTCAGGCTGACGGTACTGTTCTGGCAGAGTCGCAGACCGGCCTTTCCGGGGAGGCCGTGGCAGAGACGACTGCCGCCGCTGACGGTGAGGTCTTCCTGAAGGTTCACGATATTGTGTACGGTCAGGGGGCTCCCTTCGTCTACCGTATTCTGGTGGCTGCAGGCCCGCAGCTTGACTTCCTGTTCCCCCCTGCCGGACTGCCGGGCAGCAGCGAAGAATATATGGTCTATGGCAGAAATCTTCCCGAAGGTCAGCCCAGCCCTTACATGCTGGATGGTCTGCCCCTGCAGCAGCTTGCGGTGAAGATCGGTATTCCCGGCGACGCGGTCGGTCGACTGCGGTTCAGTTCTCTGATTGAACCGCATCAGGCGGGACTGGATGGGTTTGAATACCAGCTGCCCGGTGATACTTCCGGCAACTCTGTGCTGCTCACTGTCGCTTCCGCTCCACCGGTTCCTGAACAGCCGAATGAACGCGCCGAATCTGCTCAAAAGCTCACCCTGCCCTGTGAAGTGATGGGCCAGTTCTATCCGCAGCGTGATGTGGACTGGTACGAGTTCACCGCGGTGAAGGACGAAGTCTGGTCGATCGAGGTGATTTCGCAGCGACTGGGGCTGCCGACAGACCCGTCGCTGTTCATCCAGCAGGTTGCGATGGATGACAAGGGTCAGCAGAAAATCTCTGACGTCGCCGTCGTCGATGACGTGCCGGTGGTCAACAACAATGCTCGCACTGGTCGGCATGAATTTGATGAACGGACCAGCGACCCTTCAATTCTGTTCAAGGTCCCCGCTGACGGTGTCTACCGGATTCTTCTTCGGGACGCCCTGACTGCCGTGCGTTCGGATCCTCGACTGGTCTACCGGCTGGCAATTCGCAGACCTCAGCCCGACTTTCGCATTGCTGCCGTTCCGGCTCAGTCCAGTGCTGGGTTGCTGCTCCGGCGCGGTGGTCGCGAAGCCATTCGGCTGCTCGTCTGGCGTCAGGACGGCTACAGCGGTGAAATTCGAGTCACTGCGACGGGATTGCCGGAGGGAGTGACGGCGGAAGAGTGTATTATCGGTCCGGGAAACAGCTTCGGTCTGCTGACACTCACAGCGACCGACAGTGCCAAAGGTGCAGGCGATCTCGTGCTCACGGCAAAAGCTGTCATTAACGGCAGTGAAATTCAGCGCGAGGTCCGGACGGGCGCGTCCGTGAGCCCCTCTCAACCCACGCAGCCCGGCAACAACGTTCCCTCTGTGCGTTCCCGGCTGGTGTCGGGCATCCGCGTGAGCGTCTCAGAATTCGAAGCCGCGCCTCAGACAATTTCCATCGGGACTCCGGGGCAGGTGATCGAAACCGCCCGTGGCGGAGTCGTGAAGATTCCGTGGGAAGTGCGACGAGCCGATGGTACCGCGGGAAATATCACCGGCTTTCCAGTGAGTATTCCTCCAGGAACCACGGCACAGCAGGTGAATATCGGCAGCAATTCCAAAGGGGAATTCGAACTGCGGTTCACCAGCACTGCGGTGCCGGGAACCTATTCGGCCCACCTTGCCGGCTTTAGTCAGGGGCTGCAATACAAGCGAAATCCTGAACTGGTGGATCGCGCGAAGGAGCGTCAAGCCCGGGTCGCGAAGGTGCTGATGGAGTCACAGCAGCAAGTCCGGATGCTCACTGAGGAAAACCAAAAGCTGCAGAATGAACTCACTGCAGCTACAACTGCCCTGACTGCGGCGACAACTGCCAGTCAGCAGGCTGCACAAAAAGCCACGGCCACCGCCACGGCACTGCAGCAGGCCGAAGCGACGCTCAGGCAGAAGCAGGAACAGTCGGCAGCCAACCCTGCCGACGACGGACTTAAGAAACAGGCCACCGACGCCCTGACCGCTCGCGACAACGCCCGGAAAGCCGACGACGAGGCAAAAAAAACGGCCCTCGAGGCCGCCGAAAAGCTCAAAGCCGCCACTGAAAAACGCACGGTTGCTGAAACTGCCCGGACAAAAGTACAGGCTGAGCTCACCGCCGCTCAGCAATTCCAGCAGACGGCCCAGCAGGAAAAAACACGGGCAGATCAGTTTGTCAATCAGAAGCAGCAGGAAGCCAATCAGCGGGCACTCAACGTCGAACTGCCCTCAAATGCCGTGATCCTTAAGGTCGCCGAACACCCCCTCACGCTTGACGGACTGCCCGCCACCGCGAGCATCGCCCAGGGGGCCAAAGCGGAGGTCGTTGTTCAGATTGGACGCAGATTCGATTTCAAGGGACCAGTAACCGTGCAGACGGTATTGCCACCCGGAGTCACCGGATTGCAGATTCCCAACGCGACAGTCCCCGAAAACCAGGCTGAAGGCAGGTTTGAAATGACAGCCGCCGCCAATGCCTCCGCAGGTGAACACGCCGCAAAACTCCGACTGCAAATCAACTATAACGGACAGACCATCGTCGTCGAACAACCGCTGGCAATTCGGGTGAACGAGTCGAAAACGCCATAGCCGGAAGGACGGCCGCTCGTGTTTGCTGCCTACTTTCTTCAACCAAACTCCGGAATCCTGACTCCACCCCCTCAAAAGCTGGCGGACTTCTCCCCCGAAATCGGCCTCACCCACCAGAATTGACATCCACGAATCCGACCTCTCCAACACTGTCCCTTGTCCCAAAACCCTCAGCAGCTTAGACTTCGCGTAAATTTACTCTTTGCAAACATTCGGACGCGGCTCCAATCGTCAGGGATACTCCATTGAGAGCGTTGATCAGCGACATTCACGGAAACCTCGAAGCGCTCCAGGCGGTCCTTGCGGATATTCGCGCCAAAGGCATCACAGAAATCTACTGCCTCGGAGACGTCGTTGGCTATGGCCCTAACCCGGCCGAATGCATCGATCTGGTGATGGACCTGCAAATGTGCCTGCTCGGCAATCATGATCAGGCTGCACTGTTCGACCCCGTCGGCTTCAACGCCGCCGCAGAACGCTCCATCTTCTGGACCCGCTCCGTTCTTGAACGCTCACCCGGACCCCGCGCTGAACGCCGCTGGGACTTCCTCGGCGAACTCAACCGCCGCTTTCGCGACGAAGCCTCCAAAACGCTCTACGTCCATGGCTCCGCACGCAATCCGCTCAACGAATACGTCTTCCCCGATGACATCTACAATCAGGTGAAGATGGAAAAGATCTTTGCCCTGATCGAAAAAACCTGTTTTCAGGGACACACCCACATCCCCGGTGTCTTCACCGATACACTCGACTTCCTCGAACCCGAACAAATCGGTTTCAAATATCGACTGTCAACCGGCAAGGTCATGATCAATGTCGGCTCTGTCGGACAGCCGCGCAATAACGATCCCAGGTCGTCCTATGTCACTGTGAATGGCGACACAGTTGAATTCCACCGCGTGCCCTACGACGTTGAAAAAACGATCGCCAAGATCTACGACATCCCGGAACTGGACAACTTCCTCGGTGATCGTCTTCGGGATGGACGCTGATCCGGGCCGCACGACAGTTTGTAAAGACAGCACATGTCTGCGACTTACTCCTGTGCCGCTCTGATCGTTGCTCTGCTCCTGACAGCCCGCCCCTGCACTGCCCTCGCCTGCCACCCTCCGGCACTCTCCGCCCCTCCTTCCCGGGATACCGTCGCCGACCGCGTGTTTCTGAATGACGGCACTGTCCTTCGCGGTCTTCTGGTTTCCGAACGTCCCCCGCGGCTGCTCATCCGTGCCGAATGGCTCAGCGAGCACGCCCAGGAATTCCTCGCCGGCCAACTGCGTCCGCTCCTGCAGAAAAACGCAGACAACACCTCCGCAGCACTCAGATTGCTCCTGCAACAGGAACTCAGTTCTGTCCCGATTGTTCCCCCAGCCGCTGCAGCTGCCAGCGACATTCCCGCCCGCCGCGGGCTGCTCGAAGATCTCCTCGAACGACTCAGCCCGGAACATCCCCGCCCACTCCCCGACTGGCTGCTCGTCGAATGCCCTCGAACCCGGGTGCTAAGGCTCGAACAGGTCTCTGAAAAGCGTCGCAATCTCTGTCGACTCGGTATGCTCAATCGAATCCCGCAGCTTGAACAGCTCCCGTGGAAAGTCGTCCAGCAACAGCTTGAGGCGATTCCTGCCGCCCGGCGAATCCTTGTTTTTCAGGGGCCGCCACCAGGTCAGTCCGAAGATGTTCAGCAGCACTTTCAGCGGATTCTGGCGGCCATCGATGTGCGCGCCGGAGCAGCCACTCGCGTCGTTCAGGCGGGGCCTTTGTGTGTCGATGAAGCATCGCCCGGCGGCATCCCGCTGCTCTTTCAGCACGCACTCCAACAGAATCTGCAAAG
Source organism: uncultured Chitinophaga sp. (assembly GCA_964561125.1). Classification (GTDB taxonomy): domain Bacteria; phylum Planctomycetota; class Planctomycetia; order Planctomycetales; family Planctomycetaceae; genus SXXK01. The sequence continues at coordinate 5,919 of CAZLOQ010000115.1, read as the reverse complement.
TACCCTCAGCGAGCTGCTGGTTGAAGTTTCCGGTGCCAGCCCTGCCGCCCCCGCAGCAGTCAATCAGATCCCCGGCAACATTCCCGCCGAAGCCATTGCAATCGCACAGCGACAGCGCAGTCGGACACTCGTGATCTCGTCCAGTCATCCCGATCTCAGCAAAGGTTCAGCAGTCGTATCGCGGCAGGTTTTTCTGCAGCGCGACGGTGAGTGGCGGCTGCAGTTTGCCCTGCAGGAACAGGCCAGCATCCGTGATATTCCTGCCGATCGCGCCGCGCAGCTTGCGAACGACCCGCAGATTCAGCAACTCACTCAAATCGTCCAGGCACTCGGAATTGCCGACAACCAGCTGCAGACAGCACTCAGCATGGGCAGCGTTGTGCAGGAAGCGCTTGCACGACTTCAGGCCCGCTTCGATGAACAGCTGCAGTGGCTGTTAACAGCCCGCGGGATCACTACCACCGGTATCCCCCTGGTCGTTCTGGACGACTCTGAGCCCCCCAAAGCTGCTCAGGCCAATTAAACCCATTCGCGGCGGACTTCCCGGATATTCTGAGTCCGGAAATTCAGGGTTCTGTGCCGAGCTCTTCAGCCGGCTTCCCCTGAGCTGCCGAGCGCTGTGTTTTCTGCCGCTGAATGTACTCAGAACGTTCACGAGCATACTGCACGGGATCGATGTCCAGCTTCAGTTCGCCCTTCTGCAGGGCTGCATCGAAGAGTTTCCGCAGAAACGGTACGCACCAGCCGCAACCCGTCCCCGCTCCGCCACATTCGCTGATCTGACTGGGCACTCGTGGCTGGTGGATACGAATATAATTGACCACCTTCCGCTGGGACACGTGAAAGCAGTAACAGAGTTCGTCGCTGGACATGGAGCAGGTTCAGACTGGGAAAAGACTTTGCGATTCCGGAGGGGACCGGAAGAGGAATCGGCCGGCTTTTTCTGCTTTCACGGCGGATGCTGCGAGCAGTCGCATCCGCACACGCCTCCCGTTACACTCGTGCCAGCTTACGTCCTCAAAGCTGCAAACTCAAGACAGGGAGAATGTGATGGGCCGAAGTTTGTGGGCAGTTTTGCTTCTGCTGGTGAGTGGCGTCCTTTCTTCCTCGACTGCTGCCACCGAAGACCCTTCCGGACTCACGCTGGATGTTTCGGGTTGGTCGGGAACCGTGGCCGCTGTAGGAGGCGGTGACCTCCCTGAACAGCTGCTCCCGCTGATTCGCCGCGTCGCCGGGGACAACGGGACTGTGGCAGTGCTGGCGACTGCAGCTGAATCACCGGTCGAAGCGGCTGCAAATGCTGAAGCATGGCTGCGAACGGCCGGCTGCAAAACCGTAATAACGGACGCGGCTGCTGCGGATCTTCCTGCCCGCACTGCATTTCTTGAGCAGCTCCGCACAGCTTCGGCTGTCTGGATCTGTGGCGGTCAGCAGTCGCGTCTTGCAGAAGCGTGGCAGGGGACGGCGATTGAAGCGGAACTCCGGGGGGTACTGCAGCGCAGTGGCTTCGTGGGCGGGACTTCTGCGGGTGCTGCCATTCTCTCGCGCGTGATGATCGCATCGGGTCGCGACCAGCCGCAGCTCGCCAGCGGCTGGGATATGATTCCCGGCGTGATTGTGGACCAGCACTTCAGCGAACGCAGCCGTCAGGGACGGCTGGAAGCTGCTGTCAGCCGGAACCCTGGACTGGCCGGGCTGGGCGTGGACGAAGGCACGGCGGCAGTCATCGAGGGGCGACGACTGACGGTAATCGGCGCGGCGGCCGTTACAGTGGTGCTGCCGCCCTGCGGTTACCGCAGCGATAACGTTATTCGTATCCCTGCAGGACAAGCCGCCGATCTGACTCAGTTTCGCCGCGCTGCCAGACAGCGAGCCTCCGGTACCGACCCGGGCAGGACAACAGCGGCAGCCGTCGAATCGGCTGCGGGATCGCTGGTGATTGTCGGCGGCGGAGCGATGCCGGCGGATGTGGTGAAGCGATTCGTGGACCTTGCCGGTGGCTCGTCCGGCCATATTGTGGTCCTCCCGACTGCTGTGCCACCTGAGCAGACAGACCGGCGTCTGCCTGGCTTTCTGGCCCGGGCCGGGCTCCGCAAAGTCACGGTACTGGATCAGCGTGGCCGCCTGACGGACTCACCCGAGTTCTCTGAAGCGCTCAGCGACGCTACCGGAATCTGGTTCGGCGGTGGGCGTCAGTGGCACTTCGTTGACGCCTACGAAGGGACTCAGGCCGTGCAGCTGTTTCAAGCTGTGCTGGCACGTGGCGGCGTGATCGGCGGCAGCTCGGCCGGCGCCACCATTCAGGGCGAATTTCTGGTACGAGGCAGTCCGCTGGTCAATACGGTGATGATGGCAGAGGGCTACGAGCGGGGGTTTGCGTTTCTGCCGGGGACAGCGATTGACCAGCACTTCAGTCAGCGAGGTCGTCAACCGGATCTGCTCCCCGTCATCCTGCGGCACAGCCAGCTGCTTGGAATCGGCCTTGATGAAGGGACTGCGATCGTGGTCCAGGGACGTCGTGCGGAGGTCACCGGACTGCACTCGGCACACTTCATCAATTCCGCTCGACTGAAGGACCTGAATCGGGATGCACTGCCCACCACCGCAGCTGACGCTGCCGCCCTGTACGTGAGTGTACGGACGGGCGGAGCGATTGATCTGGGAACACTGCAGGTGGAGCAGCGGGCGGGGGAACAGTAAGGGCTTGCCGACTGCCCTGCCCCGCGGAATCAGAACAACCGGAGTTATCTGACCTGGCTGGACAGGCAACCGGGAAAGCCATTCCGGCTCGATGGAATCTGCGGGCCATCGCGAGCCCTTTCCGGCCGATTGTATCCAACACGGGCTGCGCTGGCTAAACTCTGTGGACTCGCGCGGTGTTCAGCGGCCAGCCGCGACCGGGAGCAGTGCCGCAATTGCTGAAACATCCTTCAGGCAGTCTCATGAAATCCGTGTTTCGTCCTGCGATTGACGCGATGGCTGGCTACGTTCCGGGCGAACAGCCTCAGGAGCAGGGCTGGGTCAAACTGAACACAAACGAGAATCCCTTGCCGCCCTCGCCTGCTGTCGTCCGTGCGATTCAGCTGCAGGCCACAGGAGCGTTGCAGAAGTATCCCGATCCTGACGCGGGCATCTTTCGGCGTACAGCGGCAAACCTCTTCGGCGTCGACCCTGACTGGGTGCTCCCGGCAAACGGCAGCGATGAAAATCTCACCATCATCACGCGTGCCTTCTGTGATGCGGGCCAGAGCATCGCATATCCATATCCCAGTTACGTTCTCTACGAAGCGCTCGCACAGATTCAGGGTTGCACAGTGCAGCGACTGCTGCTGGACGGCTCTCGCGGCTGGCGATGGAACGCCACCGATGCGGCAGAACTGCGCCAGCAGGTACGAATTGCGTACGTTCCAAATCCCAACTCGCCCACCGGCACGTTGTGGACTCCGGACGAACTCCTGCAGCTCCTGCCAGACCGCGGAGTGCTGGTGCTGGACGAGGCCTACGGTGACTTTGCCGCACAACCGCATCGCGGCGAACTGCTGCGGGATCCGCGATTTGATAATCGCCTGATTGTGACCCGCTCACTCAGCAAATCATACAGTCTTGCCGGCATTCGTTTTGGCTTCGCAATGGCGCACCCGGACCTGATCAGCGGGATGCGGAAGGTCAAGGACAGTTACAACTGCGACAGTGTCTCGATCGCCGCTGCGACAGCCGCTCTGGAAGACCAGGCGTGGATGCAGGCAAACCGCCGGAAAATTCTGAATGGACGCGAGCGACTGGCTGCGGCACTGCCCTCCTTCGGCTTCCTCGTGCATCCCAGCGAAGCCAATTTTCTTTGGGTAACGCATACCAGTGGCAGGCATCGAGAGATCTACGAGCAGCTCAAATTGCGAAAAATTCTTGTCCGGTACATGCGTTTTCCCAACGCGACACCGGCAGGCGAACTTCTGGATGGGTTGCGAATCACGATCGGGACGGATGCCGAGCTGGATGCTGTACTTCAGGTGCTCCCGGAGGTCATGTCGGCGGTATCCGGAATGGCCACCGAAGTCTGAGCGGAATGCAACAATACCCGGTTAACGGTGCACGGCAGATCAAGTCGGAGAGCGGCGATGGGGCAGCGGCGTCTGGACGAATTGCAGTTCGACAATCGTTTCACACGGTTGCTTCCCGGAGACTCTGAGCCGAACAATTTCCGACGGCAGGTGCGAGGTGCCTGCTGGTCTCGAGTGCAGCCCGCACAGGTCGCTGCTCCACGGCTGCTGGGATGGTCCTCCGAGATGGTGGCGGAACTGGATCTTGCCCCGGATGAATTCAGAAGCGGTTCGGCTGCGGAGGTCTTTTCCGGCAATCGACTGCTGGCCGGAATGGATCCGTTTGCCATGTGTTACGGCGGGCACCAGTTTGGTAACTGGGCTGGTCAGCTGGGGGACGGTCGAGCGATTAATCTTGGTGAAGTCGTGAACAGTCGCGGCTGTCGCTGGATGCTTCAGCTGAAAGGCGCCGGCCCCACTCCGTATTCCAGGACTGCGGATGGTCTGGCGGTACTCCGTTCAAGCCTTCGCGAGTTTCTGTGCAGTGAAGCAATGCATCACCTGGGGATCCCGACGACACGTGCATTGAGTCTGACTGCGACGGGTGAACAGGTGACACGGGATATGTTTTACGACGGCAATCCACGACAGGAGCCTGGAGCGATTGTCTGCCGCGTGGCCCCTTCGTTCACGCGTTTTGGCAACTTCCAGATCCTTGCTGCGCGAAAGGAAGCACACCTGCTGCGACAGTTGATTGACTACACGATCACCACGGATTTCCCGGATTTGCCGGAAACAGCCACGGACCGGGATGGAATGTGGTTTCGGGAAGTCTGTGAGCGAACAGCTGAACTGATTGTGCACTGGATGCGCGTGGGTTTCGTGCACGGTGTGATGAATACGGATAACATGTCGATTACCGGATTGACAATTGACTACGGCCCCTACGGCTGGCTGGAGGGCTATGATCCGGAGTGGACACCAAACACGACCGATGAGGCCGGGCGAAGATATTGCTATGGACGGCAACCACAGATTGCCCTGTGGAATCTGGTGCAGCTGGCAAATGCGCTCCACCTGGTTGTAGAGGATCAGTCTCTGCTGCAGGCCGGAATTGATGCGTACGTGGCTCGGTTCAATCGGGACTACCGGCGGATGATGGCCGCAAAACTGGGGCTGTGTCCCGCTCAGGGCAGCGCGGAACCGGCAGACGAAGCAGCTACGCTCGCCAATTCCCTCCTCGAACTGCTCCAGCGTACGGAGACCGACATGACGATCATGTTCCGGACACTCGCGAAAATTCCTGCAGCGGAAATCATCCAGCCGGATGCTGAAGCCTGGGCCCGAATCTTTGATCTGCTGGAACCTGCATGGTATCAACCACGTGAGGTGAGTGGGGAATTGCAGTCAGCATGGCAGGACTGGCTGCAGCGTTATGGGGCGCTGTTGCGACAGCATGGAATTGAACAGGCAGCGCGGCACGACCAGATGAATCGCGTGAATCCGAAGTATGTCTTCCGCAATTATCTCGCACAGCTTGCCATTGACCGCGTTGAGCAGGGAGATACCAGCCTGCTGATGGAACTGCTCGATGTGCTCAGACGACCGTATGACGAGCAGCCGGAAAAGGGGCATCTGGGCGCGAAACGACCCGAGTGGGCGCGCGATCGCGCCGGCTGTTCGATGCTCAGCTGCAGTTCATAAGATGCGACGACGCGAAGCTCCTGCACCATTGACGGAGAACAGGCGGACGGCATGGGCGTTGGAGGGGCCGCATCAAAGAGCTACCCCCACAGAGCGTACACCTTCGTCGGGGGCTGACCCGGAGTTGCACCCCGGGCTGATGGAACTGGCCTTACAGGCCGAAATCGCATTGGTCATT
>CAZLOQ010000114.1:0-19313 GCA_964561125.1 uncultured Chitinophaga sp. | reverse complement strand
GTACCGCCCCGCCCGCGTGGCTCTCGGAGCTGCAGGGACAGACCCCGGAACGACGATGGCAGTGGCCGGTGTGGTTCAAACGACAACAACGACGGCAGCAGTTGCAACGGAAATATCAGTTGTACCGCCCCGCCCGCGTGGCTCTCGGAGCTGCAGGGACAGACCCCGGAACGACGATGGCAGTGGCCGGTGTGGTTCAAACGACAACAACGACTGCAGCAGTTGTAATGGAAATATCAGTTGTACCGCTCCTCCCGCGTGGCTCTCGGAGCTGCAGGGACAGACCCCGGAACGACGATGGCGGTAGCCGGTCTGGTTCAAACGAAAACAACGATGCCAGCAGTGGCAACGGCAGCACCAATTGTTCCGGCCCATCGCATGGCGTTTGGAGAGATCGGGTGACAGACGTCTGACCGACCGCGGTGGCGGGTGGCTGGCCAGGGGCTGTGCTCGCTCGTGCGACTCCGGCGTCTCTGCCGGAAAAATGACATCTCAACGAGCCGCTACACGAGAGGTGCATCCGGGCATTGATAGCGAATTTCGCCATCGACAATTGCGGCGCGGACGCGGGCCGGGAGTGACATGCCGTGGAAGGGCGTATTGCGGCTGCGGGAGAGAAAGCGCGCGCTGTCGACCGTCCAGGTGGCGGTGGGGTCCACGAGTGTGATGTCGGCGGGGCGACCGATTTGCAGGGTTCCGGCATCAAGCCCAAGAATTTCGGCGGGGCCGGCGGTCAGCAGATAAAGCATCTGGGTCCACGAGAGATGTCCCGGCTGGATCAGGGCTTTGGTGCAGACGGAGAGGGCTGTTTCGAGTCCGCAGATACCGCAGGGTGCGGCATCGAGTTCGACCTGTTTCTTTTCGAGAGCCCGGGGCTGATGATCGGACGAGATGGCAGTGATCGTACCATCGCGAAGGCCGGAAATGAGAGAATCGATGTGATCACGCGAGCGGAGCGGTGGGGTGCACTTGAACATCGGGTCAAAGGACTGCATCACATCATCGGTGAGCAGCAGGTGGTGTGGAGTGACGTCTGCGGTGACCTGCAGTCCCTGAAGTCTGGCGAGTCGGATGCGGTTGACGGAATCGCGTGAGGAGATGCACATCAGGTGAATTCGGCCACCGGTGAGTTCTGCGAGTGAGATGTCGCGGCCGGTCATAATATCCTGGGCAGCGGCGGGGATGCCGCGGAGCCCCAGTCGCGTTGACTGGACGCCTTCATGCATGACACCGCCTTCGGCCAGTTCGGGGACGATGGCGAGGTGCAGAATGGGGCGGTTGAACATGCGTGTGTATTCAAGAGCCCGGCGCATGACTTCGGCATTGGCGACGGCGTGTCCGGCATCAGAGAAACCAACGGCGCCTCCGAGCACGAGCTGGCCGATTTCGGCGAGCTCTTCGCCGCGATGACCTTTGGTCACAGCTCCAAGAGGCACCACGCGGCATTGTCTGGCCCGATCAGCCTGAAGACGTATGAATTCGGCAGCGGAGCGGGAGTCGACGACGGGGGAGGTATCGGATTGGGCGGCAATTGTCGTGAACCCGCCGGCGAGTGCAGCGGCGGTGCCTGTGGCGGTGCATTCATCTTCTTCGCAGCCGGGTTCGCGGAGCGAGACGTGCAGATCTATGAAGCCGGGGCTGACGATCAGTCCGCGGGCATCGATGCGCGTAATGTCCGGCGGGAGCGGGGGCAGTGGAGCGCCGACAGGCGTAATGGCAGCGATGGAACCATCGAGCACGAGCAGGTCCGCAACTTCATTGCGGCCGCTGGAGGGGTCGATCACACGGCCACCACTGATCAGCAGCGAATTCATCGGGTGGCTCCCTGCAGTTGTCGTTCGCGAACGAGGAGAGAGAGGCAGGCCATGCGAATGAGCAGTCCGTTGGAGACCTGATCGAGAATGACGGAATGTGGCCCGTCGGCCACATCGGGCGTCAGTTCGACTCCACGATTGATCGGTCCGGGGGCGAGCACGAGCAATTCGGGGCGAGCGCGACGGATGCGTTCTGCATTCATTCCGAAGAGCGTGGCATATTCGGCGATTGATGGAAAAAAAGCCCCCCGCTGTCGTTCGAACTGGACGCGGAGGAGGTTAACACAGTCGACCTCGGGGAGGATTTCGTCAAAGTCCCAGGCAACTTCGACACCGAGCTGCCGGATTTCGTGGGGCACCAGCGTCGAAGGCCCGCACACAATCACTCGCGCACCAAGCTTCACCAGGCCGTGGATATTGGAGCGGGCGACACGACTGTGACGGATGTCGCCGACAAGTGCGACCGTGAGTCCCGCGATTCGGCCTCGATGACGCCGGATGGTGTAGATGTCGAGCAGTCCCTGAGTCGGGTGTTCGTGGGTTCCGTCACCGGCATTCAGAACACCGGCACGAAGGTGACGGGCAAGCAGGTGCGGGGCGCCGGGGGTGCGGTGTCGACAGACGACCAGATCAACGCCCATGGCCTGAATAGTCTGGGCTGTATCGATGAAGGTTTCGCCTTTGGAGAGACTGCTGGAGCCGGGTGAAAAATCCACAGTGTCTGCCCCGAGACGCCTTGCCGCCAGACTGAAACTGGTGCGGGTCCGAGTGGAGTTTTCAAAGAACAGGCTGGCGACGACAGTGCCTTTGAGCAGATCGAGTCGTTCGCGGCCGCCGTCCGTGGCGATGCGGAGCTGGTCAGCAAGATCAAGGACGGTGGTGAGGTGGGCTGCTGTGAGTTTTTCCAGCTCCAGCAGATGCTGATGCCCCCACGGACCAGCGGCGGCAAGGTCTGCAAGTTCCATCGGGATACCGGATTCTTTCGAGTCGAAGATCGGGACAGTGATTTTCCGCGAATTTATCCCGACCGGGGTTCGGCTGCAAATCCGGAATGGAGATTTCGAAAAGGTGGGTCAAGCCTGGAATGCTGCTGGTTGCGAACGTTCGCCCATCAGCTCGAAAATGAGTTACGTACGGGTGGTGAACAGGTAGTGAGAAACGAACCACTCGCTGCCCTGCCGGTAGCCGAACAGTTCAGCACAGGACATGAAAAAGATCCGCCAGCGGGCTTGCCAGAGTCGCCAGTCGCGACCGTAGGCGGATTTGAGCACTGCAGCGACAGCAGCGGAGTCGGTGTCCATTTTGCTGAGCCAGGCATTGCTGGTTTTTTCGTAATGAGTACCGTCCCAGAGCCATTGTCGTTCCAGCTGCAGGTGCTGCTGACAATTCAAGAGCAGGTTCTGTCCCGGCATGATGCCGCCGGAGAAAAAGTACTTTGCCATCCAGTCTGATTCGCTCTGCACTTCAAACGGGTAGGTGAAGCGGTGGTGGCAGAAGATGTGAACGAAGAGTTTGCCACCGGGTTTGAGCCATCCGTGAATGCGTTCAAACAACAGCCGATGATTGCGAACATGCTCCATCATTTCCACGGAAACGACGCGATCGAACTTCTGGTGCGAGCTGAAGTCGTTGATATCACAGGTGATGATCCGCAGATTCGTCAGTCCGCGGCGGGTCATCTCAGACTCAATGTACTCGCGCTGTGACGCAGAATTGGAAATGGCGGTAATGGTTGACCTGGGATAGTGTTCGGCCATCCACAGGCTGAGTGATCCCCAGCCGCAGCCAAGTTCGAGCACGGATTGACCGTCTTCAAGTTCAGCATGTTCGCAGGTCAGACGCAGCGCTGTTTCTTCGGCTTCATTCAGGCTGCTGGTGTCGGGGTTCCAGTAACAGCAGCTGTATTTGCGGTGGACGCCCAGCACCCTGCCAAAAAATTCAGCCGGCACTTCATAGTGCTGTTCGTTGGCTTTTTCCGGAAGCGCCGCAATGGGGCCGGAATGGGCATGACTGAGAAATCCGCGGAAGCTGTTCATTGAAGCTTCCGGCAGCAGCTCCTCCAGTTCATTCAGACGTGACTGCAGGAGTCGTCGAATGCCCAGTCGTACAATCGGATCCGGGAGACGACCGCGTTCGGCGAGACCGATCAGTGGAGTGACCAACTGCAGCAAAACCATGGATAGCCCTTTGTCAAGGAAAATCAGACTCGTTTTTCTCGTTCAGGCAGTGCCGAGTGACGAGCCTGGTTTGGCCCAGAGCACCTGCACGAGCCCGATGGCGCGTTCGAGAAAGGCGGCTTCGCAGTAACACAGATAGTAACGCCACATGCGTATGAATCGCTCGTCGAAGCCGAGTGCACGCACGGCATCAAGCTGCTCGTGGAAGCGTTCATTCCATAGACGCAGCGTACGCGCGTAGTGCATGCCGAAATCGTCCAGTGCCAGCATTCGCAGGGGTGTTTTCTGAGTGACCAGCTGGTGCATCATTGAGATGCTCGGCAGAAAACCACCGGGAAAGATGTACTTCTGAATAAAGTCCACCGACTCTTCATAGCCGGCATACCGCTGCTCAGGAAGCACGATTGCCTGAATGAGCATTGCGCCGTCGTCTTTGAGCAGCTCGCTGCATTTCTCGAAATATCCCGGCAGATACCGACGGCCGACCGCTTCGATCATCTCAATCGAAACGAGCTTGTCGAAGGTCCCGGTGAGATCGCGGTAGTCGCGTTTGAGCACTGTCACGCGGTCGGACAGTCCTGCGGCCGCAACTCGCTCCGTTGCCATCCGGAACTGCTCTTCGGAAATGGTTGTGGTGGTCACGCGGCAGCCGTAACGACTGGCGGCGTGAATGGCGAGCGTCCCCCAGCCGGTGCCGATTTCAACAAGGTCGTCGGTGGGTTTGAGCTGCAGCTGGCGACAGGCACGGTCGACCTTTTCCATCGAACCCTCTTCCAGTGATGTCTGCTCATCCGGAAAAATCGCGGACGAATACATCATGGATGGATCCAGAAACAGTTCGAAGAAGCTGTTTCCCAGATCATAGTGCTCATGGATATTGCGACGGCTGCCCGAGCGCGAATTGCGATTGCCGAAATGCTGTAGCCTGTGCCGCAGATTGCTGATCCATGTGAGGGATGAGGAGAACTTCGCGATGACGTGTTCATTTTTCAGCAGCACGCGAAAAACATCCGTGAGCTCGTCTGAGATCCACTCCCCTTCAAGATACGATTCCGCAGCGCCGAGGACCCCATCCGCCAGAATGCGACGATAGAAACGTGGGGCCAGCACCCGCACATGCCCCGCAAGAGCCACCTCGGACAGATCCCCGAATCGCTCTGACGTGTTGCCCTGTTCGAGGACGAGCTGGCCCTGCTGCAGCCCCTGCATGGTCTTGCGCAGGAGCCCTCTCGAGAACCGCTCCATCAGGCACAGCCATGAACGGCCCGAGGGTGCTGCCGGATCGATTTCCGGACGACGCCCCTTCCGCGATGGCACTGCATCGGCAGCGCGGTCGCAGGCGAACGGTGACAAACGATCAGGCTGCTTCGACATAATGACTTCCCTGGTTCCGGGCGAAATGTGTTGCGGGAGCTATCCGGGCTGATCAGACAGCGCAAGAGACTGTTCCGGGGACGGGCCACTTCCAAGGGTTTCACGCCCCGGGTGTGGTACAAACGGCACGCGTTTCCACCAAAGTCGGAGTGCCTGCCAGTAGATGGCGATGGTCACTTTGGCGGTGAGGAAGGGTTGGGCAAGCAGGATCCGTCTGAGCGATGCCGGAGTGATCTCGCGGCGTACAAGCCGCATCGTGACGTCAAACAACGCATCCGCGGCTTTCCCGGACTGCCCCTCCGCCGGATCTTCATGATTCTCGATATGAATGAACAGCCGGTCGCCGGGCTCCGTCATCCTCCAGTGATATTCCATGTTCATCCGCATAAACGGTGAGACATGGAAATCCTTGCGGATGCTGAACGGTCGAATGCTGCCCGTTGCGGGATCCACCGGAGCCGGCAGCACGTAACAGTGCCGCTCGCCCCACGGCGTATTGTGGACTTCGGCGAGCACGTGCCGAACGGCTGTGCCCGCTTCATTGAAGCAGTAGTAATAGCTGACAGGGTTGATCACCCAGCCAAAGCAGCGAAGGTTGGTGAGCAGTCGCACGGGGCCCGACGGACGCTCACCCGTCTGGCGTTCCACTTCGTCCCGCACGCAGTCCGCCAGGGACCTGTCATGCGCCCCCAGATGATCCTCGCGGCGAAACCACGCGGGTGCCGGATGACGTGTTGAGAACAGCCATGAACCGGCAAAAACCTGATCCAGCTCTTCAAGGTCCAGATACATCTGGAAGATCGAATAGCGAAAGCGATTGTCGGCCGGACGAAAACGTCGATGACGCACCCAGCCCTGGTAGATGCAGCTATGCATATTCGGGAGTACTCCCTGCCGACGCGACCGCCGCTTCCGCTGTGCTGCTGCTGACTGCTGCGGACATGCCCGAACGCCCTGCCCCGGTCTCTGCGATGCTCGACACACCAAAGCGCTGACAGACCGCCAGTGCACTGCGGACACCATCTTCATGAAACCCGTTGGCCCACCACGCCCCGCAGAACGAAGTCCGATTCGCTCGAATCATCCGTGGATGCTCCGCCTGCAGCGCAGACCGCTCAGTCGTAAACACCGGATGCGAATATCGATGGCGTGAAATCACTTTGCCCGGGTCAATCAGACCGCTGTCATTCAGCGTCACGCTGAATGTGCGCGGCGATCGAATGTGCTGCAGAATATTCATGTTATAGGTGATCGTGGCGCGTGTCTCTGCTTCCAGACCGATGCGATAGTTCCATGCAGACCATGCCCGACGCGCTCGTGGCAGCACGCGCTCGTCGTAGTGCAGAACAGCCTCGTTCTGCTCCCACGGAAAGCCCCCCAGCACCCTCCGCTCAAGCGCACTCGGATCCTGCAGCAGTTGCAGAGCCTGATCGCTGTGGCAGGCGAAAATCACTTCGTCAAATCGCTCCTCACCCGCGTCCGTAAAGACGGAAACTGTCTTGTCGTCTCGCCGCACACTTCTGACCGGACTGTCCGTCCGAATCCGCTGTTGAAATGGCTGAATGAGCCGATTCACGTAGCGTCGTGACCCCCCCGGTATGGTGTACCACTGAGGCCGATTCGTCAGACTGAGCAGTCCATGATTGCGGTAAAACTCGAGGATGAATCGAATGGGGAATTCGGCGAACGTTCCCCGCGGACAGGACCAGATCGCGGCCCCCATCGGCAGCAGATAATGGTCCATAAAGCCCCGACCATAACCATGGCGACGAAGATAACTGCCGACCGTCTCGGCCGGATCCGCCAGATCCGCGTCGTTCGTCCCCTGCCGGTTGAAACGCAGAATGTCACGCACCATGCGAAGAAAACCGGGTCGAAACAGATTGCGGCGCTGCGCAAACACGCCGTTCAGACTGGTGCCACTGTACTCGATACCCGTGCGATCACAACGAACCGCAAAACTCATTTCCGTCGGCGCACCCTCGACATCCAGCTGCCGCAGCAACTCCATGAAATTGGGGTACGTGCGGTCGTTGTACACAATAAAGCCCGTGTCGATCCGGTAGGCCTGCCCGTCCAGCTGGAACTCGACCGTGTTACTGTGCCCGCCGGGCTGACGCTCTGTTTCGTAGACCGTCAAATCATGGCGGTCATGCAGCAGCCAGCCACAGGTAAGCCCAGAAATCCCGCTCCCGACGATAGCCAGCTTCATGCGCGTGTCCCACGGGAGATCAGAGCAATTCAGGCAAATCGTTCACCTGCGAACGAATATGGACTGCTTATAGAGCGGATTTTGGGCGTGTCCAATCACGGAGTGTCAAAAAACGGTCAAAACGTGCAGAAAGTTGGAGAGAAAGCTTCAGCAGTGGGGCGCGGGTACTGACGTTTGCGCGACTGTGGTCGAGTCCGGCAGGAACACGGTTTCAGCGTCGCTTGCCGCGTGCGGAGCCGCCGGTGAATTTCATTCGGGCAGACCGCATTTCGCGGCGGTCGGAGGCCTCTTTGAGTCGCTGGCGTTTGTCGTGCTGCTTGCGGCCTTTGCAGAGTCCCAGGCGGATCTTGACGAAGCCGCGCTGGAAAAAGACGGAGAGGGGAATGAGTGTCAGGCCGTCGTTTTCGCCGGTTTCGGCGAATTTGCGGATTTCGCGTCGATTCAGCAGCAGTTTTCGGGTTCGCTGGCGGGCGTGGTTGTAGATGCTGGCTTCGGCATATTCGGGGATATCGCAGTCAACCAGCCAGACTTCTCCGTTTTCAACACGAGCGTGCGCTTCTTCGATCGTGATTTTATGATTGCGAATACTCTTGACTTCGCTGCCTGTGAGCACGATGCCGCAGTCCAGTTCGTCCAGCACATCGTAGTCATGCCGCGCGCGGCGATTGGTGCAGACGACCTGCCGTTCGACGTCGGAGTTTCCCCGAATGTTTTTTTTTGGTCCAGCAGCGGCCATGTCGGGAAGTGATCCTGCACGGTGAGTGTTCGGAAGATGGGGCGGGAAGGAGCGCGTATTCTTACGGGGCGCTGGCCAAAGTCCAGCGGGGGCGGCGACGCAACCGGAGTGTCCCGCGAAATCGATCTCATTTGTCAGCCGTGCCGCAGCACGCCGCAGGTCAGCTGGTACGAAAGAGATCCAGAAAGCGATCTTCGTAGGCAGAGAAGACGCCCAGCTGATCGAGTTGATTTTTGAGTTCGAAGGCGCGCGAGCGGTCAGCTCGAGCCTGCTCGAACAGCTCTTCAATGGTCCGTTTCTGGTCGCTGCTCAGTCGTGGCGGTGTGGGGGCAGAGATCACTGATTCCGAGGCCGGCAGGTCGTCGGAAAACTTCTCGACCTCCTCGTCGGTGAGCTGTTCGCGGAGATTCATCAGGAGGCTGCCGAGTTGTGTCTGCACGTTGGCTGCCTGACGCTGCATCTCAGAGAGATCGATTTCCAGGCGGGCGAGGGAGGCGAGTGCGCGAAGCGTGATCAGCGAAGCGGGGGGAAAAGGAAACTGAGAAAAAACTCGGGGAATTTCGCCGAGCAGTCCAAGCCCCTGAATTCCGGATTCAGCCGCGGCCGCCAGCACAAGGCCATTCAGTCCGCTGATGCGACCATCTTCAAGCGGAATGGCGCCAAGTTGCTGCAGTTCGCCGAGGCCGGCGACATCGGTAGCGATGCCGAAGATTCGAGGTTCCGCCTCCGGTTCCATTTCGGATGCGACAGCAGCCAGCGTGATGATCCGGACCACACCCAGTCGGTGGGCAAACTCAAGGACTCGGCGGCAGAAGTCGATGCGGCCGCTGGACGGCTGTGCCTCGCTCAGGAGCACAAGCAGGTCGTGTTGTTCATGAGGATCCGCGCGAAGAAACAGGCGACTGCGGGGTGGCTGCAGAGGCTGCACGAGTCCGCTTTGCACATCCACGTGCTCCGGGTCAAAAAACTCCTGCGTGGCAAGTTCCGCAAGGAGCGTCATTTTCAGCCGCGCAATCAGATAGTAGCCAGCTCCCATGGCGACATGTCCCATGCCAGGCCAGACGGCGAGCATCCATGGAGCGTTGAGTTTGGGGGTTTCCGTCATATAAGGGCTCCCCGAGGGATGTTTGGGTGAAGATGTTGAAGCAGAGAAGCTGTTGACGCACGCGACGTGCCGGGGCAGGAGAGGGACTGGCGGAGTCACCCTCGAAACCAGCGTGAAACGTGATGAAATCAGCAGATTCTCGACACAGTTCGCCTCCCGGGATCATCCCGCACCCGTCAGTACTGTTCGTTGGGCTGCAGCGCGAGTTTTCGGCCGGAGGCGTCGGCCTGATCAAGTGCTCGATGGAGTTCTTCAAGGCGTCCGAGAATGTCGCCACTGTGTCCGGAGCCTTCAGCCGGAGGTTCCGCCAGAAACCGGATCGCCGCATGAACTTCTTCGTCACGGCCATCGCTGAGTCGCTGGTGGAGTCGGCTGGTGAGCTGCTGCAGTGTGCTGCGCTGTGCGGAAACCAGCGCGCGGCGGGTCAGTCCCACACCACCACCAAGGCAGATGGCCGTCAGGAGCAGAACGAACAGGATGGCAAGTGAGCGGCGAAGCCAGCGGATTTCCAGCGATTCTGCCATGATCCAGGCGTAGAGCACCCAAGCCGTAAACAGGAGCACAAAAACAGCAATGAGGTAAAGCATAGGAGTTGAAGACCATCAGAATTCGCGGGAAATTCTGAGCTGTCTGCGGTGATGAAAGGGTTTTGTAACGCCCGCTTCAAAATCAGGCCGAAAGCCGATTGTCACCGGGTCGTGACGTCCTGAAGTCCGGGGAATGCCGGAATGGCCGGAGCGAGGCTCGGGGGGAATTTCACCCTAACTGTCAATTCCTGTCAATCTGGAAAAATCTTCCACTAATCGCGAGGATACCTCAGGAATGCTCCGGGACTTGTCCACAGCAGCCTGCCCGTGTTGAGTTGCGAAACCAGATGCCAGCGTTGTTGGTTCTGAGAACCTCGTTAGTTCTGAGAAAGTCTTCTCATTATGGCCGACTCGAATCCAGTCTTTCACGAGCCCGTGGTTTGGCAGCCGCAACCCTCAGCAGCCGCCTGGCTGGCTGGGCAGACATCCCGTTTCCTTGAACGACAACCCGCAGCTGCGGAATTTTCAGGCCTGCTGCTGCGACGCACAGGGACGCGGCTGAGCGACTGGATTGATCATCTGCACACAAATGATCCGGCGGGAATTGAGAACGCCGGCTATGTTCGTGAGGCTGATGGTTGGTGGGTGCACCCGGGCGCACTCCTGCCACCGGTCCTTATCGCGTCACATCCGCGGATGCTGCTGCGGGTCGACAGCGTGGCCGACTTCGCAGCAGCAAACGGCTGGAGGTTTCCGGTGCAGACCATGGGTGAACCCGGCGATCTGCTGCGGATGGCTTTTGTCGGAGACATCGGGAGGGGGGAATTTGGTGTGATTGAGCGACGGGGCTGCAACATTCGGCACCCGGGCATTCCGCTGACGGATTCGGAACGCGTGCTGATACAGAAGGTGAGGGAGCGACTGTGCCTGCGTCCCCGCAGTTTTTCCGATCACGACGAAGCCTTCAGTTCGCTGGGGATGCTGCTGGAGGAGGCGGCTGCCGCTGTTGGCCGTGATGTGGCGTGTGATTTGTTCTTCGCGGTCGAACGACAGTACTGGCAGAGCCGCAATTCGGCCGCTCAACGGCAGTACATGCGTCAGAATTCACTCGGGCTCGGCTGGGGTAACCACGATCACCATACGTACCGCAGCAGTCGCGTCTGTTTCAGCCGGCTGATTGGTCTGTTTGAGTCGCTTGGATTTGTTTGTCGTGAGCGATTCTATCCCGGGCATGGTGCCGGCTGGGGAGCTCAGGTTCTGGAGCATCCGGTGTGTCCGATTGTGATTTTTGCGGACGTGGATCTGACCGAGGACGAGCTGGCAGGTGACTTTGCCCATCGCCTGCTCGCTCCCTCCAGTCGACTCGGAACGATCGGCCTCTGGTGCGGCCTGCACGGTGAGGCGTTGTTTGAAGCCGGCATGCATCATCTGGAGTGTCAGTTCGATTTCGACGCGGCGCGTACGCAGCTGGCGGACCTTGGCACGGCCAGCATGAAACCATTCACTGATTTTCCGTTTCTGCGGCAATGCTTTACTGAAGCGGAACGCTGGCCGGTGGCTGCTGAGCGTCTGCAGCAATTGATGTCAGCAGGCCTGGTGACCGCGGATCAGGCCCGGGAATTCGCCAGCCACGGCGCACCTGGGTCGCACCTTGAGATTCTTGAGCGTAACGACGGCTACCGCGGTTTCAATCAGACAGGCATCACCGAGATTATCCAGCGCACGGATCCCCGAAGCAGCCTGAAGTAAGGTTCAGCGCACTCTATCGCTCATATTCGAAATCCAGTGTCGCTTCATCGATCAGTGCGTCTTTCATCGCTTCGCGGAGCGCTGAACGGCTTGCCTGCTGAGGGGTGATCTGCAGTTCACGAGAGAGTGCGCAGACGGTGATGTGATAGATTTTGACGCCCGGGCCGCGGGAGCACAGGGGGGCGTAACTGCGTTGTTTTCTGTCGTTGATTCCGGTGAGGCCGACGTCGGGTCTGGCTGCGAAGTTCTGTGGCAGAGATGTGCGGGAAACGGGAATGTTGTAGACAACCCAGTATGACTTCTCCTGGTCCGGAGCGGCGTGCCACAGGCTCACCGCGAGAAACCTGGTCCCTTCCGGCAGACCGCTCCACGCGATCGCCGGTGACTCGCCTTTGCCATCGCAGGTGCAATCGACAGTCAGTCTGCCATTTGCTGTGACGGAGCGGCTTTCAAGCCTGAAAGCGGGAGTGGCCTGTGGTTTGGGTGCAGCGGGTCTCTGTTGAGTCGTCGGGCGGTCAACCGGGGGCGGAGGGTTCTGTTTGCCCTGATTTTTTTTTCCGCCTTTACCTTGTCCCTGTCCCTGTCCGCCACGACCACCCGGTCCCCCCGGGCCACCCTGAGGCCGGGAAGTGTACTGTCGGGTTTCGGTTTCGCCGTCCGGGTTGCGAAACGTAAAGCTCACGGAGCCGGCCTGACCGATCGTATAGCTGACCGTCCCCGGTCGTCCGTTGACTTCGTAGGTCAGCACATAGTTCCGTTCGCTGGCCTGACGAAAGGCGGTGATTTCTGCACCGCGGAGGGGTGGCAGCGCAGGTCGCGGGGACGAGGCACGTGGCTGAGGCTCCACCTGGCCGTCGCGTTCGACCACTTCACCAAAGAATCCGCCATTGAGATAAGGATAGGTTTTCGTGGCGTGATAGTGATAACTGCCGTCGGCCCCGCGATGGCCGTTCCACTGATCCAGCGGAGCGAAGTCCGGGGCTGATTCATCCTGATACCCGTAGATTGGATAGCCATCAAGTGCCCAGCCCACGGGCTGTCCGGGGCCTGCCTGCTGCTGCAGGTGGACGGGGGCGATATGATAGTGATAGTCGTCGGCGCGGCCGCAGTGTCCGCCGAAATCATCCAGCTCGCCTGCCAGCAGTGTATCCGTTTTGCCATCATTCTTGATCGGATTGAAGATCGGCACGCCATTGACAGCGATCGCGATGGCACCTCGAAAGAAACCTGTCTTTGCAGACATCGGTTCCTTTGCCGGTACCGGCCGCCGCGGGATTCGCCAGGCGTTGCTGCCGGTATAAGTCTGCGGCAGCGGCACCTGCTGCTGCCAGGCTGTGATTCCAACCATCATCTGGTGATCCGGCATTCCGGCTGATTCCACATAGACGTAGTCGTTATCCGAGCGGGTTGTTACTGCAGGTGCAAACGGCCTGAAGCTGGCTTCGAGCAGTCTGAGGTTGTCGACGGTGGCCGTCGCAGCGGCAACGGGAGTTGCCGGGCCGACCGGAAGGACCGCCGGCATCCATGAGTTGAGCTGCTGAATCGACTGCTGTCGCTGCTCGACCCTGACCTGATCAGCAGCCGACAGGCGACCCAGTTCCACCGGCCGCAGCAGGCCGTCGGGCTGACGGATGAGCACCCGTGTGCCCTTCAGCGAGACAAAGTGTCCCCTGACTGGCAGACTTGTATTGTCAAGCTGCCATGTACGTTCGGCGGAGTCAGATGCGTGTTGATGCGCGCCGACGTGGTCACCGTCATGTGCAGTGACAGTCGCGACACCGAAGACAAGCAGCGACGCCCAAACCACACAGGTGACCAGGGAACATATTTGCATCATTTGTAATCTCCACCGGGTTTTGGTTTCTCTGGATTGTCGTTATCGTGAATGCTCAAATGTTTCTTCTGGGCAGCGGAGAGCGTTCTGCTGAGTGCTTCAAACCCCGTTGCATCGTCTGCGGCGGCAAAGAATGCAGCCTGTGCCCGTCGCTGCGCCAGCCCTCGGATGACGCGTTCATCAGCAATTCGACCGCCCTGCCCCGGACGAAGAGCCGTCTGCAGGGCAGCGGTTGCCGCGGCAGCTTCGCCATGGCGACGGGCAGACGTGGCAAGCAATTGCAGCAGGAGATCCTGCTGCTGACCGTGCAGCGCAGCGAGAAACTCAATCACCACGGAATCCACCACTCTGTCGCGACCGCTGCCACCTCGACGCCGGACATCTGCCGCAGGCGGTTGCCGGCCGGCCCCTCCGGCATCCGGAGTTGCCAGCCAGGCAGCAAAGCTGAGCCCCAGTTGCTGTAGATCGCGTGCGGCATCTGCCGAAGTGTTTCGCAGCTCCGTCTGTACACTCTGCATTTCGAGAGTTGCATCTCCAGATACATCGGGGCTGCGAATTGCAAGCAAAATCCGCTCCGATTGCTGATTATCGAGTGAGCGTGCGATTCTGAGAAAGACGCGTGCCTGCAGCGTACCCAGTTCAGTGTCAATCCCGGCGATCTCGTGAAGTGGCCGCCGTGAGTCAACTTCAAGTTTTCGAAGGTGCAACGGCGATTCCTGCGAATGCACTGCCTCGAGGAGTTCCGTGAGTTGTGTCGCAGCCTGGTTGCGGCTGGCCGACAATCTGCGGTACTCGTCGAGTACTGCGGCGAGTGTCTTCCGCTGTTCGAGATTGAGGATCGAGAGGATCCACAGGCCGCGGACTTCGGCTGAAGGAGAGTCACTTGTGTCGGCCGAAGGTTGAAAGAGATCAACGGAGCTTTGGAAACCGGAGCCGGGAGCAGCTGTTCGCCGGATCCAGGCAAGCGTGTTGCGGACGAGCAGTTCGAGTTGCCGCACTTCTTCAGTGCGTAAATGTCTGTAGCCGTTGGGCAGGAGCGCAGCCAGTTCGTAGTCCCTGCTGTCGCGGCTGTCCTCCTTCACGCCACCTGGTGTCCGGTTGCCTCCCTGTGCACCGCGACCTGGCTTACTGCTTTTTTGAGCATACGCCGGTGACACGGTCAGCACGAGTAGAGACAGCAGGGCGGCAGAGACGAGGTACCGCAGGTTACGGGGGCGAGCGGTGGAGAGAGTGAAACGCGACATCGGGCTCTGCAGACGAAAGGTATTCAAAGACGTTCTCCGGCAATCCCGATGAAGAGTTCTCAGTTGCTTTGGTTCTGTGGCTGCATGCGACCGCGCCCGCCCCCCGGCGGAGCGCCGGGTGCTGCAGCTTTGCCCTTGCCCTGTCCCTGTCCTTTTCCTTTGCCCTTTCCGGCGGCATTCATGCGACCACCGCCGGCTGCCGGGGTGTCCTGGGGCTGAGGGGTATCTCCCGCGGCCTTGCGACCTCCCTTGCGCCCAACGGGCGGGGCCGCCGGGTCGTAGTCGGAGTTGAGAGTGGGCATCTGAGCATTGATTGCAGCGAGATAATCCGAGAGTTCTGAATTGAGCTGTCGGGTGGTATCGGGCTCTGCAGCCGCGAGGTCAGCTGATTCACCGATATCTGCAGCAAGGTCGTAGAGTTCCACATGATCGTCTTCGAGGAATCGGATCAGTTTTGTGGAGCCCTTCAGAAGCGCGGACTGGGGGCCGTCAGCACCCTGATAATGAGGAAAGTGGAACACGAGAAAATCGCGGGATCGCCGGACTTCGCCACGACCGGAGTTGGCGAGCAGTGATGCGAAGCTGCCACCCTCGACATGCGGAGGAATTCGGGAAGCCGGGATACCGGCCCATTCGCAGAAGGTCGGGAGCAGATCGAAGCCGACGACGGGAGTATGGCACCATGAATCGGGCTCGACACCCGGGCCACGAACGATGAAGGGCACGCGAATACCCCCTTCCCAGACACCTCCCTTGCCTCCGCGGAGTGCCGATCCTTTGTTGCCACCAGCGCCGTTGTCACCCATATAGATCACGTATGTGGAATCTGTGAGTTTCAGCTGGTCAAGTGATTGCAGGACGCGACCGACGCCTTCGTCCAGATCCTCTGTGATGGCAGCCACGGAAACGGATTTGTCGTTGCCGCCCGGCATGGATGCTTTGTATCTGGCGAGTGTTGCTTTGCGTGCGTTACCGGAGGCGTGCAGGGCGTTCCACGAGAGCTGGATGTAGAAGGGCTTTCCGGCATCGCGACTGCGTTTCATGAACGCTTCGGCGCGTTCTGCCATTCCGAAAATATCCACCGGGTTCGGATCGACGAAGCGAAAAGCCTGTTCGTTTCCTGTATCGCCATCGTGTTCGTCATAGCCATGTTCGCCGGGGCCGCCACCGCTGAGATGCCACTTACCGAAGTGGGCAGTGGCGTAGCCAGCGGATCTGAGCAGTTCGGCGATGGTGATTTCTGCGGGCTCGAGATTCTTGATGAGTTCGGGTTCGGTGAGTTTGTGGCCTGGTTCAGGTGGAGCGGCTTTGGTCCAGTGCAGCTGTGCAGGGCTCTTGCCGGTCTGAATGCTGATCCGGGTCGGGGAGCAGACCGGGGCAGGCGAATACCCCATCGTGAACCGCATTCCCTGGGCCGCAAGTTTTTCGAGGCTGGGGGTGTGGTGCGAGGCATTTCGGGAACCGCGGACTTCGGGGTGCATGGCCACCGAAAGACCGCTCCAGCCCTGATCATCGGAGAGCATCAGAATGATGTTCGGCTGATCAGCAGCCCGGGATACGGACAGCGTAACCATGCATGCAGCGTTTGCTGTGGCCAGGCAGACGAGCAGCGACTGAAGACAGACACGTGATTTCGGTTTCATTGGCCCTTCCCCTTTTTTTTCTCAGGCGGGTTATCGGGAACGAGGTTATTGATGCTGGAGAAGTCAGGTCGCAGTTTGCCGTCGGGCGGGGACCTGACCGTGTGTCGGAAGAGCACGGTGTTGTCGAGGGCGAGGTCACCTGACCAGATGAATTTCGCACCGGTGAAGTCGCTTTCGTACCACGGCTGTTTGGGATCCACCTGTTCCTCGGTGTATTCCACAGCTGCAGTCCAGCTGCTGTCATCGAAGTCGGTGGCGAACCAGTTTTCCGGCACAGGCACTGTCTCGACCCTGGGGTTCTGTTTGTCGCCGCCGAGCGGACCGGTGGAAATGACTTTGGCCTTCCATGCGGCACTGGTGACAGTTCCGTCACCGAACTTCAGCATCAGCCCGCCATCGCCAATATTCGTGTTGGCGTATTCCATGCCGGTTCGGGGATCGGCGTTATCGCGAGCCAGTACGGCGATGGTCATGGGATAGCGTGGCAGGATATCGACGGAGATTACGTTGTGAGGAATGAAGCTGATGGAGTCGACAGCTGTGAGTTCGCCGTTAATGTAGAGCTGGAAGTTGTTGTCTGCATAGATGTTGGCGCGAACTGTGTCAGCCATTTGGGGCTTGCGCATTTTTCCTGTGGGGGGCGTCTGTTGAGGTGCAGAGCAGGCGGCAGCGGTCCAGAGACCGGCGGCCAGACAGCAGAGGGAGGCAGCAGCAAGAGCACTGGCAGTTGTGCGAAGCATGATTATTCCTGTTCCACCGGCAGTTCCGGGGGATGGTGGGCGGAGTGATCGAAGAAGGAGTCCGGGAGAACCTCACGGCTGGTCAGGGTCAGTCGCAGTGTGAGCCGTTCGGGGCCGTAGGGCATGTCGATGAAACGCAGCTGATGTATTTCGTGGCTGGCCGCGTTGTACGCAATTTCAATGCGTCGGGGGCCCTGAAGATCTGGACGGCGGGTGGCAATGAGCAGGCGTTCGGCGGTGGCTGTATCGGCTTCCCGGGGCGGTGCGTCGGCTGCGGTACCGCCATCGATAATCTGTACGTCGCAGGACTTCTGGAGCTGCTGCAGGGTGGCGGAAAGTTCGATGAAGGACAGGGAAAATTCGTGTCCCGGAAGATCCCGACTGAATCGCTGCAGATCATTGCTGACCCGCACCGGGCTGCCGGGACGAACGGCCCAGCTTTGGGTCCCGTTGCTCCCCGAGATAAAATCCCTGCCATCCGGCTGATGGCGAATGAGCACAAACAGGCCGCCGCTGCGGAGATGCAGGACCGCGTTGTCCATCGGGGGTTTGGGAGGTCGTTTTTCGCCGCCTGATCTGCGGCCGTAACGCCGTCCGGCGAGGGCCACATCTTCGACTTCAATCTGCCACGTCCGACCTGCGGTTGACTGGCTGTGACTGATCAGTCGTGACAATTCGGCTGCAGCGGCAGTTGCCGTGGCCGGGCTGCCGAACGGACGCAGGAAATCGAAGACCAGCAGCAGCAGCAGCACTGCGGCAGTCAGCCCGAAAATGCGGCGAACGAGTTGACGCTGCAGACGCTGGCGCCCCCTGGGCTGATGTAACGGAGGTGTTTTATCCGCCGCGATCATCCGGGGCGGCTGCGAAGGGGCTGCAGCCGTGAAGCTGAGAGATTCGCTGCGAAGCTGGCTGTGGAGCAGCAGGAGATCCGTGAAGTGACGCACGTGGTCGGGAGACTGCTGCAGCCCCGCCTGCAGTTCAGCATGCCGGGCTGCCGTCAGAGTCTGGTCGAGATATCCGTGCAGGAGTTCTTCGGGGATGTTCACGCGCGACCTCCTTCGGCAGCCCCGGCTGCAGCCGCTGCCCGGTCAATGCACATTCGCAGCTGATCCCGCAGACGCTGCAGTGCTTTGGATACGGTATTGGCAGCCATTCCCAGCTGTTCGCCGATTGCGGCCGGCTTAAGGTCTTCAGCGTAACGCAGCTGAAAGAGGAGCTGATCGCGGGGATCCAGGCGCTGCAGACAGTCGCGGAGGAAGCTGAGGCGGTGAACCTCATGCGGACGGACAGCCTGAAATGAATCCACCAGCTGAGCCATCACCGATTCGTCAAACACCAGCCGCTGCTGATGATTTTTTCGCAGATGCATGCGAATCTGATTTCGAGCAATGCCGAGGGCCCAGGCGACGAAGGGGCGATCAGGGTCGTAACGGTCAGCCGATTCGAGGACGGCGACGGCGGTCTCCTGAAGCACATCGTCACGGTCCGAAAAGTCGCGCACAATCGCCCCGATGAATGCTGAGACGACAGGCTGAACCAGCGTCCACTGGCGCATAACAAAACGGGAATTCTCGTTCACAGTCCGACACTCCGCACAAAAGGTTGCCGGAGTTCTTTGCGGCAAACGGCGGAATATGACACGAAATCCGGGAATTCAGCCTGCGGTCCTGAACATGGGGACCAGAAGCGGCACGTCCGGTTCATCCAGCAACGGTTATCCACCGCCGGAGATGCTGCAATCCCTGAGCTGTACGGTGACTTCGTCCCAGTTCAGCGGCCGCTCGGTGATGATTTCGAGGCGACTGTCACGGCGCCAGCAGGAACGTCGGAAACTGGCCTCACGCCCCGCCCGATTGATGCTCCACCAGTCATCCTCGCAGTGAAAAACACCTTTGAGCCGCTGGATTCCCGGCCATGATTCCAGCAGTTCCCAGAGTGGTTCGCGGCGAAACCTGTCTTCAGGAGCGAAGAGCCAGCCGCAGGCATACCAGCCGCTGCCACTGCTGGGGAATTGGAGTGGTCGCCCGGGTTCCGGTCTGGCGGGAATGGTCTGCAGGTCAGCTTCGGCAGTCGGCACTGTTCCCAGCTGAACCAGTGCCGTTGCCGATACTGGTTCGCCGCCGACCGGTTTCACGGCGTGAGCGTCGGGAAAGCGGGG
>CAZLOQ010000113.1:0-19507 GCA_964561125.1 uncultured Chitinophaga sp. | reverse complement strand
GGTTCAACCGCTGTAATCGTTCCTCGGGGACTGTCCCTGCATGCCTACGGGGCCAGACGGTGGGGCGGCAGAATTGGTGCGACCGGTGCTATTGCCGGCGGCATTGCTTTCGCTTGAACCGTTTCAGTCGGTTCAACCGCTGTAATCGTTCCTCGGGGACTGTCCCTGCATGCCTACGGGGCCGAACGGTGGGGCGGCAGAATTGGTGCAGCCGGTGCAATTGCTTGCGGCGTCGTCTGCGTTTGAACCGTTTCAGCCGATACAACCTCCGTAATCGTTTCCTCAGGGTCTGTCCCCACACACCTGCGGAGCCGAACAGTGGGGCGGCAGAATTGGTGCAGCCGGTGCAATTGCTTGCGGCGTCGTCTGCGTTTGAACCGTTTCAGCCGATACAACCTGCGTAATCGTTTCCTGAGGGCCTGTCCCCGCACGCCTGCGGGGCCGAACGGTGGGCCGGCAGAATTGATGCAGCCGGTGCAATTGCTGGCGTCGTTGTTTTCGTTTGAACCGAACAAACGCCGGGGTGGTCGTCATTCTGTCGAGAGCCCGCGGAAGTGCTTTCCGGGGATGTCAATTTTTGGGGCACAGCGGCAACTCTGCGCCGGGGCGCCTCTTAATCAATTACGGCGTCAGAAAACTGCGTCATGGCAGCACACCTGGAATCGACAAATTCCAGAACTGCACCCCTGCTGCTGCAAAGGTGCGCTCAGGTCTGAATGGAACTGACACTTGTCCCGTCCGGGAGCCCTGGTTTAGCGTTGTCGCAAGCCAGCCCGCGAGCCGCACGCTCCAGTCGGCCAAGCCGACTGGGGGCGAAGCGAATGCGCCGCAAGGTGCCATGCACTTTGAGTGTCGCAGATGGAGCAGCATTCATCGGGATCTGTTTGTGACCATCCTGAGTCCGCCTCCTCAGCAATAAACGAACATGACGCTGTCCAGCTAACGAACGTAGAGAAATTCATTACTGTTGAACAGTACTCGGCACCATGCAGCCAGTCCGTGCTGTCTGACAAAATCTGTGCCTGTTTCAAGTTCTTCGGGAGTCGCATCGCGGGCAAGAGTCAATTGCAGCACGGCCTGCAGCTGGGCCTGTGGAGTGGCTGCCCCCTCCTGTCGGACGCGTTCGGCGAGTGCAGCGGACATTTCGAAGGTGAGGTCGTTGTTCAGCAGTGCCAGAGCCTGGAGGGGTGTGGTGGTTGAGGCACGTTTCTGAGCGGCGGCGGAGGGATCCGGGCAGTCGAATGTGTCGAGGAAGGAATTTCGACCTCCGCGCGGAGCAAACCTGTAGATTGTGCGTCTCCAGACGCCGGCTCCTGCTTCGGCTTCGGCGGACTCCACAAGCGACTCATAGAAATTGCTGCCTTTGAACTTGAAGTGCCGCAGGTCGCGGTAGCCGCGGCCACCGACGGAGCGATCCAGTCGCCCGGTGACGGCGAGCAGGGTATCGCGGAGTGCTTCGGCTTCCAGTCGCTGCGGGGTTCTGCGCCAGAGCAGCCGGTTTTCGTTGTCCAGCTGAGCGGCGTCGGAGCGCCACGCGGAGGACTGGCGCCAGGCTGCAGAGGCGAGAATCAGTCGGTGCAGTGTCTTCACTCGATAGCCGCTCTCGCGGAATTTCAGTGCCAGCCAGTCGAGCAGTTCCGGGTGACTGGGCTGTCCACCACTGAAACCAAAGTCCCCTGGAGTGGCAACGAGCCCCTGGCCGAAGTGATACTGCCAGATGCGGTTGACGGCAACGCGGGCGAAGAGCGGATTTTCGGGGTGCGTGATCCATTCGGCCAGCTTTCGTCGGCGGTCAGCATCCGTGGCATCGGGAGCAAGTCCGAAGTCGCCGGGAACGCCTGTGAGCGCCTGCAGTCCGGCGGGACGCACCACCTCACCCGGCTGCGAGACATCGCCGCGGCGGAGCACACGCGTAATTCCGGGGTCGCCGGCAACGCAGGTGTAGAGACTTTCTGTCTGAGTTTCCCTGATCTGCTTCTGCAGCTGCCGTTCGGCCGCAATCTGCTGATCCAGCTGCTGCAGCTGCGTTCGCTGTTCAGGAGTCATCGCTGCCAGCAGAGCAGAGAAGGGGACGCTGCTGCTGCCTGCAGCAAAGGCTGACGCCGCGACTTCGTCCGCTGTGAGCGACTGATCGTAGAGCCTGGCCCGTTCGATGCGGCCATTCAGCAGACGATTGCCGGACGGTGAACCATGGCGCAGCCCGAAGAGCAGCTGGGTGGAACCGGCGGCATAGGCCTGCAGATCACCCGGGCGATAGCTGGTTCCATACAGTTCGCCCTGTCGATAGGCCGTAATTGTTCCGTCTTTCGCATACACGATTGCCACATGCACAAACTCGCGTTCGGCGGCCGATTCATTGATGCCATTGAACGAGGATGTGCGGAGAAAGTTATTGCTGCCGGCCATCCAGCGTCCGGGTTCACGCTCCGCGAAGACAATTGCATCGAAGACAACCCCGTCGGTTGTCTGCACGCTGACAGCGGCCCCTCCCCGCTGTTGAAGTGTCCCGAGCTGCACCCAGGCTTCAAGAGTTTTTTCATGCAGCGGTGTCTGGAGGGGCGGAGTGGAGACCCAGGCATCCGTGCCGTTCAGCACCAGAGCGCCGTTTTCAATGTGTGCGGCACCATGGGCCGTGCCGTGCAGCTGCCCGATGGAGTCATCAAGGTTATTGTTGAATTCCCAGGCTGCGACGGGCTGCGGGAGCTTTGCGGCGGCCGCGGAGACAGCCGGGGCCGCACCGCGTTCGCGAATGAGCCGTTCACGCAGCGGCTGGAGCAGAGCTGTTCGTGATGCTTCCAGAGACTGCAGATGTGCAAGGCTGTCGGTGAGCTGCTGTTGCCGGGCCGGACTGAGTGGCACGGACAGCTTGCGGACACCATGCCGCACTCCGGCCAGAGCGGCCGCCACAGAATAATACTCGGACTGGGATATCGGATCGAACTTGTGATCGTGGCAGCGGGCGCAGTTGACAGTCAGTCCGAGAAATGTCTGCCCGACGACTCCGACGAGGTCTTCAAGTTCGTCCTGGGCCATCGCCATCCGCATTTTTTCGCTGGAAGGCAACGTGGTGTTGTGGGCACCGGCGACAAGGAAGCCTGCGGCTGCTGCGGCCGAAGCGTCACCGGGATGCAGCACATCTCCGGCGATCTGCAGCCGCACAAATTCATCCCATGGGAGGTCGTTATTGAAGGCCTCGATAACCCAGTTGCGATAGGGCCAGAAGTTATCCCGGGGCTCGTCGTATTCGAACCCGTTGCTTTCTCCGAAGCGAACAACATCCAGCCAGTGCCTGGCCCAGCGTTCGCCATAGTGGGGTGAATCGAGCAGCCGATCGATGAGACGAGGCCAGGCGTTCGGGGAGCGATCGTTGAGGAATGCCTGTACGTCGGCAGGTTCGGGCGGCAGTCCCAGCAGGTCGAAGGAAAGTCTGCGGATGAGCGTAATCCGGTCAGCTTCGGGGGAGGGCGTGAGTTTTTTTTGTGTGAGTCCGGCTTCGATCCAGGCATCGACGGGACCGGTCGCCCAGGGGGATGCGGAGGGTGGCTGAGGGGCACCGGGAGTCTGCAGGGACCACCAGTCGCGTCCCGCCCGCGTGTCGGTACTGAGCAGGAAGGGGTCGATGGGATCTGTGCCCCAGGCGCCACCTTTGCGAATCCAGTTCGTGAGCTGTGTTTTTTCGGCGGGAGTGAGCGGTTTTTTGGGGGGCATTTCGTCTGACAGCACGCGCTGCAGCAGCAGGCTGTTCGGCACGTTTCCGGGAACCATTGCCGGCCCGGAATCTCCTCCGCGAAGAACGCCGGCGCGACTGCTGAGATCAAGTCCGGCCTGCGCATCCGCGGCGTGGTGACATTCAAGACACCGCGCGGCCAGCAGTGGAGCGATCTGCTGATCGAATGTTTGTGCGTCATCCCCGCGGCTGCCCGGGGAAACCAGCAAACCGGCCAGCAGCAGCACAGCCCTGGTCAATCCTGAACAAGCCTTCGTCAATCCTGAACAGCAGAAAAGCGGGTGATACCAGCAGGTGTGGCCGGGCATGGGATGGGGCTCCTGTGGGTTCAGTGTTGCACAGCCGGAAAGACGAATGATACTGCTTCCAGCG
The DNA here is from genome assembly GCA_964561125.1 of uncultured Chitinophaga sp. Lineage (GTDB taxonomy): Bacteria > Planctomycetota > Planctomycetia > Planctomycetales > Planctomycetaceae > SXXK01. The sequence continues at coordinate 15,408 of CAZLOQ010000113.1, read as the reverse complement.
TGAGTTGCCCAGATGCGGCCGGGAAAAGTTGACGCCGCTTCAAAGTGGCTCGGGGCTGCCGCACACCCGTGCCGCCCACCTGTGGAACGGGGTGTTGTCTGCCGCTCACGTTTTTCCCGAAGACGGCCACAGAGTACCGGGATTCGGTTCTTTCCTGACCGACACAACTGCTCCAGCCACTGCAACCCGAATACTTTGCCCCAAACACAACCCGAATTCCACTGCTCCGGCATGGCCTCGGTGCACAGAGGGTGATCTGCGAGCTAGCTTCCAACAGCTTGTTTCTCCTCAGACGTATCCTCCCTGTCAGGTGTTCGGTAATGGGCGATGTGCCGTCGAAGCGGGTTCACCGCCGAATCGCGATGCCGCGCAGCAATGCCGCTTTGCGTCTGCGGAAATCCCGTTCAGGCCAGGTGGAGTCGTCCGCCGAGCCAGTCGCTGCTGAAATCCCGGCTGCTGAAATCCGTACTGCTGGCGATGCGTCGACACTGGAACTCAGCGGGTCCGCAAACACCGCCGCTGACGTGCCACAGGTTCCGGAACGCGTACTGGCGGACGCACTGGCAACCGAAATTTCCCGGATGCGCGATCAGCTGCTGGAGGAGCTGCAGGCCTCATTCGCCGGACTCCGCGCGGATCACGCTGTGGCATGGTCAGAACAAACTTCGCTCCTGAAATTCCTGTCTGACGAACTGACAGCCGGCGTTCCGGCGGAACATGCCCGGACCACTCGAATGCAGGCCCCGGAACCACCGGTTCCGCCGCCAGTCTCTCAGACCGAATCCGTACTTCCGAACCTGCAGACGGATTCCACAGCCCCCGGAGCCAGTCAATCGCTGAGTCGCTGGGAAGCGATCCGCCAGAACTTCATGCAGACCGACGGTAAGGAACTGCTGGAGTCTCCTGAGCGTTCCACCGAAGAACGTGCCGAGCGACCTCGCCAGCAGCCGACCAGCGATTCCCCGACGGCGGTTTCGCTGGAAACTGCCATGCGGAATGCTGCGGACCTCTCTGACAGCGAATTTGCCGATGTGCTGCCGGAACCGCTTGATCCTCAGCAAATCCCGGACAGCGAGCTGCGGAGCGTGTTTGTCAGCCGTGAACTGCTGCTCGCGGAACTGATCGGTCGTTATCGGCGTCGCCGTGAACATCACCAGCAACTGCTCAGTGCCGAACAGCTTCGCGGCCTGCATACCCTGCTGCCGGAGAACCTTGAAGCTCTCGTGACAGCCTCTCTGCGACGCATCGACGAACTGACGCGACTGAGTGAACTTGAACTGGCGTTCGAACGCGCCCGACTTTCCAGGGAACGAAAGCACCTCGAACAGAGCCGGTTTCTGCTGGAGAACCAGGCCCGACATCTGGGACTGACCCTAAATCCCGATGGCACCCTGTCCCGCACCGATGAACTGGGCGGCCGCCCCTCCGGCAGACGCTGGCTGGGCAAGCTGGGTTTCGGTGGTCCAAACGGCCCCGCAAGGTGATGCCGGAGTGATGCCGGTCATCGCAGGCGCATGCCGTCTCGCTTGCATCCTGTCGTTACCCTGCCAGAATGCTTCGCTTCACTGCTGTTTCAGCCCGCAGCTCTCTTTGAAAGGCAAGCCCACATGCCACTGCGTCTCAGTTTGTCCACGTTTGGTCCCGGATCAATCCTTGCCAGCCTGCTGGTCTGCGTTTCCGCTCTTGGCAGCGTGGCTCCGTGCCTTGCCGCGGACCGACTGGTGCTGGAACCTTCCGGCGCGGCCAAAGGCCACATCGTACTGGTATCCGGGGATGAAGAATACCGTTCCGAAGAAGTCATGCCGATGCTCGGCAAAATCCTCACAGTACATCACGGTTTTCGCTGCACAGTGCTGTTTGCGTTCGGTCCCGGCGACGCAGACTACATCGACTCCAACAATCAGGATGGTCTGCGAGGCGTGGATTCGCTTGAAACGGCGGATCTGATGATCATCGCCACCCGCTTCCGCCATCCCAGTGCCGAACAGGCAGCTCATATCGCAAAATTTCTGCAGGCCGGCAAGCCGGTAATCGGCCTGCGTACCGCGACTCATGCCTTTCGCGGGGGCGAAAAATTCGGCGAATCGCTCACCTTCGATCAGTTCGGTCGTCAGGTACTGGGTGAACAGTGGGTCTCACACCACGGGCATCACAAAGTTGAAGGAGCTCGCAGCGTCGTCGAACCCGGTGCAGCGAATCATCCGGTGCTGCGTGGTGTGGGCGAGATTTTTGCCCCCAGCGACGTGTATGGCGTCATCCATCTGACCGACAAGGATCAGATTATTCTCCGCGGTGCCATCACAGAAACGCTCGATCCCGACTCCAGAACACTCACGGATGACAAACGCAACCAGCCCATGCAGCCGCTTGCGTGGTTCCACGACTACAAACTTTCGGACGGCAAACCGGGGCGATCCTTCTGCACCACTGCCGGAGCAGCCGTGGACTTTGTTGACGAAGACCTGCGTCGGCTCATTGTCAACGCCGCGTTCGTGCTGACAGGCCACGAAGTTCCCGAAAAGGCCAGCGTCGATTACGTGGATCCGTTCTACCCGACCTTCTACGGATTCATCAATGACGGCAACTACTACAAGACTCTGAACCTCAAACCGGAAGACTTCGGGATCGGAAAAGCTCCGCGGCGTGCCGATCCGCCGGGTTCACCCAAATGGCCCCACCGGCCTGTGCCCAAAGACTGATCAGGCTGCTCGGCGGGCGGGCACCTGAGCAGCGGCTGGCAAAAGCTGCACGACGCTGCTCACAATTCGCCGCAGGTCCTCCGGCTGCAGGTTCGGAGTGGACGGGAAGCTCAACGCCTGTGCAAACAGTCGATCAGCTGTCCCGTTCACGACAGCCTGACATCCTGTATGTGCCGGACTCAGGTGCATCGGCTGCCAGAGCCGTCGGGTCTGGATGCGAGCCTGCTGCAGCTGATCCCGCAGCTGCACGGCAGTGAAGCCGGTCTGGAAGGGATCGATGAGCACGGTCGACAGCCAGCTTGTGGACCGTGCCCCTGCAGCATCGGTGTGCCACGTCAGACCGGGAACGGACAACTGGCTGCGGTAAAACTCAGCGATTTCCCGGCGACGGTTCACAAAACCGTCCAGCTGCTCCAGCTGCGCCAGTCCGATCGCTGCCAGCACGTTGGTCATGCGGTAGTTAAACCCAATTTCGTTGTGGATGTATTCGACGGCATCATCCTTGGCCTGTGTCGTCAGATAGCGGGCACGCTCAGCATCCTCGCGGCAATTGGTCAGCAGCATTCCGCCGCCGCCGCAGGTGATCGTCTTGTTGCCGTTGAAGCTGACGCAGGCGATATCTGCTGAATTGCCGATCCGGCGATCGCCCCAGGCGGCGCCGAGTGATTCTGCGGCATCCTCAAGCAGTCGCAGGCCGAATTCGCGTGCGAGTGCCTCGATTGCGTCAAGGTTGACGGGGTGGCCCAGCACGTGCACGGGCATGATGGCAGCGACGCGGCGCCCCGTCAGGCGATTCCGCAGCTCGCCGTTCACCCGATGACACTGTCTTCGCAGAAAATCCTCCACCAATTGCGGATCCATCTGCCACCACCGGGCTTCACAGTCGATGAAGACCGGATGTGCTCCCGCATAGCGGATGGCATTGGCAGTGGCAATGAAGGTCAATGTTGAAACGAGCACTTCATCGTCGGGGCGCACGCCGGCCACCAGCAGTGCCGTATGCAGCGCCGCGGTTCCATTCACGGTCGCCACCGCATATTTGACGCCCGCATAGTCGGCAACCTGGCGTTCAAAGCGATTGACGAATTCTCCGACGGACGAGATCCAGCCGGAGTCAAGGCATTCACGCACATACTGCCATTCGTTGCCCTGGAGACAGGGTTCGCTGAGCGGCAGAAATCGATTAGTGGAGTGGTCAGACATTATAGACTTCCGCTCTGTAGCTTCCGGCATTTTCACGAAACCAGTCGATCGTTCGCTGCAGCCCGGCCTCAAGAGTCACTGCGGGCTTCCAGCCCACAACTTCCGCAGCCAGTCGGTTATCCGCCAGCAGTCGTTCAACTTCGCTGCCAGGCGGACGCAGTCGCTGATCCTCACACTCAATTCGCACATCGGCACCGATCAGTGAAGCAGTGAGCTGAGCCAGATCACCGACACTGATTTCACGTCCGGAACCGATATTCAGCGTGCGCCCAACCGCATCGGGATGGGCCGCACAGGCCATGAACCCCGCGGCGGTGTCAGAGACAAAGTTCAGATCGCGAGTGGGTGACAGGCTGCCCAGCCGCACCGTCTTCCCCGCCAGACACTGCGTGATAATCGTTGGCAGCACAGCGCGGGCGGACTGCCTCGGACCGTAGGTGTTAAACGGCCGGACCGTCACCACAGGCAGGTCGAAGGAACGGAAATAGGATTCCGCCAGCTTGTCAGCACCGATCTTGCTGGCCGAATACGGCGACTGCCCCTGCAGCGGATGTGCTTCAGAAATCGGCACGAATTGCGCCGTGCCGTAAACCTCACTCGTGGATGTCTGTACCACGCGACCGGTTCCCAGCCTGCGGGCTGCTTCCAGTACATTCAGCGTGCCCACGATGTTGGTCTGCACGTAAGAGAGTGGTGCCGAATAGGAATACGGAATCGCGATCAGCGCGGCAAGGTGGAAGACCACTTCGCACCCCTGCATCGCTGCGGACACCGAACCACCATCGGTAATGTCTCCGGCAACAATCTCTATGTCATTTCTGAGCGGAGACTGATCCAGCCAGCCTCTGCGACCGGCGGAATTGTAGTGCACCATCGCACGCACCTGAGCACCGGCGGTGACCAGAGCTTCCGTGAGATGACTGCCGATAAATCCGCCGGCACCCGTAACAAGAACCTTCTTCCCTGACCACGTCATGCTGCCCACCTGACTCGATTCACGTCTTCCTGAGCTTTCTGGAAATCGTCAAGCCTGCCGATATCCAGCCAGTATTCCATAACCGGAAAGCCCACCACAGTTTCGCCCTGCTGCAGCAGCCGGTTGATCAGGTCCGTCATGTCATAACGGCCTGATTCCGGAATGTACTGCAGAACGGATGGTTCCAGCAGATAAATGCCGGCGTTGACAAGAAAGGTAATCCGCGGCTTTTCCCGCAGTTCACTCACAACCCCGTCCCGCGCTTCCACCACGCCATACGGGACCTGCATTTCGTACTGCCGCAGCGCCACCGTCAGCTTCGCATTGTGCTCGCGGTGATACTTCAGCAGGGAGCGATAGTCGATGTTTGTCAGAATGTCACCATTCATCACCAGCAGCGGTTCGTCCACCTCACTGATCAGCCGTAATGCACCGGCTGTTCCCAGCGGCTGATCCTCCGCCACGTAGTTCAGTTCCACGCCGAACTTCTGCCCGCCCCCGAAATGCTGAATGATCTTTTCAGGCATGTAATGTGTCGTGACATTGATTCGCGACACACCGGCCCGCTGCAGGCCTTCTATCGTCCGCTCCATCAGCGGCCGGCCACCAACCGGTAGCATCGGCTTGGGAGTGTCATCGGTGAGTGGCCGCAGACGTGTCCCGAAGCCGCCCGCCATAATCACGGCCTGCAGCTGCAGCTTGTCGTCCTGCACATGCTCCGCACAGGACAACTCCGCAATGCTGCCGTCAGCATTCAGCAGCGGCAGATGACGGACACCGGAGCGCACCATCAGGGCCAGCTGTTCGTCGCGAGGAGTGTTCACCGGAGCTGTTACGGAACGCACCGTCCGGATATCGAGCGCGGCATCCAGCCGCGTCGTTACGGCATGGCCGGCCAGAATCGCACGTCTCAGGTCGCCATCAGTGATCGTTCGCAGAAAACGACCGTCGGCATGGATCAGCAGCGTGATCCCGCGACCACCGGCGTCGATCGACGCCATCGCGTCCTGAACCGTCGCCGTCGGCTGAATGGTTATCTTCTGAAGTTCCGAGCGGGTGTCCATGCCCGTCATTGGTCCGATCTCCGTATCGCTTTCGCAGGCACGCCCGCGACTACCGCATCCGGCGGTACATCCCTGATCACCACAGCCCCCGCTCCGACAATCGAACGGGCACCGATCTTCAGATTCTCGCAGATTATCGCGCCGGCTCCAATATGGACTTGATCACCAACTTCCACTCCCCCCGCAAGACAGGCACGAGGGGCCACGTGCACGTCCGCCCCGAGTCGACAGTCGTGCTCCACAATCGAAGCCGTATTCAGAATACAGTTCTCGCCGATCACCGCACACGCATTGACAATTGCCCCCGCCAGAACCTGACTGCCTTCCCCAAGCCGCGCAGATTCCGCCAGAATCGTACCGGGATGTCGCAGAATCCAGCCCTGCAGACCGGCCAGACGCGCTGCGATGAAAAGTTTTCTTCGCAGCCCAAACGCGCGCACTCCCCCGATTGCCACCAGAAACTCAGAAAAGCCCTCTCGCTGCAGCTGCGGCAGCAGCTGATCCCCACCACGAATCGGAATTCCCAGCACACTCGTTCCGTGCAGCGCCGCGTCAGCGTCCAGAATCACGGCGTCCGCTGCTTTCCCCAGCCGCTGCAGTGCATCTGCTACCACTCGACCATGGCCACCCGCACCGATCACCACCAGCCGTGTCATGGACTTCCCTCGTTGAACGCGTCCACCGGCAGATCATGAAAGCTCTTGATCAGCAGCCGCTCATTCAATTCAGCGCCTTTGAGTCGCTCCACGATGCGGCTGGCTGCATGGCCGTCTCCGTAAATGTTCCGCACGTTCCGGCAGTGTTGACGAAATTCCGGGGAGAGTGCCTGTTCCAGCGCCGTGCCGATTTCCGCGGCAGAATCTCCGCAGTCAATCACGTTACCGGAGCGGGGACGACCGTGTTGCCGCAGCCCGATGTTCACCACAGGCAGCTGAAACGATGCTGCTTCGATGATGCCGCTGGACGAATTTCCGGCCATGGCAGCGGCGCACCGCAGCAGGCTGAAATAACCCAGCGTTCCCAGATTGCTCACCAGCCGTACGTTTGGGCGTGCCGCAGCAAAGTGCTCAAGCCGTTCGAGGATCTCGCTGTGTCGAGTATCGGCATTCGGACGTGTGATGATGATCGGCCGGCTTTGGGAACTGAGGGCTTCGATGAGCGCTTCCGCCTGTTCCGCGGCCTTTTCGGACTGCAGCGTTACCGGATGCTGCGTCACCAGCAGCGGTGGTACTTCGAGAGAAATCTCCAGCCGCTCAGACAACTCAGCCACACTCAGCAATCGCAGCCGCCGCAGCTGATCGAGGCCCGGAGCGCCGGAAACTGTGACCCGCCACGGCTCTTCCCCCAGCTGCACGATACGCCGTGCATGACAACTGGTGGATGCAAAATGCAGATGCGAATACTTGGTCATCGCATGACGCAGTGCGTCATCAATCGCCCCGGCTGTGACTTCTCCGCCGTGCACATGAGCGATCGGAATCCGCAGCGGGACGGCCGCGAGCGCCGCCGCGTGCATCTCGAAGCGATCTCCCAGCACAAGCAGCAGATCCGGGCGAACCCGCTCGTAAACCTGAGCAAATCCGATCGTTCCCAGACCCATGGAAGCGGCAATTGCCGCAGGGGAATCGGAGGCCAGGAGCATCTGCACCCGGTCATGAATCGTGAAGCCGTCTGCCGCTATCACTTCTTCCGTGCGGCCATGGCCGGACACCAGGTGTGCCCCCGATGCAATCAGGTGCAGCCGCAGCTCAGGTTCACTGCGAATGGCTTCCAGAATCGGCAGGTACAGCCCCCAGTCAGAGCGGCCAACAGTGACAACACTGATGGTTCTCACGCCACATCCTCCAGCCGCAGCAGGTCCCCGGCAGCCACATTCACCCGAAGTGTGCGGGAAACGAGCCACGGCTTCATTGACGGGGGCAGTCCCGTGCCAGGACGGCGAATGGCGATGAGTTCTTCAGTGAGATGAGTGCCGGCAGGTATGTCTGTGGCCGCCACAAGACTCTTGCGTGCCGCTTTCGCAGTGTCCAGTTCGCTGGCACATGGAGCCTTGCGGCCGGCGCCGAGCGCTGCTTCCACTGTTCTGACGCCCTCAATCAGCCGCCGCAGCTCTGCGGGTTCCGCAGAGGCCCGATGATCAGGACCAGGCAGCGATCTGTCGAGAGTGAAGTGTTTTTCAAGCACACAGGCGCCCAGGGCGACGGAGGCGAGCCCGACTTCGATGCCCAGCGTATGGTCAGAATAACCAACCGGCAAACCAAACGCCGCACGCATGCTCAGCATCGCTCGCAGATTCACGTCAGCCGCAGCCGCCGGGTAGTTGCTCACACAGTGCAGCAGCACAATCCGCGGATTGCCGGCCGCTTCCACCGTCTGCACCGCCGCTTCAACGTCCCCCAGAGTACTCATTCCGGTCGAAATCACCAGTGGTCGGCCAAACCCGGCAATGTGACGCAGTAAGGGCAGATTTGTGAGCTCGCCGGAAGGGATCTTGAAGATTTCCATCCCCAGCCCATGCAGGAGCGTCGCGCTGTCTTCATCAAAGGGCGTGGACATGAACTCGATACCACAGTCGCGGCAGTGCTGCACGATGCGTTCGTGGTCACTGTCCGACAATTCCAGTTCCCTGAGCATTTCGAACTGGGATTTCACCACACCGAGATTCTCGGTCTGGTAGCGAGCCGTCGGAGCGGTTCTGGTGACCAGGCGCTCCGCTCGAAATGTCTGAAATTTCACCGCATCCGCACCAGCTTCCTTCGCCACGTCAATCGAACGCAGCGCAAGCTCCAGGCTGCCATTGTGATTCACTCCCACTTCCGCAATCACGAAACATGGGTGCCCCGGCCCGATGCGGCGGTTGCCTGCCATCACTGACTGCACAACGTCGTCCATGACACTTTCCTTCTCTTCACGCCGTGAATGCCCGCTCTGATCAGGCTGCTTTGGGGATTGCGGCCAATTGAGCCGCTGCCAGTCGTCGCTGCATGAGAAATTCAGCGATATCCCAGTCCAGCGGGGTATCAATATCGGCCGCACGCTCCCGGGGAATCATCACTGCCCGCACACGTCCCTGAAAAATGGAATCCTGCTGCAGGACCGCATCCCGGCGGGCTGCATACGCCACTGCTGTGAGCTCAAACACATCCGGCGCATCCTGCCGACGCACTACGGCACCGGGTGGCTGAGCGGCAATCCGGACGACGCCGGACGCATCCGCTGTCACCATATTGAACCATGGATTGGCAGCCGCTTCGGTGGCGGTAACGACGATATCGGCATCCGAACTGAGCAGCAGTTCGATGCAGCGATCAATGTCCTCGGAGAACCGCAGCGGACATGTGGCAGGAACGCTGACCAAAACGTCAAAACGCGTGTTGTCAAGTTGCTCCATGGTGGTGATCGCGTGCCGCCATGCAAGCCGTTCGGCAGCGGTGTCGGTGGCCAGTTCTGCCGGGCGACGGAACGGTGTGACAGCTCCCCAGACACGGGCCGCTTCTGCAATCGCATCGGAATCCGTCGACACGACATGACGGGAAATGTACTGGCTGCCCAAAGCCGCCTGAATTGCCCAGCCAATCAGCGGTCGACCGCAAAACGAGCGGATGTTTTTGCCCGGAACTCCCTTCGACCCACCCCGGGCGAAGGTGCAACTGAGTATTTTTGGCACGGCGATGATTCCTGAACGTCCCTGTTCGTAAAAAAGCCCTGTGGCGCTGTATATATACGGTATGGGGTATCGGTCAAGCCAGAGCAGATCCGGTCCGGAAGACAGCAGTTGGCTGGTCTCCGGCAACGCGTTATCATGACGACAGCACCGACTGGCCGTTATCGCCGGCCAGCGGATGTTTTCAGAATTCATACGCAGCTGCCTGATTCAGGCGGCATCCCGGAAGGTGACAGCATGTCAGAACGCATAGTGATGCGCACAGGTGAAGCTCTGGTTGAGGACGAAGCGGGCTGGTCGGCGGCCGAACCGGAAGTGGTGATCGGAGAACTGGATGGTCCCGTTGGCCAGGCAATCGCGCAGCTGATGGGTGATCAGGTCAAAGGCCATTCCCGCGTATTCGCACTGCTCAACTGCGACGTCCAGGTGCGCCCGGTAACTGTGATGGTCAGCAAGGTCACCGTCACAAAGACCCGCTACACCAACATTCTGATGGGCACGGTCCAGGCTGCGGTGGCTAACGGTGTGCTGGACGCGGTCCGGGCCGGTGATCTGCCGAAAGAACGGGCGAATGATCTGGGGATCATCGTCTCCATCTGGCTCGATCCCGCAGTGCTCACCGCAGAAGACGTTGACTTCGATGTGCTCTACCGAACTCATCGGGCGGCCACGGCAAAGGCAATCGGCAAGGCGATGCGGAACGAACCATCGATTGACTGGCTGCTTGAAAATCAGGATCAGGTGGAACACTGTTTCCATCAGATGCTGAAGAATGGCGAGCTTTAGCAGAGTGTGCCGGTGACCTCTGCAGCACCGGCTCAGAGTTTCACCTGTCGAAGCGAACGTGCCTGACGCGACGGAAGGAGCAGTTGTGCAGCAGATTCTGGTTGATGTGGATCGATGGCGGTGCGGCGACGGTCAGCCGCTCCTGTTTGTTCTGGGCCCCTGTGTGATGGAATCCGAGTCGTTGGTGCTCTCGACAGCCCGGCGACTGGCCGAACTCCGCGACCGCCTCGGTTTACAGATCGTGTTCAAATCCAGCTTCGACAAGGCCAATCGCACAAGCGTTGACAGTTACCGCGGTCCGGGTCTGGAAGACGGCCTGCGAATGCTCGCAAAAGTCCGCGCCGAAACCGGGCTGCCGGTCACCACGGACATCCACGAAGCCAGCCAGGCCGCGCCCTGTGCCGAAGTCTGCTCCATGCTGCAGATCCCTGCCTTTCTGGCACGCCAGACTGACCTCGTCGTCGCCGCCGCAGATGCTGCCGTCGCCAGCGGGATCGCAGTCAACATCAAGAAGCCGCAGTTTGTGGCGCCGGAAGACATGCTGCATGCCGTCGGCAAATGCCGCGCCCGGGGCCTGAAAAAAGTGCTCCTGTCCGAGCGGGGGTCGACCTTCGGCTACGGGAGGCTTGTGAATGATTTCCGCTGCGTCCCGATTCTGCGTGCGTTCGGGGTCCCCGTCGTTTATGATGCCACCCACAGCGTCCAGCTCCCCGGGGGCTCCACCACCGGCGGACAACGACACATGGTTCCCACGCTGTCTCGCGCAGCCGTCGCTGCCGGCTGTGACGCCGTCTTCATGGAAACTCACCCCGACCCCGACAAAGCTCTCAGTGACGGCCCCAATATGATCGTCCTCGATCAGCTCGAATCTCTCCTCCTGCAACTCACCCAGCTCCGTTCACTCGTGCTTTCCTTCCAGTCTGCTCCGGACGCCTGATCCGGCAGGATTTCAGCTATGCCGCAGTCCCGTTGCTCTCAACTCCCGCAGTTATCGGCCGTGCCCGGCAAGCGTCGCCAACGGCTGCTCCTCTGCGCTGGTTTCACCTGCCTGTTCTTCACATGCATGGGCTGCAACAGTTCCGCTCCGCCCAGTCAAGAGGCGGTCCCGGAAGACTCCGCGGCACGTCAGGCCGACGAATGCCGCAGCCGGCTCACCAACGCAGTCACTCGTGTTGCTCCTGAATCCATGGCCGTTCAGCAGCGGCGCGACGGAATCGTCAACGCCGTCAATTCGTGGCTCGCATCCTGCGCCGAAGCCGACGTGCGCAAGCTTGCCATCAGCGACGCCAATGCTGCCCTGCTCACCCCCGATGCACTCCGCACCGCCCGCGTGTCACGGTTCTCAGAAACCGATATTCTCTATATCCGCGACTGCCTGATGCTCAGTCGCCTCACTGCTTCCATCTGGAAACAGATCGATACCTCCAGCGATGCAGCGGCGGCCGATCGCCAGCGCGTGACGGCGTTCTTCCGGCACATCGTCCAGCTCCTCGCACTTCTCCCCGCCGATTCCAGCCGCCCCCCGGTCGGACTTTACGAAGCTCTGCTCACAGGCCGCGGGACCGCAGAAGATCGCATCTGGGCCTTCACCGAAGGGCTCCGCCAGCGCCAGATTGACAGCCTTGTGCTGCACGCCGCACCACCACAGAACAACACCAGCTCAGTCTCTACAGATCCGCCCGCAGACACCCTTGATATTCCCGGCACCGCAGAATGGCTCGTACTGGCCGTGGTCGGCGATGACACACTGCTCTTCGATCCCCTCCGCGGTACTCCCGTCCCCTCGCCCGATGATCCCGCAATTCCCGTTCGCAGCCCCGCCGATATTCGCATCCTTCAGAATCTTGACCGCTGGAAGAATGCCACGGTGTTCGTCCCTGTGCACCCGTCCGCGGCTGCACCACGAATGCTTGTATTTCAGCAGCAGATGGAAGCATCGACGGCCGCCATCCTCTACGAAGAACTCGCCGGAGGCACCAGCGAAATCCGGCCACTCCTTGATCGCCTCCCTCAATCCGTCCTGCAACTCTGGCCCGCCGCCGGAATTCAACTCTGGCCAGTCCCCGAAACGCGGATCAATGCCGCAGCCATCGCAACCGAACAGCAAAAACAGGAACTGCAGCTGCTCATGCGTCCCTTCGACAGCCCCTTCGAACGCGCGTCCATCGACCGCGAAAAACTCCTCGCCGATGCCAACGTCGAAGAATCACAGCTGTCACAGGAAGAACTCGACGCACTCATTGCCAACGCACTCGCCGAAATGCTCCAGCGATCCGATACGCTTTTCGGCAAACCCTCCCGAAGACTCCTCAAAGCCCGCGTCAGCCAGCTTTCCGGCAACTTTCAGGTCGACATGATACAGGAACTGCAGCAGATTCGCATCGCCTCTCTTCAGGATTCCATCGACCTCAGCTTCAACGACGGACAACAGACACTCACCCGCCGCATCCCACTCCCCGAAGCCATTGTCAGCATCCAGCGAACGGCCGTCGCCGATGCGCTCTACTGGACCGCTCTCACACAGGTCTCCCGCGGCGACTATGGCACCGCCGTGCAGACACTCCGCAACTTCCGCAGACAGTACCCGGAGTCTCCACTCCAGCACGCCGCACTCCTCAACGAAGCCGAATCACTCGCCGAACTCGGCAACCCAGCCCTCGCTGCCCAGGTGCTCGACGCCGAAACCCCGAATAACCCCGAACAACTCCGCTTCGCCTGGTGGCGCTCGGCTCTGAAGGCCGCAGCTGCCGCCACTCCGCCTGCTGAACAGCCCAAAAGCCCATGAAAATCGGGATCTTTGCCGACATTCACGACAACGTCGATAATCTCCGTCACGCCATCCGGCTGTTCAACGCGTACCAGTGCCACGCAGTTCTGCTGGCCGGTGATTTCGTTTCGCCGCTCGTCGTGCCCTCCATGCGCAAACTTCATGGTCGAGTGATCGCCTGCTTCGGCGACAACGACGGCAACAGAATCGGAATTTCCGGCGGCATGACCATCGTCGGTACCCTTGGACACCCCCCGCTCTGCTGGAAGTCCCCGGACGGCGTGCGGTTTCTGATGTGCCACCAGCTCCATGAGATCCGTGACTGCGTGGGTGATGCCGATGTCGTGGTGTTCGCACACACGCACCGTCCCAGCATCGTCCGTGACCGCAATGGCCGACTGTTTGTCAATCCCGGCGAAACTGGCGGCTGGATGTTTCGACGTCCCACCGTGGTGATCTTCGACACGGAAACCCGCGAAGCAGAACTTGTTGAACTTCCCGCAATGCCACCAGCAGTCGCCATCGAGGAATAATCTGTGAAAATTCGTCGCATCTTTGCCCACCGCATCGAACTCCCTCTCCACGAAGGCTCTTACAAGTGGTCCGGCGGCAAGTCCGTCAACGTCTTCGACAGCACCATCGTCGGCGTGGAAACAGATTCCGGGCTGACGGGCTTTGGTGAAGTCTGTCCACTCGGGCCGTTTTATCTTCCCGCCTACGCCGAAGGCGTTCGCGCCGGACTCCGCGAACTTGCCCCGCATCTGCTGGGCTTCAACCCCCTGCAGCTGCAGGTCCTCAATCATCGCATGGACGCCGCCCTCAAGGGCCACCCCTATGTCAAGTCAGGCATCGACATCGCCTGCTGGGATCTGCTGGGAAAAGCCTGTCAGCTGCCCGTCTGCGAACTCCTCGGGGGCCGCTTCGGCGACGCTGTCCGCCTGTACCGCGCGATTTCCCAGGAAGCCCCGGAGGTGATGGCCGCGAAAGTTGCCAGCTACCGCGCTCAGGGGTATTCCCGCTTCCAGCTCAAAGTCGGCGGTGACCCCGATACCGACATCGAACGGATTCATGCCGTACGCGCCATGCTCCCGCCGGGTGACCGACTGGTAGCTGACGCCAATACCGGCTGGACTCAGCACGAAGCTGTCCGCGTCGTCCGCGCCGTCAGGAATCTCGATGTGTATATCGAACAACCCTGTCTCAGCTATGAAGAGTGCCTGGCCGTCCGCCGACTCACCGATCACCCGTTTGTACTCGACGAAAACATCGACGGACTCGATATGCTCCTCAGGGCCAAAGCCGATCTTGCCATGGACGTCGTCAATCTCAAGATCAGCAAGCTCGGCGGTCTCACCAAAATCCGCCAGGTGCGGGATTTGTGCGTGAGCATGGGAATCGCCATGACACTGGAAGACAGCTGGGGCGGCGATATCACCACCGCCGCCATCGCACACCTCGCACACAGCACCCCGGAACCATTCCGGTTCACCAGCACCGACTTCAACAGCTATGTCACCGTAAGCAATGCCAGCGGTGCCCCCCAGCGCAACAATGGCTGGCTTTCTGCCTCCGCAACCCCCGGACTCGGCACCACCCCCCGCTTCGATCTCCTCGGCCCGCCACTCGTGGACATCCATTGAAAATCCACTACACCCCACTCACCCCGCGATCCCACTTCCTCGAAACCTGCCGCAATTCCCCTCAGACAGCCTTGCCCTCACCCACGCCCCCTGCTACAGTCCGCGTCCGAATTCGGGCTATAGCGCAGCCTGGCTAGCGCGCTTGACTGGGGGTCAAGAGGTCGTGGGTTCAAATCCCGCTAGCCCGACTACTCGTAACAGAAAGCCGTTTGGCGAGCTCGTCAAACGGCTTTCTCTTTTCCACGACCACAGTTGCGTCGCCGAGCATGCAATTGATCCGCTTGCCCGTGATCAACGCCCCGCAGTGCTGGCAGGTGAAGAGTCCCCTGGCGAGCGGCATGCTGATCTGCGTCGCCGTGCTGCTATGAGCCTCCTCGGACAACTTTGCGATGCGGTGCCGCGTACTGCAGCGACGAATCCTGCCAGGCGTTACGCCGTGTGAGAGACCGTGAACGCAGGTATTTGTGGCGACCGACGATTTCTGCAGGATTACGCCTCGTTCGGGGGCTGAAGCATGAAAGTCTCACTATGGGCTGAAATCCGTCTCCTCGCAGCAGGCTCGACCCGTGGAAGACGAAGATCAACGACCTGCTGACTCGTTTCCCGGAG
>CAZLOQ010000112.1:18268-19564 GCA_964561125.1 uncultured Chitinophaga sp. | reverse complement strand
GGCGCGTGGGTGTAGCTGGCCGGACGCGACGGTTTGAACATCCGGCTTTCATGCCAGAACCATCCCCAGGCACGCAGAAAACCGGCGCTGTCGTTGTATGGGTTCGCGCGTGGATGCTATGGGTCATATGGGACCCATGGGACCCATAAGCCACATTGGTCCTATAAGACCCATATGACCCATAAGACCATAAACCCACCATAAGCAATCCACCACGCACCGCTGCGATTCGGCCCTGCAAGGCGGTATCCGCGTGCGTGCACAGTTAGCCGCTGCATGGCACCCGCGGGGCGATGTGCACCTGCTGCGATTGCAGCCTTTGGCAACGGACCTCACGTCTACCCGATCAGTTCATCCACCATGGGTAACCGTTCACAGCCGCCTTACCGAGCGGGGAGCAGCCCTGGGCCGGTGAATCAGCCTCACGCCGGGTAGCCTGTGAACCCTGGCTTCAGACGTGGCAAGCCCGTCTGGGAACGAAGTCAATGCCGCGGGAGGCGGTATGTCCGGATCTGTCGTCGCCCTGCTGTGAACGGTTACCCGCTCCCGGTGGCTGCAGCACCTTGAAGACATGGATTTCTGTCGTTTGTGAAGGGCGGATTTCGGAACCGGCGTACTTCAACGTGTTCGCAGCGTTCTCCAGGAACTCGCGGGTGAAGATCAGGTGTGTTTACTGCCAGAGTCTGACGCGGTTGCGGAGGGATTCGGGGAGGACCTGATCGAGTCGTCTGCGGGCTTCGGTGAGAGGCGTGCGGGTGCTGAGGTGTGCGAGGATGATGAGTTCGTTCTGGAAGCGATGGGCACGATCGAGGAAATCATCGAGGTGCATGTGGCCGAATTTGTGAATTTTTTCGCGGCGATGTTCGGGCCGGAAGAAGGTCATTTCGGTGATGAGGACTTCGCTGGTGTAGACATCGGGGTGAGCATCGAGGCCTGGGGGGGCGGTATCGCCGGTGAAGCAGACGAGGGGGTTGAGGAATTCGGCGGCGACTTCGGTGCCCTGGAGTCGGAGGTCGCGGATCTGGTCGCCGGTGAGTCCGCTGAATTCGGGTCTGAGTTTTTTTCGGACATCGTAGATGATGTAGCCGACGGAAGGGACGGTATGTCGGGTGGGGAAGACGGTGACGCGGTGTTCGCGTGAGAGGTTGAATGTATCTCCGGGTTTGACGCCGACGAGTTCGCAGAGCATGCGTCCGCGGTCGAGTTTTTGCCAGGCGCGGAGGACTCGCCAGGCATCTTCAACGATTTCCTGGGGGAGGTGGATGATGGGTGGTTCCATCTTCATCATGCGTCGTC
>CAZLOQ010000112.1:216-18258 GCA_964561125.1 uncultured Chitinophaga sp. | reverse complement strand
GGTGCGTCCGCCAGTCGCCACGCAGATCATTCCAGACCCCACGCCAGGTCTGCGGCTTCGTCAAACCGGCGATGGAGGTCAGCAGGGGTGAAATCAGCGACGGGGAGAGCGGCGAGGTGATCGAGGTGTCCGTGGGTGACGAGGAAGGTGCGGTTGCCCATGAAGGTCCAGGGGCTGGCGCCGAGTTCGAAGCCGATTTTGAGTTCGGGGATGCGCCAGTAGCTTTGGACGGCCGCGCGGGAGTAGCCTTCGATGGTGAGGGCTTTGTGTTTGAGAGTGTCGAAGGGGAGATTTTCGGTCATGGGGGGGATGGCCGCGGGTTTAAGGGCCGTGCGGGCTTCGGGCTGACGAGGCTTCGAGCTGAGAGGCTTCAGGGCTGGTTAAGGAGTGCGAGCAGGTGGCCGGGGACATCGGGTTCGCTGACGGAGTCCTGGGTTCCGAGTCTGAGGTCCCGAATCTGCCACTGGTTTGCGGCGAATTCGTCGGGGCCGGCGATCAGGCAGAAGCGAAAGCCGCGGCGATCTGCGTATTTCATTTGTCGGCCGAGGTTGCGTGATTCGGGATAGACTTCGGCACCGATCCCGGCTTTGCGGAGTGAGCGTCCCATCTGGAGGTATTGGGAGAGGTGTTCGGAGTCGAACATGGTGACGAGGACGGGGGCTGGAGTGGTGGATTTCTGGGTGCGGCCGAGTTCTTCGAGAGCGGCGAGCATGCGATCGAGACCGAGGCTGGCGCCGACACCGGGGAGCTGTTGTGAGGTGAAGAGTTCGGCGAGGTTATCGTAGCGTCCACCGGAGCAGACGCTGCCGATGCCGGGGAGGTCACCGAGGATGGTTTCGTAGATGGTTCCGGTGTAGTAATCCAGTCCGCGGGCGATGGCGACATCGAGGACGACGCGTCCGGCCGGCCAGCCGCAGGGGGCAATACAGGCGAAGAGTTCGCGCAGGTGCTGGAGTCCCTGCTGTCCGGTTTCGCTGCCGGCGAGCATGGGTTCGAGTGCGAGGAGGATCTGGTCCGGTTCGCCCTTGAGTTGAGCCATATCGAGGACTCGAGCGGCGGCTTCGGCGGGGACTCCGACTTTTTCCTGCATTTCGGTCTGTACGGCATCGCGGCCGATTTTATCGAGCTTATCGAGGCAGCGCAGGATCCCGACGGACTGATGCTGCAGCTGGCAGGATTCGAGGAGTCCGTTGAGAACTTTGCGGTTATTGACGCGGATGGTGAAGCGTTCGATGCCGATGCGTTCGAGCAGATCGTTGATTACGAAGAGGGTTTCGATATCGGCGGAGTTGCTGAGAGTGCCGATGGTGTCGAAGTCGCACTGGAGGAATTCGCGGAAGCGGCCGCGGGCGGGTCGTTCACCGCGCCAGACGGGGCCGATGTGATAGCGTCTGAAGGGCAGACCCAGTTCCTGGGAGTATTGAGCGACGAAGCGGGCGAGGGGCACGGTGAGGTCGAACCGCATGGCCACATCCCGTTCGCCCTGATCGGTGAACCGGAACACCTGTTTGTCGGATTCTTCGCCGCCTTTTCCGAGGAGCACTTCGGCGTATTCGAGTGCGGGCGTGTCGATGGGTGCGAACCCGTAGCTGCGATAGACACTTCGAGCGGTGTCGATGAGCTGTTCGCGGGCCATCATCTGATCGGGGAGGAAGTCCCGGAAGCCGCGGAGCGTCTGCGGTTTGATGCGTTGCGTTTTTTTGTCGTTCACGTCACGGATTCCTTAGATCGCCTGGAGGATTGGCAGACTGACTGGACAGTCCGGGGATCGTCGGGGTTCGGGGGGGAGGATGGCGAGGGCGTATTCCCAGAGCTGTTCGGGGGTCTCGAAGTACTGGTCATAGACGCCGTTATTGTCATATTCGCATTCGTCAGTGGTGTATGCGCGGCAGATATCGGGGCGAGTTTCGTAGATGCCGCAGCGGTAATCAGGCTGGATATGTTTGCAGTCTCCGGGGACGACGAGGAACCAGGTTTCGCTGTCCACGAAGACGGAGAAGGGTCCGTGGAGCATGTACCAGCGAATGTGGTCGAACTGTTGTCTGGTGGTGGGGGTATCGATCTGCATGGCGAAATAGCGGCAGCAGCGAGCGGTGCAGTAGCTGCAGAGAACTTCGCCGGGGGGCAGGTTTTCCCGGGTCATGGGTATGGTGGACATCGGGGCTTCCTTAGAGGGGGTGGAGTGGAGGGCGAATTGTCGTCAGGAACTGCCGGCATTCAACTCCGGCGGGCCAACATCGGGCAGAATTGGCAGCTTTCCCGCCGGCATGGCAACCCCTGCCGAAGTGACAAACTGCGGGCTCAGAACCTGTGTTTTTACCCTTCGGCAGGGGTGATTCCAGGTTGTCAGAGGCTTCAGCATTCTGGCATGATCAGACTTCCGGGGTGGCGCGACACTCTGCGCAGGGTTCCTGTACAGACGTCCGGCGCTGCGTTCCGACAGCAGGAGGCTGATCGAGTGAGACTGAATTCGTGGAAGCGGACGACTGTGTCCGCACTGCTTCTGGCAGTGCTGGGTCAGGGCTGCGCAGCGCCCGATCGTTCGCTGCAGTATCTGATCCAGAATGACTCCAAAGCGTCATATTACCGGGACTACGCGACATCGATCGAGTATCCGGCGGAACCGGAAGGCGTGGAAACCAATCCGGAACTGTTTCGCTCGCCCCGCACCATCACTACGCTGGAAGATGTGGAACAGCGTCCGGTGACGCTGAATGAGTGCATCCGCATGGCGCTGAGTAATGCGGCCATCATTCGCGACGATCAGGGGTTTCTGTCTCCCGGAAATCCGCTTCTGGCCAATCCCCAGCGCGTCGCCTCAATCTACGATTCCGCGATTCAGGATACCGGGTTTCTGTTCGGCAGTCGCGGTACTGAGGCATCGCTGTCGGACTTTGATCCGGTGCTTACGAGCAGTCTGCAGGCCGGTCGGAGCGAGGATGTGCAGAACACTGCCAACATTGGACTGGGTCAGGGCGATGTGCTCACCGAAAACAGCACTCAGTGGCAGACACGGCTTGAAAAAGCCTTCGCACATTCCGGTACCTTTGCCGTCGAGAATAACTGGAGCTACAGCCGCAATAATCAGACACGGCTGTTTGATTCGGCCTACACCGGAGTGCTGCAGGCTGAATACCGTCAGCCGCTGCTGGCTGCGGCGGGCACCGAGTTCACGCGCATCGCCGGCCCGGCCGCTCAGAATATCCGTGGTGTGAGCGGTGTGTCACAGGGCGTGCTCATTTCCCGCATCAATTCCGACATCTCTCTGCTGGACTTCGAACAGTCCGTGACACAGATGATTCGCGATGTGGAAAACAAATACTGGGATCTCTATCTGTCGCTGCACCTGTATCACTCAGAAGTCATGACCTTCCGGGACATCGTGAAGTACGGAGACCTGCTCGCCACCCGCGCTGAAGCTCAGGACACTGTCTACCAGGCACAGAACCGACTTTACGAAGCAGATGCCCGCATCAAGGGCTCGCTTGCTGATGTGCTGCAGGCCGAAAACCGCCTGCGACGTCTGATGGGGCTGCCGCTGAATGACGGCCAGTTCCTGACCCCCACTGATCATCCCTCTGAAGCCAAACTCATTCCCGCGTGGGACTCCACCCTCACCGAAGCACTCGCCCATCGCACCGAACTGCGTCGACAGAAATGGGAAATCCGCAGCCTTGAACTGCAGCTTAAGGCGGCCCGCAACCTCAACCGGCCACGCCTCGACTTTGTCTCTCAATACCGCGTGAACGGGTTCGGTGACACCATCGGCACCTCCCAGGAAGACGACGACGAACTGACCGATGTGGGTTACAAGAACGCCCTCGAATCACTCACTCAGGGTAATCAGACAGGCTGGGGCGCCGGACTGCAGTTCTCTATGCCGCTTGGACTGCGTCTGGCCCGCGCTCAGGTTCGCAACTATGAACTGCGGCTGCGCAAAGCACGTCGCGTCCTGGAAGTGCAGGAAGAAGAAGTCGCCCGCGAACTCAACAATGCCATTCTTGAAATGGATCGCTGGTATCTGCTTGCTGAAAGCGGTTCCAAACGCGCCGATGTCGCGGTGAACTATGCCGCCACGGCAGAAGAACGCGTGGCCAGTGACAATTCCCGCGATCCGGCGTCCATCGGTCGAGTGCTGGAAGCGAAAATCACCAGTCGCGATGCCGACCAGAGTTACCTGCGAAGCATCGTCGAATATAACAAAGCCATCAACGAACTCAACTTCCGCAAAGGCACCCTGCTGCAGTCCAACTCCATTTATCTGGCAGAAGGAGAATGGAATCCGCTCGCCTATCAGCAGGCCGCGGAGCGCGGAGAAGCCATCAGCAACGGAATTGACAATGAGCATGTGGAAGCGGTCCCAGGGGAGTTTACACGCGGACCGGCACCTTCCGCCTGGGAATCGCTGGGTGATCCCAATCGGCCGTTCATTCCCGGGGTCATTGACGGCAGCATGCCGCTGACTCCCGGTCCCGAGTCTGCTCCCGGTCCCGAGGGCGCTCCTGAGCCCGCCCCCGCCGACACCGGCCGTGACCCGAAGGACAGCGTCGACGGGAGCGGTCCGACTGCCGCGAGCCCGCGGTCTGCCAACGGTCCTCAGACTCCGAAACCCAGCCCACAGCCACCCGTAACATCCGAATCGACTTCGGCAGCCAGACTGCCGGCCACGCGGTCCGCTCAACTGCCCCCGCAGCCGCCGGCAGCCACTGCCCCCCCCGCTCCGTCCGGGCAACCGCCGCAGCGCAGCCCGCAATTGCCGGCCACCCGACCGGCAACTCCGTCTCCTCCTGCCCAGCAGCCGCCGCCAGTCATTCCACCCCCTGTCCCACGGCCGCCACTCGCGGACAGGACTGACCAGCCCCCCGGCACAACCCTGAACAGGCCAACTGTCGACGCTCCGCAGTCGCTGGTGCCCGTACAACCGGCTTCTACTCCTGGAATGACACCCCGAATTCCCCTGAATTCGCCAGCCACACAGATGCGTCCTCTGCAGCCTGATTACTCGACTGGTCCCGTCGCCCCCAATGCAGGCCGTGCGGTACTGCCGGAGCGAGGCAGTTCACCGATGCAATCTCCGCAGCTCCCGCGAGGTCTGCAATCAGGCCGGAGGCCGTCGGGTCAGGTTCGCAGCGCTGCGGCTGCCGCAGGAGATTCCACGGATCAGTCTGCAATTCCGGCGGGATTTCTGGAAACGCTCAAGCCTGTCGAACGCTGACACCACCCCGGTCACCCGTTGCCAGACACTATCAGCGCGGAACACATCGATTCCGGCAAAGGAAAACAGAACATGGCAGACGCACTGCTGCGGGAACTGCTGGAAACTCCGGGAACCTCGGGTGTTGAGCAGCGGGTGCAGGATGTGGTGCGTCGCTTTGTCGCGCCGTTTGCTCACAGCGTCACCACAGATGTTCACGGCAATGTGCTCGCAGTGGTCAATCCGCAGGGCACAAAAACCATTCTGCTGGACGCGCATTGTGACCAGATCGGTCTGATTGTGCGGCACATTGACAGCCAGGGTTTTCTGCGTGTGAATGCGATCGGCGGCTGGGATACTCAGATTCTGCTTGGCCAGCGAATGCTGGTGCATACCGCGCAGGGATCGATTCCTGGTGTGATTGCCCGGAAGCCCATCCATCTGCTGGATCCGGATGAACGCAAATCGGCACCGAAGCTGAAGGAACTGTGGATTGACATCGGTTCGGCGTCTGAGTCGGAGAGTCGATCATTGGTGCAGCCTGGCGACTGGGCCACTCCGGAGCCCTGTCTGCGGGAACTGAGGAACGGACGGATTTCGAGTCCGGCGCTGGATGACAGAGCCGGGCTGTGGGTTGTGCTGAATGCTCTTCGCAGGGTGGCGGAGGCTGGTCCTGCTGTGCGTGTCTGCGTGTTGTCGGCGGTGCAGGAAGAGATCGGACTTCGGGGGGCGACCACGGGCGCCTTTTCGGCCGCACCTGATGTGGCGATCGCTGTGGATGTAACGCATGCGACGGACTGCCCGGGAATCGATCAGAACGAATTTGGCCGGATCGAACTGGGTCGTGGTCCGGTGGTTGTGCGCGGCCCGAACGCGAATCCTCGCGTGGTGGCACTGCTGCTTGAGCGAGCGACAGCGGCTGGCATACCGGTGCAGATCAATGCTCTTGGAGTTCCCGCCAGCAACGACGCGGCCACCCTGCAGCTCACACGGGGTGGCGTAGCTACGGGGCTGGTGACGATCCCGAATCGCTACATGCACAGTCCTGTGGAGCTGATTGCCCGTTCAGACCTTGAGCAGGCAGCGGAGCTGCTGGCCGCGTTCTGCCTGGCGGTGACGCCGGGGACCAGCTTTATCCCCTGAGTAACGGTGGTGTGCGGGAGAGTCGTGATGGTGTATCTGGATCGAATTTACACGCGTGGTGGTGATCAGGGTCAGACGAGTCTGGGGGATGGTCAGCGTGTGTCCAAGCTGCATCCGCGAATTGAAGCGGGCGGCACGGTGGATGAATTGAACTGTGCTCTGGGTCTGGCTGGTGCAGCGCTGCCTCCGGAGGCACTGCGTCCGGTGCTGGCGGCGCTGCAGCAGTTTCTGTTTGATGTGGGTGCGGATCTGTGTGTGCCGTTACCGGAGCCGGGCGGGAAGGATCTGTTACCGGGGCGGATCGGAGCGAAGCACGTGCTGCAGCTGGAGGCCCTGATTGATCGCTTCAATGACCGTTTATCGCCGCTGCGGAGTTTCATTCTGCCGGGGGGCAGTCCGGCGGCTGCGGCACTGCATCTGGCGCGGGCCGTCTGTCGTCGAGCGGAGCGGGATGTGCTGCGGCTGATGCAGGCGGAGCCGCTGAACGAGTCGCTGCTGACGGCGCTCAATCGACTCTCAGATCTGCTCTTCGTACTGGCGCGGATTGCCAGCGATGAGGGCCGCACCGACGTGCTCTGGCAGGGAGGTCTGGGGCTGGACGGCGTCTGAGGATCAGAGTGGCAGTTTTTGGGTCATTCCGGAGCGGGCGGCGGCGTAGAGTGCAAGGATAATCTCGACGCTTTTGCGGCCTTCCGCACCATCCACGCGAGGTGGACGATTTTCGGCGATGGCTGCGACGAAATCCTGCAGCTGCAGCTGGTGTCCGATAAAGGAAATAGCTTTCGGATCTGCCGCTCCGCCGCTGGTTGCGCTGCTGGCGCCAAGCTGCTGACGAAGCTCGTCATCTCCGGGCAGTGCATCGGCGAATTCCCATTTGAGAATGGAGTCCTGTTCGACGATGACGGTGCCGCGACTGCCGTGAATTTCGGTGCGTTTGAGCAGTCCGGGCCAGGCGGCCGTTGAGGCTTCCATCACCCCGATTGCGCCGCTGCGAAACTTCAGACAGGCAACCCCGACATCCTCCACTTCAATGCGTTCATGTGCGAGTGTCTGAGTGAAGCCGGTGACTTCTGCGACATCACCCATGAGCCACGACAGGAGGTCCACATTATGAATTGCCTGGTTCATGAAGGCACCTCCACCATCAAGTGCCCATGTCCCGCGCCAGCCACCGCCGTCGTAGTACTCCTGCGTTCGCCACCATTTCACATACGTATCGCCGAGGGTCACGCGACCGAAGCGACCGCTGTCGAGGGCTTGTTTCAGGGCCAGATTGGCAGGACTGAATCGTGAAGGAAAGATGGTGCAGAGCCTGACACCGGCCTGATCACATGCACGAATGATGTCGTCGCAGCGTTCCAGCGTAATTTCCAGCGGTTTTTCGACAACGACGTGTTTGCCGGCGGAGGCGGCGGCAAGAGCGGGATCGCGGTGAGCACCGCTGGGAGTACAGATGGTGACAATCTGCACGTTGGTATCCGCCAGCAGGGCATCCAGCGTATCACAGGCGCGGCAGCCGTATTCCTCAGCAAACTTCTGTGCCT
Source organism: uncultured Chitinophaga sp. (assembly GCA_964561125.1). Classification (GTDB taxonomy): domain Bacteria; phylum Planctomycetota; class Planctomycetia; order Planctomycetales; family Planctomycetaceae; genus SXXK01. The sequence goes on along the minus strand of CAZLOQ010000112.1, from coordinate 10,377 downwards.
TTTCAGGGTTCTGGTTGAAGCAGGCAACGACTCTCCCGCCAGGCATGGCCTGGATGGCCTTTGCGTGGAAGTGAGCGATCATGCCGGTGCCGATGATTCCAAAACCTGAACTCATGCCATGTTCCTGAATCGAGGAAGGCCGGAAAGGCGAACAAAACCGGTCAGCGGAGCGGCGACTCCAGCCCCATCAGCTCTTCGTCGGTGAATCCGTCCAGTTCGGCATCCGGCTGATTCCAGTCCGCAGTCTCTTCGGCAGGTGCCGCCGACGCTCTGCGTGTCAGCTGCTGCAAACGCGTGGGCGACGGGGCAGACACGTTCCGTACGGAAGCGACTGTGGCCGGCGGAACGCCGCGGCGGGCGTCGGCGATGCCCGAAGCATCCCGGCGCATTTCGGAAAACGGGTCGGTCTCCACAGAGGGATCCCGAGCCAGTCGCTGGACGTCCGCCAGTTGCCGCTGCAGCCGCCGATCTCCCGGACTGAGCGTCAGTGCCTGGTTGTACACTTCGGCTGCGGTGCTGTAGTCACCCCGCGACGCATAGGCATCGGCGACGTGTGCGAGCTGTTCGGAGGGCGAGTGTTTCCGGGCGGGAGACCCGAGGACGAGTGCCTTGCCGGCCGAGCACCCGGTCAGGGTGACAGTGAGGGCTGCCGCGACTGTCAGCGGGAGAATCCGAACCATGGTTGAAAGCCTCACAGGTGGAAAATCGATGCCGAAAGGAAATCGACGAACACCGGGACTAACCCGCAGGTTCAGACGGGGCAGTCCTTCGATTTTCCTCCGCCGAATCCTGCGTTGCGTTGAAGGCGTCAGAATCGGAACAGCTTGACGTGGCGGGCGGGCAGTCTCAGGCGGGGCTGCGGGAGCAGGTCGGCAGAAACTGCTGCAGCGGCGGCGCGGCCGGCGAAAGCTGCCTCACTGGCGACTGAAAGGAATACCCGGGCGCGGAGCAGTGGCATGAGCAGCTCATGCGGCATCTTCCCAGGCGACTCCCTGGATGCGTCCTTCCTTCAGGCGAACGGTGCGATGGGCCTGTGCGGCAATGGATTCGTCGTGAGTGACCATGATGATGGTGAGTTTCTGGTCACGGTTGAGTCGTTGCAGGAGTTCCATGATTCCGGCGCCGGTTTCGGCATCGAGGTTTCCGGTGGGTTCGTCGGCGAGGAGGATTTCAGGGCGGCCCACGAGTGCTCGAGCGATGGCACCACGCTGCATTTCGCCGCCGGACAGTTCTGAAGGCCGGTGTCGCAGTCGATGGCTCAGACCGACTTCGCTGATGATTTCCAGCGCCGATTCGCGAATCTCGCGGCGTTTCTTCCAGAAGGCCAGCAGGGAATGGCGGATCATAAGCGGGGCCATGACATTTTCGAGCAGCGAGAGTTCGGGGAGCAGGTGATAGAACTGGAAGATGAATCCGAATACATGATTCCGCAGCTGATCACGTGCAGCGGGGGCAAGGTTATCGATGCGATTGCCGTCCAGCAGGACTTCACCGGCATCGGGTGAATCGAGCAGTCCCATGACGTGCAGCAGCGTGCTTTTTCCGGAACCGCTCTGGCCGATCACCGAAATGAATTCCCCCCGCTGAGCGCTCAGACCGGCCCCTCGGAGTACGGGGACCTTGAGCTGTCCCTTGTCGTAAGCTTTGGAAATTGCATCCGCGGAAATCAGCGGCTGCCCGACCTTCAGCGTTCCTGTCTCTGCCATCGCTGCACCTCCTGTTTCACCCGCTGTCATTCGAACCGCGTTACTCGAACCGCAGGGCGCGGACGGGATGCAGTCGAGCGGCCCGCCGGGCCGGCAGAATGCTGGCCAGTACCGCAATCCCGGTCGCCCCCGCTGCCACCCAGAACACCATCCACGGACTCACGCTTGTGGGGATCTCAAAGAAGTAATAAATCTTTTCGTCAAACACCTTGCGGCCGGTGATCCAGCTGAGCACGTCTTCGATTTCGTTGATGTATCTGACGAAGAGCAGCCCGAGGACCACTCCGGCCGAACTGCCAACGACGCCCAGGCCCAGGCCATAAGACAGGAAAATGCTCATCACCCCGGAAGAGCTGGCGCCGAGTGATTTCAGGATGCCGATGTCGCGAGTTTTCTCTACGACGATCATGTAGAAGATCGCAAGAATTCCGAAACCTGCGACGGCGATGATCATAAACAGCAGCACGTTCAGGATGGCGGTTTCAACCTCCACCGCAGACAGCAGCAACCCCTGTTTTTCTTCCCAGGTGCGGATGGAAACAAGGCCCGGCTCGAACGCCTGCTCAAGGGCCTTCAGCACCTGCGGAGCATCCGCGTAGTCGTGCAGTTTGATGTGAATCGAGGTGATGGCGTTGTTTTTGTGCATCCCGCGATTCTTCTGCAGAGATTCCAGATTCATCAGCACGATTGAGCCGTCGTATTCGCCCATACCACTGCGGAAGGAATCCACAACAGTCGCCTGAAACTTGATGACTTCAGGAGGCCTTCCGGCAGTGACGGTGCTGAAGATCACGTCGTCCCCGGGCTGCACCATCATGACTTTTCGCGCCCGGCCGGTGTCTTCGTCGCGCACCTGGAAGCTGACGAGTCCCTCGCCGATGTACACGCGGGTCTGCAGCGGTTCTTCGCGAATTGCATCGTCCGCAGGCTGATCGGCGAGGAACACGTTGCCGCCGGTACCATCACCCGGAACGTCGTTCTCCAGCGGAGCCTGTTCTCCGGAGGCTGCGTCGGCTGCCGGCAGGTCTGTGGACGGGCCATCGGGCGTCTGAGATGCATCCGGCTGAGCGTCAAATTCGGGGACTTCGGCCGACCGGGACTGGTCCGGGGCAGCGGACGACGCAGCGGCAGGTGTGTCGGGAGTCGCTTCGGGTTCGGCGGGTTGACCGGGGGGCACCAGAGAATTGCCGAGCGACTGAATTTCGCGCAGGTACATGCGTCGACGTTCCTGGTTCTTCCGACGATGCTCGGTGGCGGCTGCCGTGAGTTCCCAGCCGACGGCTTCACCAGTTGCCCGGAGCGGCTCACGGACGACCTGACCGTCTTCAATCACGGGGTTGAAACTGTCGAGGTAATCATGGAGCGGGCCGACGGAGGCTTTGCCGGCCGGATCAATTCCCTGAATCTGCACGGGCTGCGTGAAAGTCTCGCCGCTCCACGGATCCGTGAAAGTCATCATCCCGGGAATTTCGATGGTTGGCGTCATGGCTGCGATGTAGTTCCCGGCCGCCTGTCGCACGCGTTCCATTTGTGCATCGGCGTCAGGGATGCCTTCTGTTCCGCGCGATTCAATCACGATGTCGGACAGGAAGTTGTGCAGGCGGTCGCGCATTTCAGTGCTGAAACCGGCCATGACGCTGTTAACCACGATCATCGTGGCCACACCCAGCATTACACTCACGATACAGGCGAGCGCGATGTAGCGTGTTTTGAGGTATCGCAGACACAGCAGCAACTTATACATCTTCAGGACTCCATTACCTGCCTCAGGTGGCTCAGCCGCCGTCCGCTGCAGCCGGTTTCTCTGAACGTGACGCGGAACCGGGCTCGGTTCCTGGTGCAGCACCAGTTCCCGCCGGCTGTTCGTGCCTGGTCAGCGGAAAGAAAATCACATCCCGAATCGCTCGACTGTCCGTCAGCAGCATCACAAGCCGATCGATACCAATTCCAAGGCCTCCTGCGGGTGGCATGCCGACCTTGAGCGCCCGCACGAAGTCATGATCCATTTTTGCCATGGAGTCTTCTGCGGACTGGCCGGCCAGCTGGGTGCGGAAGAGCTCTTCCTGGAGTCGGGGGTCGTTGAGTTCCGTGTAGGCGTTGGCCAGTTCCATGCCGCGTATATACAGTTCGAATCGTTCTGCAATCTCCGGGTTGGTGGAGCTGCGTTTGGTCAGCGGGCACAGCGAAGCGGGGTAGTCGATGACAAACACCGGCCCCTGGAGATGGTCTTCTACTGTCCGTTCGAAGACTTCGTTGATGAGCACATCCGGGTGCACGCCTGTTGTCGGGATGCCCAGCTTTGCTGCCACCGCCGCGACCGCCTGCTCATCACGCATTTCGCAGCCGGCATGTTCAAGGAACAAATCGGCATAGCGTCGACGCGGCCACGGCGGAGTCAGATCAAGCGAAGTGTCGTTCCAGGGAATCTGCAGCGCCCCGTTCACCGCCACACAGGCGTCGGTGATGATCTGTTCGGTGAGATCCATCATGGTTTCATAGTTACCATAGGCCTGGTAGATCTCTATCATCGTGAATTCCGGGTTGTGTGTGGCATCGACGCCTTCATTCCGGAATACTCGACCGATTTCATACACGCGTTCGATACCGCCAACCAGCAGTCGCTTCAGGTGCAGTTCCAGTGCGATTCGCAGGTACAGCGGCATATCGAGGGCATTATGGTGGGTAATGAACGGCCGGGCCGCGGCCCCCCCGGCAATCGCGTGCAGCACAGGTGTTTCGACTTCGTGGAAGCGCTGGTTCCGCAGCGTCTGTCGGACGGAATCGATAATGGTGGAGCGTTTCAGGAGCCGCGGGAGCACGCCCTCGGTGTAGATCAGATCCAGGTAGCGCTGCCGAACCAGAATTTCGGCGTCTTTCAGGCCATGAAATTTTTCAGGAGGCTGTGCCAGAGACTTGCAGAGGATGTGCAGACGCTGGACGAAAACAGATACTTCGCCGGTGTTGGTGCGTCGCAGCGGACCATCCACTCCCACAAGGTCGCCATCGTCCAGAGCACCGACAAGTTCCCACTGCTCGTCCGACATCTCACCGCGGGAACACAGCAGCTGGATTGTGCCGGTCTGATCCTGCAGGTCGATGAATCGCAGCTTGCCGGCCTTGCGACGGCCCATGATTCGACCGGCTACCCGGACGATTTCTCCATCCACTCCGGATTCGCCGGGACAACGTTCCCGCACAGACGACAATGCCTGGTGGTTGTCGAAACGCGATCCCCATGGATCCAGGCCGAGCGACTGGACTTTCTCCAGTTTCTCCAGTCTTGCCAGTTCCAGTCGGTCGGGTTTGGGACCTGAATTCATCGGGCACACGCTGTGGTTGGAAGAGACGGCAAAATCCGGCGGCGGACGCCGGGAGCGACAGTTGACCGGCGGAGTGTGCTGGAAACAGGGCGGAAGGTCAATCCCAGCCAGGATGTGACAGGTTGGCAGCGGGAGCCGGGAAGCGAAAGTCGGTGACTGTTTCCCGGCGGTGTCGGTGGGTTTGCCAACTGCCGGGCCGGTTCCGGAGTCCATATCCGGCGAAGGTGCAGGAGGGTATCACGAGCTCGCGTGGGCAGGTGCCGGAATTCCCGGATCCGGACTTCTGCGATCACCATGCAGAAAGCTGAGGAGGCATTTTGTCGATCTTTCCAGTATCATCCGCACAGGTTTGGAATGCTGATCGGGTGTCTGCAGACAGCCCCGGATGAATTCCCGGGAGACGTGTTCAGCACAGCGCCGGAACATCGCTGCCTTGCCCTCGAGGCGCTTTTTGACACTTCACTCAGAACCAGCTGGTTGGTTTACAAATTACGCCTTTTGACCGGGCGATCTGCCAGAGGTGGCGCTGTCCGGCGAGGCGGCTCGAGAAAGTTCCTCCGCATGGTCCAGCGATCTCTGCGACTGCCTGCTGCTGTTTGTCTGATGATTCTGTTCACGGGCAGCCTGCCCCGCCTGCTGACTCCGGCGACAGCGAGCGAGCCGCCTTCTGGTCCGCTCTACGCTTGGTATCGCGAAGGCGGACTGGAATGTTCCGGCGCGGACGTCAGTGAGTGGAAGTCTGCAGTCGGAGATCATCCCGCGCGGTCGTTGAGTCGCGTGTTCGGTCGCCCGCAGCTGGTCAGGGTGGCGGCGGCATTCGGGAAGACGGAGGTCGTGCAATTCAACGGGAATGCAGCGCTCTGGCAGGCCGCTGGATCGTGGGGCACTCTGCGGGAAGCCCGCACAGTGGTGCTCATGGCAAGGCTGCCGCGGAAGGCGTCGGGAGTGCTGTTTGACGGGAGTACTCGCGTGGGTTCCGTGCCCGTTCGCTGGGAACAGGGGCGTTTTGCAGCAGGCGCGCAGCCGGTGGCCGAGTCAGTGTCTGCTGAGTCGGTGTCTGCCGGGGCTGCGGCTGAAAGTGAATGGCGGGCCGTTGCTTTTATATTTCCACCCGGTGGTACTCCGCTGGGCGGACTGATTCTCGGGGCAAACGTGGCGACCCAGGAAGGACTTTCCTGTCAGATTGCGGAGGTCATGGTCTATCCGCGAGCATTGTCGGCGGAGGAATGTCGTCAGGCCGTCGTGTGGCTTGCAGAAAAATGGGGCCAGCCGAAAGACCTGCCCGCCAGCGAACAGCCCCAGCCGCTGCAGCTGCCCGGCGATCCGCGACTTTTTCGCACCACTCTGCGACGACGCGGTGACGACGGTGTGAACACCTCCCGTATCCCCGGCCTTGCCACGACTCCTCAGGGAACGCTCATTGCGGTCTACGACGCCCGCAATCGAAATGGCGGCGACCTGCCGGGTGACATTGATGTGGCCATGCAGCGTTCGACCGATGCGGGCAACACATGGAGTCCGCTGCGACGCATCATGGACTTCGATGCTGCTGTTCCGGGGTCGCAGGGAAATGGCGTGGGGGATCCGGCAGTGCTGGTGGATGAGCGAACCGGGCACATTCTGGTGGCTGCACTCTGGTCGAAGGGACCGCGGGGTTGGAACGGGAGCGGTGCGGGGATGAGTCCGGAAGAAACCGGCCAGCTGATGCTGGTTCGCAGTACGGACGATGGTCTGACGTGGTCGCAGCCGGTGAGTCTCACGCCGCAGATCAAGCGACCGGAGTGGCGGTTGTGTTTCAATGGTCCCGGTAACGGCATCCAGCTGCGGGATGGCACGCTGGTGTTTGCGGCGCAGTATCGTGATGCTGCGGGTAAACCACATTCCTGTTTCATCGCCAGTCAGGATGGGGGGGACACGTGGACAATTTCGCCGGCTGCGATTCCTGACGGAATTCCAACCAGCGAAAGCGCGATTGCTGAGCTGGAGGACGGGTCTTTGCTGCTGTCGATGCGAAACGAGTCGCGAGCGGGGCAGCGAGCCTGGGCGCGGTGGGAGTGGCAGGAGAATCTATGGGACGGCAAATGGAGTGCTGTATGGCTGGACCTGCCGGATCCCACTTGTATGGCAAGTCTGATCCGACATCCGCACGGGGAACTGATCTTTTCCAATCCGGCTGACGCACAGCAACGAAGGAAACTGACAATTCGCTCCAGTCGGGATGGCGGGCGGACATGGAGTGGCGGGCAGCTGCTGGATCCGGGCGGTGCCATGTATTCCTGTCTGACAGTGCTTCGGGACGGCCAGCTTGGCGTGCTTTACGAAAGCGTGGATGCTGAAGGACTGGTGTTTGTCCGCTTTCCGCTCGACTGGGTGCTGGAGGCTGCCGGTGGGCCGGTCGCAAAAACAGCGGAGATCGACGCGAAGTGTCGCTGAACTGCTTCTTCCGCCGAAAATCCGCCTCCAGCTTTGCAGAATTCCACCGTCGCCGCCGTTTTCCACTGTCACTGGACACCCAAGTTGCGAAAATGCTGAGGGACGGCCCAGAGGGGCGTCCATATCCCACCACCCGGAATTTCCAATGCGCAGCGAATCTGAAGTTCTGTTTGAAGACAACCCGTTTTCTATTCCCGTTGCCGACCGTGTCCGTCGTCTGCCCCCGTATCTGTTCGGTACCATCAACAAACGCAAATATCAGCTGCGGGTCGCCGGTGTTGACGTGATCGACCTTGGGATGGGAAACCCCACCGATCCTCCCGATCCGCAAATCGTGCAGAAAATCGAAGAATCGCTCGCCGACCCCCGCAATCATCGCTATTCGGTCTCCAACGGGATCGGCAATCTCCGCAAAGAGGTTGCGGCGCGGTACATGAAGCGTTACGGAGTCCGGCTGGACGCCAACGACGAAGTGCTTGCCTGTCTTGGTTCCAAAGAGGGCTTCAGTCACATGTGTCTGGCGATGATGGGCCCCGGCGATACGGCCATCGTTCCGGCACCATCATTCCCCATTCACGTCTACTCCGTCATGCTTGCCAGTGGCAACGTGATTGCACTGGATGTCCGCGACCCCGAAAAATTCCTGCGCAACGTCGCCTACACCTGCGAACACCTGGTTCCCAAGCCTAAGCTTGTGGTCGTCAATTTCCCCCACAATCCCTCGTCCACCGTCATCGACCAGGATTTCTACGTCGAGCTTGTGCGGCTGGCAAAGAAACATCAGTTTCTGGTGATCAGCGACTTCGCCTACGCCGACGTCTGCTTCGACGGCTACAAAGCTCCCAGCTTCCTTGCCACCCCGGGTGCTCTCGACGTCGGTGTAGAGCTCACTTCGATGAGCAAAAGTTACAGCATGGCCGGCTGGCGGATTGGTTTCTGCTGTGGCAACCGCGAAATGGTTCGCGCTCTGGCCACCATCAAAGGCTACTACGACTACGGGATCTTTCAGCCGATTCAAATCGCTGCGATCGTGGCCATGCGGCACTGCGATCACGCCATCGACGAGATGGCGGCCGAGTACCAGCTCCGTCGCGATGCCCTCTGTGACGGACTTCGTCGCATCGGCTGGAATCCCATCGTCCCCAAAGCCGGCATGTTTGTGTGGACCGAAATCCCGGAACCGTGGCGCAAAATGGGTTCCATCGAATTCGCCATGAAACTGCTCAACGAAGGCGGCGTCGCTGTCAGTCCCGGTCGCGGCTTCGGTCAGGAAGGTGAAGGCTACCTGCGTCTGGCAATTGTCGAAAACAGCAAACGTCTGCGTCAGGCCGTACGCCAGATCGACAAATGTCTGTCCACAGAATCTGCAGCGTCCGCGTGAACAGGTCGATCTGCATTCGACATGCGGCCGTGCACCAGCAAGGCAAAAGCACATGCGACAATTCACGTTCATAGCCTCGCTGCTGCTCTGCGCGGCCAGCCTGCTCCAGCCTCAGACTCTGAGTGCCCGGACGGGCGAGACAAAAAACAGCACCGCTTCGCCGGATGCCACTGTTCGCGTCGAACACAACATCGCCTGGCTCGAAGACTCACGCAGCGAACGTGCTGATCTCTACCAGCCACCCCTCAACACTGACGCTCCACGTTATCCCGGCATCGTGATCATTCACGGTGGTGGCTGGACCGGAGGTGACAAGACAGCAGCACGGGAAATCAATATCGGCACCACGCTCGCCTCCCACGGCTACGTGTGTCTGTCCATCAACTACGCCCTTGCCAAACCCGGCAGGCCCACGTTTCCACAAAACCTGCAGGACTGCAAGCGCGCTGTTCGCTGGCTGCGCAGGAATGCCGATCGGCTGCATCTTGACCCGAACCACATCGGCGCAATTGGCGGTTCTGCTGGCGGACACCTCACCGCACTCCTTGCAGTCACCGGCCCCGAAGCCGGACTGGATCCCGCCGAAGACGCCGAATACTCCTGCCGCATTCAGGCCGCCGTGCCCCTCTATCCACACTGTGCGGCTGCATGGGAAGGCGGAACTCCGCTCCAGGTCTACAACAACCTGCCCATGTTCGCTCAGGACAAAGCCACCGCTCCACAACTCTGGGATTCCGCTCTCCCCGTTAAACAGCTCTCGCCCGACGACCCGCCACTGCTCATTCTGCACGGCACCGCGGACACCACCACACCGCTCAATCAATCCACCAGACTCCACGAAGCCGCGCTCGCGCAGGGACTCGACAGCCGGTTGATCGTGGTGGAAAAGGCACCGCACAGCTTCCATTTACAGCCGGCTCAGCGGGACCTCCGGCCTGATGTGCTCGCCTTCTTCAACAAGCACCTCAAGCCGGATCCGCCCCAGTAGTCTCAACCGGACTGTCCGAGTGATCTGCAGATTTCGGAAGCTAAGCAACGATGGATCACCTTACAGATGACGTGCTGGACGAGTTGATTCGTGACACGCTGGGACCTGATCAGCAAACAGCGGCGATGCACCACCTGGATACATGCAGCGATAACCGTGCACAGCTCGAAAACGGCTCTTTGAGAATTTTGCGGAATTTGCGAGACCACCGCAATGCCGCAAGCTCGCGAAATACCACCTGATCTTCCTGCTGAAATGACGCCTGCTGTGCGGGCGTTCGTGTCGCAGCTTTTGACTCGGCTGAGTTCTCTCGAAGCGCGATTGGAGACCAGC
>CAZLOQ010000112.1:0-206 GCA_964561125.1 uncultured Chitinophaga sp. | reverse complement strand
GTTGGGTATGAATTCCAGCAACTCGTCAATGCCTCCATCCAGTGATCGCCCGGAACAAACGCCACCGAAAGTCGAAAAGACTTCGACAGGAAAAAAGCGGGGCGGATACGCAGGGCATGTCAAACGCGAAAGAGAAGTGATTCCAATGGAGCGGTGCGATAAGGTCGAAAATCACGTCCCACGCTCCTGCGATTCCTGCGGCAGCA
>CAZLOQ010000111.1:0-19943 GCA_964561125.1 uncultured Chitinophaga sp. | reverse complement strand
TGACCACGGATTACACGGATTTCAAGGATCAGGTCACAGCCACAGCGGCGTTTGAAGCTGGAGCAGCTGTCCGTATATGATGCTGTCCAGTTTGTGCTCAGGTTTCGCGCCCGGCAGGATAACATCACTCGCAAACTGGACTGGTTCCCGGGGACATCAATATGCTGAGCTGCAGACTCCGCAGGCTGCTGCTGACAGTGCATGCAGCATGGTGGCTGATTGCATTGCTGCCGGCCTCTTCTTCCGTGGCCGACGACCAGCAACTGATTCTGCGCGATGGCGAGTTGCCGGTGGTGATTTCTGCGCCGCACGGCGGACGACTGGAAGTCCCGGGGGCGCCAGTGCGGAAGGGTGAGGGGCTCAAAAAGGGGCCGTCCGGCTTCTTCACAGGCCGTGATACCGGCACCGAAGAACTCGCACTGCGTGTTGTGGAACTGCTTGACGAAAAACTTGAGGGCCGCGTGTCCTGTGTGATTTCACGGGTTCACCGGCGTTATGTGGACTTCAACCGTCCTCCGGAAATCGGCGTCGAACATCAGGCGGCGCGGATCGTCCACGATTCCTATCATGAGTCGCTCCGCAGCGCCGTTCGCCGGATTCATACCCGCCACGGTCGCGGACTGCTCATCGACATCCACGGACAGGGCTCATCGGCCACCACAGCCTTTCGTGGTACCAGCAACGGTCTGACGGTGAAGGCACTGCGTGAACGCTTCACTGAGACTGCTCATACCGGTCCCCTGAGCCTCACAGGGCTGCTGCAGAAACGCGGCTGGCAGGTTCATCCGAATCCGTTCACCGGGAAAGAACAATCCGGTTTTACGGGGGGATATATTGTCAGAACCTATGGCAGTCATCAGCCGGAAGGCATCGACGCCATCCAGCTTGAGCTGGGGGCGGACTACCGCCGCGCAGATGTGCGGGAGAAGCGGGCCACAGAACTGGCGGATGCTGTTGTGGAATATGCCGGGCATTATTTGCGGCCGCCGGAGAGGTGAAGGATGAAGGATGAAGGGGGGCGCGATTATTGCAGCAACCTGATTGATTTGGCCGAAATTCCCTGTTATTGTCACACCAGCGCATTTCACTTGCCAACCGCAGTGTGCTGCCCCCCCTGCAATATCCCTCCTTGATCGCCCCGCCCTATGATTCAGCACGCCCCCGCACTTCAGCGTTTTCGCGCCCCGGCTGCAGGTGGACTGTTCCGGCTGTTATTCGGCACGGTGCTGGTGTTTCTTCCGGTGGGTCAATCTGTGTTTGCTGCCTGGCAGTTGCCCGGCGAAGTCGCGCTCGAGCAGCTGATCGACTCATCGATTGACCACAGAAACGCGGCTGCCGGAGTTGCTTCGGTGGAGCAGGCGGACGCGGACACGCTGCTTCGCCGCACCACTCTGGATCTGGCGGGTCGAATTCCAACGGCCAAAGAGCGCGACTGGTATTATTCGCTCCCGGCGGAAACCCGTCAGCAGCAGCTGGCAGACCGGTTACTGCAGCTTCCGGACTTCGATTTCCATCTTCGCAACAGTCTCGATGAACTGCTCCTTCCCGAGCGTCCCAATGACGGCGAGTTTCGCGAATATCTGCTCACGGCCGTGCGAGAGCGTCGGCCATGGAGCCGGATGTTCCGCGAGATGCTGCTGGCTCAGGCTGTCGAGGGGCCCGACAAGGGTGCAGCTCAGTTTCTTAAGGCACGCGTGCGGGAACTGGACGACCTCACCAACGACACTGCAGTGCTCTTCTTCGGCGTGAACATCAGCTGTGCCAAGTGCCACGATCATCCTCTGGTGCCGGACTGGAAACAGGACCACTACTACGGCATGCAGGCCTTTTTCCACCGCACGTTCTCCTCAAAGAAAAACCTGATCCTTGAAAAACCGTACGGCAGTGTGCGGTTCAAGACAACAGACAACCAGGATCGCGACGCTTCTCTCATGTTTCTCACAGGCACAATCGTGGCTGATGCCACGCCGCCATTGTCTGACGAGGAAAAGAAGTCTGTTGAAGAGCAGATTCGCAAACTGGAGCGTGAGGACGACGCGGAGCCGATTCCGGTTTCATTCAGTCCCCGTCAGGCGCTCGTCGAAACGGCGCTTGCGGACCAGCAGCAGTACCTGGCGCGCAACATTGTAAACCGCACGTGGGCCAGGCTGCTGGGAACCGGCTTCGTGGATCCTCCGGACCAGATGCATTCCGGCAACCCGGCCAGCCATCCTGAACTTCTTGCCAGCCTCGCTCAGGACCTCGTGCAGCACGACTACGACCTGCGGCGGCTCATTCGCGGCATTGTGCTCAGCCGCACCTATGCTCGTTCCAGCCGCTGGACAAGCCAGTCTGCTCCGCCGGCAGCGCAGACATTTGCGGTTGCGGCCGCTCGACCGCTCACACCCCGACAGCTGTCCGCTTCGCTGCAGATCGCGATCCGCAGCAGCGGTTCGTGGCCGACGGTCGAAGAGACGCTCGCCAACCCCGAAGACTGGCTCAAACGCCGCACTGACATCGAGAATCAGGCGGGGGGCTGGATGCGTGAATTTGAACAGCCAACAGCGGATTTTCAGGTGGCTGTGGACGAAGCGCTCTTCTTCAGCAACAGCGATCGCGTGCAGAATGACCTGCTGCGGGACGGCGGCGATCGTCTGGTGGGTTCGCTCAAGTCTCTGGAATCTCCGGAACTGGTGGCTGCCGAGCTCTGGAAAGTGGTTTCAGGACGCCAGCCGTCGGCAGAGGAAGAGCAGGTCGTGCAGGACTGGTTTTCAAGATCACCCGAACGGCGTGTCAGCGACGTTCAGGCGCTTGTGTGGGCTCTGCTGGCCGGTGCCGAATTTCGTTTTAATCATTGATGATTTCTGTTCCCTGGAGGTTGCAGATGACAAACAGAGGACTGCAGCGAGTGGAATCGGCGGTGCCGTTTTCAGGGCTGTCCCGCCGCGGGTTTCTCAGCGGCACCACTCTGGCGGTCGGCGGTGCCCTCGCAGCCGACATGCGGGGTGTCAACGGCCTGCGGGCAGAAGAGATCGCGGGCGAGCTGCGGCGCGGCGAGAAGCATGTGATTCTGCTCTGGCTGGCTGGTGGAGCCAGTCAGCTGGAGACATGGGACCCCAAACCCGGAGCGAAGACCGGGGGGCCATTCGGCGCTATCTCCACGAACGTGGCCGGAATTCACGTCAGCGAACTGCTCCCGAAACTTGCCCAGCGGATGCAGCTGACAGCTGTGATCCGGTCACTCAACACCAGAATCGCTGATCACGGACGCGGTGCTGATCTGATGGAACGCGGGCGTCTGGATGACCCCGGACTACGTTACCCGGACATCGGTGCCGTGGCCGCAAAGGAACTCGGGCGGCTGGAGAGTACCGTGCCCGACTACGTTTCGCTGTACACGTCCACCGAAGGTCGCCGCCGGGGCACCAGTGGCTTTCTGGGTGCGCGATACGCCCCGCTGTTTCTCGCGGAAAACATGGCTCCTCCCAACTCCGCCCTCCACGAACGACTCACCGCCGCCGAACATCAGGATCGCGCCGCTCTCCGCGATCTGCTCTCAAAACGCTTCACCGCGGAACATCGCAGCAGCACAGTGGGCAGCCTCAATTCGGCTTACCAGCGGGTGCAGGGGATGATGGCCAGTGCGGGGTTGTTCAACGTCGAGCAGGAACCGGCGGAAGTTCGCGCACGCTACGGTCCCACGCAGTTCGGTGAACAATGTCTGATCGCTCGCAGGCTGGTTGAAGCCGGTGTGCCCTTCGTCAAAGTGGCCCGCGCGTGGTGGGACAGCCACGGCCAGAACTTTGAAACTCACCTCGAACTCTGTGCCGACCTGGATCACTGCATGTCAGTGCTCCTTGACGACCTTCAGGAGCGCGGGCTCCTGCAGAAAACACTCGTGATCACACTCGGAGAATTCGGCCGCACTCCGGGCATCAACGCCAGTCTCGGCCGCGACCATTTTGCATCGGCCTGGAGCTGCAGTCTGTCCGGCATGGGGATTCGCGGCGGCACGGTCTACGGTGCTACAGATGCCGAAGGACATACGGTTAAGGACGGTGAAGCCTCTGCCGCCGACCTCTTTGCCACGATCCTGCAGGCACTCGGCATTGATCACACTCACGAATACATGGTGGGCTCCCGTCCGACCCCGCTCGCGGATTTCGGCAGCAAGCCCATTCAGGCAGTGCTCGCCTAAGGAGTTTTCAAATGCGATTGAATGACGAAACAGCGTCCCCGCAATCCACAGAGACGCCTGCCCCCTCCGCGCCGGTTCCCGCTGATCCGCAGCCCGCTGCCGCGGCTCCGTTTGTCCCCGGAAAAGTGACGGTCGATCGGACCGTGCGGCTGCCATCGATGACCTTCTGCCTTGCCCGGCATCCTGAGACCAGCCGATTTTTCTGTGGCGGGGCCGACTTCGGGCTGCATCATTTTGATCCGCAGGTCGAAAAGCCCGAAACAAAACCACTCTCCGATGCCCGTCATACCAGTTACGTCTCGGGCCTGGTCAATTCTGCCGGCACGCTGATTTCTGCAGGCTATGACAAAACACTCATCTGGTGGAATGCGGAAACCGGCGAACAGCTGCGCCAGATTCCTTCGGCTCATGAACGCTGGATCCGGGCGCTCGCAGTCAGCCCCGATGGAACCAGACTCGCCAGTGTCGGCGACGATATGAAAACCCGTCTCTGGGACGCGACCAGCGGCACCTGTCTGCTCGCGCTGGACGGCTATGAACCGCTGACGCCCCACGGCTTTCCCTCGATGCTCTACACCGTTGTCTTTTCTGCCGACGGAAGCCGGATCGCCACCGGCAACAAAACCGGCCGAGTGCTCATTCGCGACGCAGGCACTGGTGAGATTCAGCAGACCATTGAAGCACCCGTCATGTACACCTGGGACCCCCGCGCCCGGAGGCATTCGATCGGTGGAATCCGCTCGCTCGCTTTTTCCCCCGATGGATCCCTCATCGCCGTGGGGGGCATGGGACAGGTCGGCAACATCGACCACCTGGAGGGTAAGTCCCGATTGGAGGTGTTCCGGGTTGCCACAGGTGAACGCGTACACGAAATTGAGGACAGCAAGTACAAGGGGCTGGTCGAGAAACTGCAGTTCAGCCCCGACCAGAAATGGCTGGTGGCAGCTGGTGGCGACCACGGGGGCTTTGTGAGTGTCTGGTCCATGGAAACCGGCAAACTGCTGGCCCAGGAAAAAGTCGGCAGCCACCTGCACGACTTTGAAATGCTCTCAGATCGCCGGCTGGTGACCGTTGGTCACGAACAGGCCGCACTGATCACGCTCGCCGAGACCGCTGGCTAATCCCGACAGTCGACAGGCGGTCTGACCAGTCTCTGACCTTCCCGGTGAAGTCCTGCGCTCTGAGCCAGGTCCTCCAGAAATCTTTCACGCTGACCTGGTGAGATCATAACAGCACTGAAGATGCCCTTACCAAACCGGACGTGCAGACGATCCAGAGACAGAGCCGGAGAACTCAGCGGGTTGCGAGTCGGGTGAATCTCCAGAATATCACTGAACAGCACGTGCTGGCGGCAAAGCCCGAAACGAATGATCAGGCGATCGCTGCTGATTCCATACCGCATCGGGAACACGCAGCCGACATAGATTCCCGCGACGAACAAGACTGCCCCCAGGCCCCCGGCCATCTCTGACGGATCACCTGTCATTGCAGACGACACCGCGACTGCTGAAGCAGCAATCGGAGGGAGCGCCAGCAGAGGAGCCAGCCACCAGTCAATCTTTGACCTGTACCATCGAATCATCCCGGTTCTCCAGTTGAGCGGACTGACGGGGGCAATTATGTCATGCCGCACGAACATGCCCGGCAGGACGTCCACGGCATGACAGGCTTCAAAAAACGCTTCTCAAAGTCATCGAAAGTCGATAGACTTACGCAGATAATCCGCGCTCGTAGCTCAGTTGGATAGAGCAGCCGCCTTCTAAGCGGCAGGTCAGTGGTTCGAATCCACTCGGGCGCACTTCCCGAACGGCTCAGTGAAATCAGAGTTTCGGAACATACAGGCGATGCTCGGTCAGGAATGCCTCGACGGCCCTTGGGGTCAGAAAACGAATGCTGCGGCCCGAACGTATTCGCTGCCGCAGTTCGGTGGACGAGATATCGGTGCCGGGGATTTGCACCGGCGTGATTCCTGCGGCCAGGTGCGAACCAATCAGCGTCCGGATGTTGCGATCTGAAAGTTCCGGCAGTCCCGGACGATTGCAGGCGGCGATCCGGGCCAGCTTCAGAATTTCCTCCGGCTCCCTCCATCGCGGCAGGTCCTGCAGTGAATCAGCCCCGAGGAGCAGCACGAGTTCTGCATCGGGAAAATCAGCACGAAGTGACCTGAGCGTATCGACTGTCCACGAGGGGGGACTGCGACGAAGCTCACGACGATCCACGACAAAACCCGGGCAGCCGGCAATTGCCAGCTGAATCATATCCGCGCGCGCATGGCCGTCCGCTCGAGGCTCCTCTGTCTTCAGTGGCGACTGCAGCGCGGGAAGGAATCTGACCTGATCCAGCTGCAGAAGCTCGCGGCAGGTCTCCGCGATCAGCAGATGACCGTAATGGACTGGATCAAAGGTGCCACCGAGGATGCCGAGACGCATAAGCAGGACTGCAGACGAATGGTGATGGGGGGGAGGCGACGGTGCTGAAATCTACCTGCCGGCCGTGCAGCTCTTCAACGCCAAACTCTTCCTCTGAAGTTCCACCGGTCAGTTGCCGGACCGACTTGTGAAAGTGCGATCTCGAACTGGTGCGCATCACTCACTGCAGCGGGGAGACGGCGGGATTCCGAGAGTTCTGCAATCTCTGCTGCTGCAAACTACCGCACTGATGCACGACGCTGACGCAGAAATCGCCGGCAGACAATTTCGTCTGCTCCTGCTGAATGGGAATTCCCGCAGTATGCTGCTGACTTTCATGTGCTGACGGGACCTGCAAATCATGCGATCGGCTGTGTTTGAGGATTTTTCGCGGGCGTGGCGTTGTTTGTGGAAATATTTGATTTGCTGGCGCGGCAATTGCTCTCGGGGGTTTGGTGAGTGCTGCCACAGCAGCGTTTTCGGGGACTCAAGTCAAACTGGAGAGTTTTACAAAGTGGTGCCGGCTGTTTGGATTTGACGACTTTAAGCGTCTTGTCTTGTTGGTTTGTGCCACGCTCGCCGCTGATAGACGGTTATCGTCGGCACGATTCGACGATAGCCGAAAAAGGCGTAGCGCATTCCTGGAAAAGCCCTTGCTGCAGACCAGACTTTCCATCTTCGGCGTGTCCGTTAGTCTACAGGCGATGATGGTTCTGTTGAATTTACCGAAAAGATGGCTCCAGCAGGTGAAATTCGGCCGGGGCCTGTTTCCAACTGGTGACTCTGGCCGGCAGATCTGGTATTTTGCGCCAGATGGGGTATCTGGGCAGCATGAATCAGCAGCAAGTTCCGTTCAGATGTTCGTCAAGAATCCAGAATCAATCAACAGCACGTGACGGTGTCCACAGGCTGCAATGTGTCCATTTCCGTTGTGTGTAATCAGGTTCAGGTGGTTCCAAAATGAGTCCGATGCTGCTTTGTGGTATCGTCTCGCTGTCCTTCGCGGCTTTTTTTGCCCCGGTGGTGGCGCATTGCTGTCGTCGGCTTGGCATCGTGGACCGTCCGGATGGTCAGCGAAAGCTGCACGCCCGGGCGGTTCCCCTCACCGGCGGCCCGACGCTGGTACTCGCGATCGTCGCCGGCGTGTCTGCGGCTCTGTGGGTCGATCCCCAGGTGCTGCATCTGACCCGCGGTGACACTTCATTCCTGCTGTGCCTGTCTGCGGCAGCGACGGTGATTGTTGTCGTGGGGATACTCGACGATCGCTTTGGTCTGCGTGGTCGCCAGAAACTCGTTGGGCAATTCGTTGCAGCCATCCTGATGCTGCCGTCCGGGATAGCGGTGGATCATGTCAGTGCATTTGGCTGGACGATCCAGTTTGGAGATCTGGGGTTTCTGTTCACGCTGTTCTGGATTCTCGGGGCCATCAACGCGTTGAATCTGATTGACGGGGTGGATGGACTGGCATCCACAACCGGAATTGTGCTGTCTCTTTCCGTTGCGGCTGTGACGCTGATTCTGGACGGTCGACCTGATGGTTTGCTGCTGTCTCTGGCACTGTCCGGCAGTCTGGCGGGGTTTCTGATCCATAACTTTCCTCCGGCCCGCATGTTCCTCGGAGACTCCGGCAGCATGCTGATCGGGCTGGTGCTGGGCTGTGTGGCGCTCAAGTGTTCGGTCAAGCAGTACACTGTGGTGGCGATGGTGATGCCGACGGCGATCTGGGCGATCCCGATTTTCGACGTGGCGATGGCCATTGTTCGCAGGCGGCTCACCGGCCGCAGCATTTACGCAACGGACAGGGGCCACCTGCATCACTGCCTGCTGCGTCAGGGGCATTCCGGAGCACGGCTCCTGGGAGTCGTGGGAACTCTCTGTGCAATTACGGGTCTCGGAGCTGTCGGGAGCGCGTTTTACGGCAATGAACTGATCGCGATCGTGGCGGTCTCCACAGCGCTCTCTCTGCTGGTGGTTTCGCGCTCCTTTGGTTACGCGGAGATGACTCTTCTTGGCAATCGCGTGCGTCGAGTACTGGTATCGCTGGTGCGCGGACGTGAAGGCCAGCGTCCGCTTCTGCATCACGAACAGGTGCGTCTGCAGGGCCAGCACGAATGGGTCAGTCTCTGGGATCTGCTCACCGCCTTCGCAGAGAACAACCGACTCGACAGTGTTGAGCTGAATGTGAACATGCCAAGTGCCGGTGAAGCCTACCACGCCACGTGGCGTGCCAAGTCGTCGACTGAATCGCATGAAACATGGAAGACGGAAATCCCGCTCGTTGTCGATAATGTGCGGGTCGGTCATGTTCGCCTCGAAGGCAATGCCTCCGGCAACTTCTCTGACTGGCTGGTACAGATGGGCCGCGGGCTGGAACCCTTTGAAGTTGATTTCCGCGCCGTCGTATCGCATCTGCAGCGAAAACACGTCTTCCAGCGTCCGGCAGCAGCCATCCTTCCGGGCCTCGTGATCGAACAACCGCGCTGAGCGTTCTGCCTGACGACCAATAAAGTCACCCGCGGATGTCGTACTGCAAAGCCAGGAGCGGCTGCATGCGTGACAGGAACGCGATGACAGCAGGCACAAGGACCAGCACCAGCAGCAGCAGCGTCAACAGGCAGATGATCGTTGTGCGCAGCGTCTTCGCGGCCGATTTTGCGGGAAGTGGCACCAGCAGCGGCACGCTGGCGGCTGTGCAGAGCAGTGCCGACTGAAGCAGGCTCAGTCTGCCAAAGAAATGCCCCGTCAACAGCACGCCGCACAGGCTCCAGACGCTCCAGCGAATCACTGCGGCGGCTGCCAGTGGCTGCTGCAGCACGAGCGATGCGAACAGGATGCCGAGACCGCTTCCGGCAAGCGGTAAGGCTGCCGTTCCACCTCGAATCCAGCCTCCCAGCATCACCGCTGCGGCTGCGGACTGAAGTGTGAGGATCACAAGCCCTGCACGCAGAACAGGGTGAGCATCACAGGGGCGATGGGTCTGTGCGGTCATCATGATCAGGACGCAGGCTGCGGTGCTGACAGTCAGCAGGCCTCCGAGTGTCAGTTGAGGCAGAATCCTCAATTCGGGAGCGACCTCAAAATGAATGCTCCCCCAGAGAATCACAGGGGCGACTGCCGCTGCTGCTGCGAGTCGCAGCAGCCGCTCTGCCCGAGCATTCAGCAGCAGCGATGCCCCGGCATCAACGGCCAGCAGGAATGGCAGTGCGATGAGCAGCCAGCGATCCAGACCGCTGACCGGCGGAACGGCGGGCATGACGCCCTGCACGGTCAGACCTGCGAGGCTGCCGAGAACAAAGCTGCCAGCCCCGCGGAAGTGCGCAGCGGGCGCGGCTTCGGGTGCCTGTGGCCGGCCCCGTGAGAGGACTGCTAAGCAGGCCGCGGCGGCACAGATGGCCGCCGCGGCGTATGACATGGTCAGCTGCCAGAGATCCGGCATCGCTTACTTGCTCATCCCTTCACAGTCGATGATCACGACTGCTTCATCGCCAATGGCACCGATGGCACTGGGGTCGAACTTATAGTCACTGCGTTTGAGCCGCAGTTCGGTTGAGAACCCGACGCGACGAACTCCGCGGGATTCAATCTCCCTGCCGCCCATCAGCCGAATGGTGATTTCGCGCGTGACCCCGTGCATGGTGAAGTCGCCGGTCACTTCATAGCCGCCGTCAATCGCTTTGACTTTTTTGCTGCGAAACTCGATCGTGGGGAACTGTTTTGTATCAAAGTAATCGGGCTGCCGCAGATGTTCATCGCGGGCCGCGTTCGCCGTGTCGACGCTGTCGGCCTTGATTGTCAGCTGGAAGGAGGACTTTGAAGGATCCTGACGATCGATGGAGAACCGTCCGTCCACGTCATTGAAGCGACCATGAATCCAGCTGATGTCCAGGTGTCTGGCTTTGAAGCTGACGGATGAATGGACGGCGTCGTAGACGTATTCGTCTGCGGGGCCTGCGGAGGCGGTGGCGCCGGCAAACAAGACCAGAAGTGTGGCAAGACAGGATTGGCGGGAAGTCAGCATGGCGGGAAAACTCCTCTGAGAAACTGGCGCAAGAACCTGGGACGTGGGCGGAATCCGCACCGCCGCGTGGGGATGGTAGAATCACGGTGGAACGGGGTAAAGCAACCGGGGCCGGTTAATTCAGAGAGTTTCTTACGGTTTTGCACCATAGTGGCTGGGTGGTTTTTGGGTGTCACCCGGCGTTGGTCAGCGAGGTTTTCATGGTTTCTAAGGGACGGCGCCCAGCGATGGTGTGGATCGTTTCAGCAATCTGCTGCATAGGTTTCCCCTGCGCCGGTCTGGCCTTATTGAGCTTTCTTGCGAAGGCTCCGGAAGGTCTGGGTGTCAGGAACGGTCGGCTGGCGCCCTGCCCGGCCTCGCCGAACTGCGTTTCTACGCAGGCTGAAACACAGCAGCACTGGATGGCGCCACTCAGGCCGGCTGAAGGTGAGGACCAGCCAGTCGCACGGATCGCCGGGATTGTGCGGGGACTTCGGGGAGCGACTGTGGTGCAGCAGTCTGAGACCTACCTGCGAGCGGAATTCCGCAGCCTGATCTTCCGGTTCTGCGATGACGTCGAATTCTTCCACGATGTGGCTCAGGGACATATCCACTTCCGGTCAGCGTCCCGGGTGGGGCATTCAGACCTTGGAGTGAACCGCAAGCGTATGGAAGAAATTCGACGGTTGTTCGAGCAGTCCGCTCCTTCAGCATCTCGCGAATCTTCCAGAGGCCGCTCCGGGGCGCGGAACCGTTCGGAGCGTGAGTTGGTGCAGGCTGGAAGTTAGCTGTTGCCCAGCAATTCGCGGATGGGGCGGCATTCTTCAGGAAGGATGCGCACGGGACGTTCTGCCTGGTCGCGGACGTAATTGGTGCTGTCGATTCCCATGTTGTGATAAACGGTGGCCAGCACATCACGGTAATGAATCGGTCGTTCGGCTGCGTACGCTCCGATTTTGTCTGTGGCACCGATAACCTGACCGCTGGGCATCCCCCCCCCGGCGAAGAGCGCTGACTGGACTGGAGCCCAGTGATCACGACCGGCTTTGTCATTGATTTTTGGAGTGCGGCCGAACTCGCCCCAGACGACCAGCGTGACGTCCTTATTAAGGCCTCGCTGGCAGAGATCCTGGATCAGGGCGGCGATGCCGGTGTCAAACGTGGGCAGGTGGGCACGACAATGGCCGAAGTTGTTGCCGTGAGTATCCCAGAATCCGTAGGCCACCGTGACGACTCGAACACCAGCTTCCACCAGCCTGCGGGCGATGAGCAGCTGGTCGTTCCAGAGCGGGGCTCCGTCGCCCAGGTGTTTGGATGAACCACGGCCGTAGAGTGCCAGCGTGGCAGGGTCTTCGTGTTCCACATTCATGGCGTCGACCAGCCGCGAGGACGTGAGCACATCAAAGGCGCGGCTGTAGCTTTCGGAGAGATTTTGCAGAGGCTGGGCATCGACCTTCCGGCGGAAGCTGTCCAGCTGATCGAGGAGGCTGCGACGCCCGGTGAACTGCTGGTTTTCAATGTACCGTAACCGCATAGCGGACAGGTCTTCACCGTCTGCGCGGACCTGGTTGAAAGCACTTCCGAGGTAGCCGGCGCCTGTGCTGTTGTAGGGGCGGTGCTGCATTGTGGGGAACAAGTCCACGAACGGAGGCGTCACTTCGTTGACCGGGCCCTGCATTTTGGCGACTACGGAACCGAAGTTGGGGATCCCATCCCTTTGCACCTCACCCATGGTGTAGCCAGTGAGGTTCTGGAAGCTGGAGTGTTCATCGCGTTGTCCGACGATTGAACGGACGATGGAGCAGCGGTCGGCCGTGAGCGCCAGTTTCGGGAGCAGTTCACAGAAATGCACTCCGGGAACCGCCGTCTGGATGGGCTGAAATTCTCCGCGAATCTCTGCGGGGGCATCGGGTTTGAGGTCAAAGGTGTCCTGGTGCGGGAGCCCTCCGGAGAGGTAGACCATGATGACCGATTTGTGTCGGGCTGCAGTGCCGGGGGCCGCTGATTCGGCCGCCAGCAGATCGGCCAGCGACAGGCCACCCACAGCCAGCCCGCCAACCTTAACGAAAGAGCGTCGAGACATGCCGTCGCAGAAGCGATAGGAGGAGCCGAGGAGGTTGAGCATGGCGTTGGCCGGAAGGGTTGGGCGGGGAGGAGGGAGTTCAGTGGTAATGCTGAGGTTGTGTGCAGATGTGATTTCGGGATGTCACCAGGGACAACTGCAGATTCTGTGGAGTGTTTACGACAGACGCAACCGAAGATGGTGCTGAGAACAGGTAATTCGGGGCGGATTGTTGGAAGCGGATCGTCCGCGGCCGTGAGCGCGGGCGATTCGTCTGCGGGAAAATCTGCCCTGTGAGCGGCCAGCGAATGCGTCCTTGCCTGCACTGGGGCACTTTTCGCGCCGACCGGCAGGCGAAATCGGCCAATTCGTTCGTGCTTTGGGGATTCCTTCGGGCGGATCTCTGGGAAGCCTCACTGCCCTGCTTGTCAGGTTTCCGGCTGCACTGTAATCTCCGGCGATTGGCAACTGACCGGGAAAGTCTTCTCCCGGGTTGAAACGCAGCGAGTGCAGAGGTTATTGACGTGATGGATTCTGAGCGTGTCGTCATCACCGGGATTGGCCTGGCGTCTCCCAACGGGAACAACCTTGGCGAATTTCGCGCTGCGTTGCTGGCGGGACAATCCGGCGTGGTGAATTATGAAACACGCTACATGGGTTCGGTGCTGGCGGGTGTCTGTCGCTTTGACGAGCTCCGTTACCAGAAGAAAAAAGACCTGCGTCGCGGCACCCGCGCCGGCTCCATCTCGATCTACTGTGCCAACGAAGCCATCCGGGACGCGGGGCTTGACTGGGGGACCATCGCCAAAGACCGCACCGGTGTCTACCTCGGCATTACTGAACACGGGAACGTGGAAACAGAAAACGAAGTCTACGAAATCTCAAAGTTTCAGTACGACACCAAAGTCTGGTCTCATCATCACAACCCGCGGACTGTGGCCAATAATCCGGCAGGTGAAGTCACCCTGAATCTGGGGATTACCGGCCCGCATCTCACACTGGGTGCTGCCTGTGCGGCGGGAAATGCCGGCTTTATTCAGGCCGTGCAGATGCTCCGTCTTCGCGAAGTCGATCTGGCTGTCGCCGGTGGCGTGTCTGAAAGCATTCACACATTCGGGATCTTCGCCAGCTTCGCCGCTCAGGGGGCGCTTGCCAGCCACCCCGACCCCACACTCGCCTGTCGGCCCTTTGACGTGCACCGCAATGGGATTGTCGTGGCCGAAGGAGGCGGGATCTGCACGCTTGAGCGGCTTGATGACGCAAAACGCCGCGGTGCAAAGATTTATGGTGAGATTGTGGGCTACGCCATGAACTCCGACGCCAAAGACTTTGTGCTCCCCGACTCCAGTCGCCAGGCCGAATGCATCCAGCTTGCACTCCGCCGAGCGGGGCTCACAGCGGCTGACATCGACATCGTCAGCAGTCATGCAACCGCGACGGAACAGGGGGACATTGAAGAAGCGGCCGCGCTGCGGCGCGTCTTCGGAGACTCACCCAATACCTGGATCAACAACACCAAAAGCTTCATCGGGCACGCCATGGGCGCCGCCGGAGCACTCGAATTGCTCGGCAACCTCCCATCGTTTGACGATCGCATGGTGCACGCTACAATTAACGTTTCGGAACCTGACCCCCGCTGCAGCCTGCCAAATCTTGTGATCAACAAGCCCCGGCAGCTTGATCAGGTCAACTGCATCCTCAACAATTCCTTCGGGATGCTCGGGATCAATTCCGTAGTGATCGTCAAAAAGTTTCAGGAAACCGCCTCCAATAATTGAGAGGGCAGATTGATGACGGCTGATCAGATCCGGCAGGTGATTCTGGACATTCTGGAGCGAATCGCTCCAGACGAGGATCTGACCGGACTTGAAGATGCGCGTCCGTTTCGCGAACAGATGGAACTGGACAGCATGGACTTCCTCGACATTGTCATGGAACTGCGAAAAATGTATCGCATCCAGATCCCCGAGGAAGATTACTCGAATCTGAACACAATGGCTGGCACCGTTGCCTACCTGCTGCCACGGCTGAAAGACGTCGCGGTCGGTGCCTGAATTCGTCAACACAGGCTCCGTCCGGGGGATACAGGGTTAACACCGCACCTTCTTTGTGCCCGGTTGCGGTGCCACCCGCGAAGCACGCCAGTGCTCAGGAAGCAGCATGAAAATGCTCTGCCTAAGCACTGGCGCGGTGGATAGAGTACAGTTCGATTGCTCCATCGGATCCAATTTGCTTCGTAAAGCGCAATGACTGCGATTGTCACGGAAGATCCTGTTGAGTCCTTATGTTCCGCAGCAAAGAAGCTGACGCGGTTCAAGCGGCGGCAGTTTCAGGCTGAGTTGGCCACGAAGTATTGCGGCGGTTCAACTCGAAGAGCGGAAGCGACCTCCGGGTAGTGTCGCAGTGCTGTCTCGTCAGGTCTGCACGAGATGAGGACCGGCAAGAGCAGTTCGCGAGCAATTGCTCAGGAACGAAAATCTGCGAGACAAAGTTCCCGGTCGACAGGCGATTGGCACGATTCTCAATCGTATGGGATATTCGCTCAAACTCTTCCGGAAGACGCGCCCGGAAAAAAATTTCCGAACCCGTCGCCATCTTCGTCAACCTCCGGATTTCTCGGCGGCGAAAGTTGAACGCACCGAACACGTTCATGCCACAACAAGCACAATCCGACTGAACGCTTCCGGGGCATCCTTGCGCAGCATTGGAATGGTACGCTGTTGTCGAGCGTCTCGCTGGTACTCAACCGGGCTCAGACCGTCACATGGCGAGGCAGTTACCTGCTGCATCGACAGACCGCCTCCGGCATCAGTTCTGTTGTGCGGGCTGACTGCGGCGTGAAAGCGAAATTCGTCGGCGCGGGAGGTCAACTTCGAGGACGGTCACGCGAATGATGTCGCCTGCAGACACCACCTCGGCCGGGTCTCGGATAAAACGGTCAGCCAGCTGGCTGATGTGCACCAACCCATCCTGATGCACTCCGATATCCACAAAGGCGCCGAATTTCGTGACATTGGTGACCACGCCTTCAAGAACCATACCCGGCTGTAATTGTTCCAGTTCACTGACGGATTCGGTGAAGCGGGCGGTGCGGAATTCGCGGCGGGGATCGCGGCCGGGGCGAGCCAGTTCCTGAAGGACGTCGCGAACCGTGAACTCACCGAATTCGCCGGATACAAACTGCGAAACCTGCAGGCTGGTGAGCAGACGTTCGTTTCCCACCAGCTGATTGGGGACGACCTGCAGAGTGGAGGCAATTTTCTGGACGAGTGGGTATTGTTCGGGGTGTACGGCCGAGGCATCAAGCGGTTCACTGCCGCCGCGAATTCGCAGAAAGCCGGCGGCCTGCTGGAACGCCTTCTGGCCCAGTCTCGGGACTTTGAGAAGTTCGCGGCGAGTGGAGAAGCTGCCGTTTTCGTCCCGCCAGCTCACGATGCGTTTTGCGAGGACCGTTCCGATTCCGGCGACTCGAGAGAGCAGTGCTGCACTGGCGGTGTTGAGATCGACGCCCACGGCGTTCACGCAGGATTCGACTTCGCGTTCCAGTGCCTTGTGAAGGAGCGGCTGATCGACATCGTGCTGGTACTGGCCCACGCCGATGGCTTTGGGGTCGATTTTGACAAGTTCTGCGAGTGGATCCTGGAGGCGATGAGCAATGCTGATGGCTCCCCGGACCGTTACGTCCAGTTCGGGGAATTCTTCAATTGCCGCTTCACTTGCAGAGTAGACGGACGCTCCGGCTTCGCTGACCATGACCTTTGTGAGGCCGAGGCTGTGTTTTCGCAGCACATCGGCGACGAATTTTTCAGCCTCGCGGGAAGCGGTGCCGTTGCCGATGGCGATCAGTTCCGGCTGATAATCACGAATGAGTCGCAGCAGCACGTTTTCGGACTGGAGGAGATCGGAGCGTGGCGGCGTGGGATAGATGGTTTCGGCGGCAAGGAATTTTCCGGTGCCGTCAACGACGGCGAGTTTACAGCCGGTGCGGAAGCCCGGGTCCACGCCGATGGTCGTGCGAGGACCGGCGGGAGCAGCCATGAGCAGATCGTGGAGATTTCTGGCGAACACTTCGACGGCTTCCTGGTCGGCCAGTTGTCGGAGTTCGTTGAGCACTGTGGTTTCGGCGGCAGGTCGAAGCAGGCGTGAGTAGCAGTCGGCTGCGGCCAGCTGAAGTTCGGGGGTAAAGGCAGGATTGGTGCCCTGGAGGACGCGTCGCTCAAGTTCGCGGGTGCCGGCCTCGTCATCGATCTCGAAGCGGAGTCTCAGCACACCTTCGGATTCACCGCGCTGGAGTGCGAGGAAGCGGTGTCCGGGGAGTCCGGCGACTCGCTGGCGGCAGTCGAAATAGTCCCGGAAACGTGCGCCTTCGTCTGCTTTCCCTGGTTTGACGCTGGAGCGAAGTTCACCCTGGCGAACGCGTGCTGCAGTTTTGCGACGATTTTCGGGATCGTCGGCCCAGATTTCAGCCGCAATATCACAGGCCCCCTGAATCGCTGCTGCGGCATCGGGAACTCCGTTCTCCGGATTGACGAAACGCCTGAGCAGCTGAGTGCGAGGTTCGGGGAGGGGAGCTGAGCTGAGGAGGAGGTCGGCGAGCGGCTGCAGGCCGCGTTCTCTGGCGGCGGCCGCGCGTGTGCGGCGACGCGGGCGAAAGGGGAGATAAAGGTCTTCCAGCCGAGCGGGATCGGAGCAGGCTGTGATGTCCTGGCGGAGATTTGGTGTGAGTTTTCCCTGTTCGGCGATGGTTCGCAGAATGGTGGCTTTTCGGGCTGCCAGTTCCTGAGCTTTACCAAGCAGATCTTCGATTTGCCGCAGCTGTCGTTCATCGAGGCCGCGTGTGGCTTCGCGGCGGTAGCGAGCGATAAAGGGGATTGTGTTGCCGTCCTGCAGGAGCCGCACTGCGCCGTCGACCTGATCGGGCCGCACATTCAGCCCGGTCGCGGTCTGCTGGAGGAACTGGTCGATGCGAAACAGGTCGTCAGCGGAAAACGCTTCTGCGACCGCGTTGTCGTCAGCTTTCATGACTGTTTTTTTCCGGTGTTTGTGAGGAACCATCAACGCAAAAAGGGCTGTGACATTCATCACAGCCCTTTTGCAAGTTGCCTGAGAGGTACCGATTTAGTTAACAGCACCAGAAACTGCGGTAGACAGGACTTGAACCTGCACGGATTGCTCCACACGCCCCTCAAGCGTGCGCGTCTGCCAATTTCGCCACTACCGCGAACGACCGCTGGGTGACCAGAGGTCCTGTCAGCGGGCCGGGAAGGATATGAAGATCGGCCCGGAGTTTCAAGCCGATCACGCCTCCACAGTGGTGGCAGGCGATAAAATTCCTGCGAAAGGGGCGGTGCAGCCGGTAAACCAGGAATTTGCGATATTTGTTCACCGTTTTGGCAGCGTGGCGGTGTTCCTCTTCGTCCGGGAGCCAATAATCCGACTGAATTCTCACCTGTTGAAACATGCTGACGAGGGATCACCTGCCCATGAACACTGCCCGGCTCCCGGCCAACCTTGCTGAGCTTCGTTCCTCCGGCTGGAAGTCACGCTCCGTGAAGCAGGAGATTCAACAGAACTTTCTGGAAAAGCTTGCGGCGGGCGAAGACCTGTTCCCCGGAATGATCGGCTACGAAAATACCGTCATTCCGGACATCAGCCTTGCACTGCTGGCGGGGCACGACATTCTGTTTCTTGGTGAAAAAGGCCAGGGCAAAAGTCGTCTGATGCGGATGCTCCCACGATTTCTCGACCCGCTCCTGCCCTTTCTCGATCTGCCCGGCTGTCCTGTTCACGAAGACCCCTACGCTCCGATCACCTCCCAGGGAAAGGCCTGCCTCGCAGAACTCCCTGAGGATCAGATCCCGATCCAGTGGTGGCCGCGTGAGCACCGTTACGCCGAACGACTGGCTCCCGGCACGCGGTTCGCCGACATTATCGGTGAAATCGATCCGGCAAAGCTGGCCGCAGGTGCCAGCATGTCCACCGAAGACGCGCTGCATTTCGGTCTGATTCCCCGCATGCATCGCGCTCTGTTTGCCATGAATGAACTGCCGGAACTGGACGAACTCGTTCAGGTCGGTCTGTTCAATATTCTTGAAGAACGCGATGTGCAGATTCGCGGCTATCCCATTCAGTTTGACCTTGATGTGATGATCCTGTTCTCTGCGAATCCGGCAACTTACAACCGCAGCGGCAAGGTAATTCCGCAGCTCAAGGACCGCATCGGCAGTCTGATTCGCACCCACTATCCGCATGAGCGGGATACGGGCATCCGCATTCTGGAGCAGGAGTGTGACCTGCCGCTTGAAGGCGAGTTCCCCGTCGCTGTGCCATGGTTTATGAAACAGATCATTGAAGAGATCAGTCGCCGGGCGCGGAAGAGCAAGTACATTGATCAGCAGTCCGGTGTGAGCGCACGGTTCAGTCTTGCGAATTACCGCACAATGATCGCAAGTGCTCGCCGTCGCGGAGCCGTGCTCGGTGAAAAACCCGCAGTCCCCCGCATCAGTGACCTCGGGCACCTTTACGCCTCCGCACTCGGAAAGCTGGAAGTGGACCTCATGAGCAGTCATCAAATGAGCGAGCAGCAGGTACTGGATGCGGTCACAGCCGAAGCCATCAAAACCGTATTCGAGGAATATGTGGAGCAGCATGGGCTGGACCAGATTTCCCAGATCTTCGCCAAAGGGGTGAAGATCGAAGTGGGCGATATGCTCCCCAGCAGCCACTACGAAGCACTGCTCAAACGCGTACCCCCGGTCTGGGATAAGGCATTCGAGGTGAATGCGTCGCAAAGCGCCGCCATGAGAGCCTCCTGCGTCGAATTCATCCTCGCCGGACTCTACGCCACGGAACGCATCAGCCGGGCGCAGCGGCACGGGGTGGTGACGTACGAAATCTGACGCAGCTTTACGGTTCGATATCGCTGGTAATGCCTGTGGGCTCGGGAGGCCGCTGCGTGAACTGTCGCTGCAGCCTGCCCGCCAGTGTCCGCAGTGATCTGCCAAACTCGTCCAGCGAGGGAATTGGTTTCTGGCGTGGAACGAGCACGAAATCAAAACCGGTCGGGAGTTGCCGGCGGTTGAGTCTGAAGGCTTCGCGCAGCAGTCGCTTGAGACGGTTGCGGCGGACAGCATTGCCGTGCTTGCGCGACACGCTGAAGCCGGCTCGTGTGAGTCCGGTGGAGCGGGGCAGGGCGAAGAGCAGCAGGTTGGCATCGCCCAGACGACGCCCCTGATCGTACACCCGCTGAAACTCTTCTGTGCGTTTCAGTCGCAGCGCTGCAGGAAACCTGAAGTCCAT
>CAZLOQ010000110.1:0-19992 GCA_964561125.1 uncultured Chitinophaga sp. | reverse complement strand
AGTTTGGTGAGTCCTGCGGTACCGGTGATGGTGGAGTCAATTTCGAGGACGCCGGCCTGGACTTCGATTTCTGAGCTGGAGAGTTCGAGGGGTGTCTGGAGCAGATTTTCGCCGGCGATCTGGATGATATCCGTGCCGGGATTGTCGAGTGAGATGCTGTTTCCGGTGATGGTGTACCCACCGGAGGCGAAGGTGAGTGAGTAGCTGTTGTCGGCGGTGGTGTCGTTGGTGAGCGTTCCGGTGGCGGTGCCGGTGAAGGACAGGGAGTCTCCGTCGAGTGGCAGGCTGTCTGTGGACCAGTTGGTGTTGGTGGCGACATTGGCGGACCACGACGTATTGACATCTCCGACCCAGGAAATGCTGGCGGGGAGGATGCGGTCTTCGAGCGCCTCAGTTGTCAGGCGCCAGGTTGCTGAAGTCGCTCGCAGCCAGGTTTTGGGGATTCGTCGTGTGAGTCGGCGGCGATCTGGGCGGGAGTTCAGCAGCAGGGAGCAGTGCGACAGCCAGCGGGAAAGTGACATGAGGGCATCTTTCGGAAACGTGGGTCCGGGCACTCGTTGACAGGAGTTCAGCCATTTCCGAATGTGACGTGGTTGGCAATCTCAACGATTTTTCGGAAAAATCCGCGGTTAAATCCTGGGGATAGGAAGATGCGTTGAGTTTGGGGGGGCTGCGGCTGGTTTGGGGTCTGTCCCCGGACTCACCGCAAGGCGTGTGGCGGGACGTCAGAATTGGTGCTGGTGATGCGACGGGTGGAATCGTTGTTTTCGTTTGCACCGCACTGCCCGGCGATGCTGCCCGGGGGGTACGTGGGGAACATGCGGGGGACTGTTACTGGGTGGTTTCGGTAGAACCGGTATGATCGTTACAAGCGTCAAATTCTGCGTCATAGATTCGTTGCACGCGACATAGCTGGGAAAAGCTGGACGATTGGCGCATCAGTTACAACCCGCCCCGAAGGTGGCCGATTTCCTGTCAGACAACATCCTGCCACCGCGACTGTGGTGGACTGCCACACGACAAGGACTGATCCGGTGATTCACATGGGACGGCTATTACTGTATTGCCGGTATTCCACTGCGATTGCGGTGATCGCCGGTTTGTGTTGCGGGCTGGGCATGGCGGAGGCTGAGGATTTGAGGCTTCGGCTGTCTGCTGATCGGGTATTTTCCGAGCCGGCTGCAGGGGGCGATGTTTCACCTGCATTTCTGAGGCGGGTTTCGCTGGTGGCTCCAGTTGAAGGCTCAACCGGAGCGCAGAAGGCGGGTGCCGGGCCTGCAGAAGAGGCTGGACCGGCGCCTTCAGCGCCGTTTGAGCTTCCGAGTCTGGGTGTTGTGGACGCGGAGTCTCGGCGTGGGCACATTTCTCCGTCGCCGGGCGTGCAGGCTTCCGGGGCGCATCCCGGGATTTGCTTTGGTCGGGGTCGGGGAGCGAGCGAGGGTTGGCAGCTTTTGCCGGAGGGGTTGTTGTATCGTACATGGCTGGCGGGCGACAAGGAGTCACGCATGCAGCTGTTGAATCTGCATGACACGGTGAGTGATCGGCAGGTGATGGATGCTGTTCTTGGAGGACGGGTTGGGTTGATTCGTAACGGTACGGTGGGTGGCGGGGATCCGCAGGGATTTCAGGTTGACCTGGATGGTGCGGTATTCGCGCGGGTATTGCCGGACGAGCCGAGTTCGATGCTTGAGGGTTCGGACTACCGGGTTGGTCTGACTGGTACGTGGCGTGAGGAGTCAACGTCGTGGCGTGCCGGTTACTCGCATATCAGCAGTCACGTTGGCGATGAGTATCTGCTGGCGTACCCGGCGACTCAGCGTGTGAACTACGTGCGTGATTCGCTGCTGGCGGGAATCAGTCAGGATCTCACCGACGGGCTGCGAGTTTACGGAGAGATCGCGTGGGCGGCAGGAAGATCAGGGGGTGCTGAACCGCTGGAGTTGCAGGCGGGGACGGAATGGACTCCGGCTGCGAAATCCCGCTGGTCGGGTGCTCCTTTCGTGGCAATTCACGGGCATTACCGGGAGGAGCAGGGAAGTTTGATTGGTGTGAACACGGTAGCTGGGTGGAACTGGCATGGGCTGCGTTCCGGACATCGGTTGAAGCTTGGCGCGAATTATTATCATGGTCCTTCGACGCAGTATTCGTTTGTGGATCGGGAGGAGAATCTGATTGGCGGCGGTATCTGGCTGGACTTCTGAGAGTGTGGTCTGTGAAGTTCAGAGCGTGTGGGCATTTGCATGTCAGTGCTGGAGCGAAGGACTGGAGGCCCTGGGATGGGGGGTGAGCAGCAGGAGTTAACCTCAGAGGACATCGCTCTGCGATATCTGGAGCAGTTGCCATGGCCGCCGTATCCATTTCAGGAGCAGGCAATACTCACATGGTTTGAATCCAGCGATGGAATTCTTGTATGTGCACCGACGGGCACCGGCAAAACGGTGATTGCGGAGACGGCGCTTTATGAGGCATTGCTGCGGGGGCGTCGGGCGTATTACACGACACCGCTGATTGCGTTGACGGAACAGAAGTACCGGGAGCTGCGGGAGGCGGCGGTTCGCTGGGGATTTTCTGCGGACCAGGTGGGTCTGGTAACCGGGAATCGGAAGGAGAATGCTGAGGCGCCAATTCTGGTGGTTGTGGCAGAGATCCTGCTGAATCGGCTGTTATCTCCGGAGGAGGAGGATTTTGAGCGGGTATCAGCGGTGGTGATGGACGAGTTTCACAGTTTCAACGATCCGGAACGGGGGATTGTGTGGGAGTTGACTCTGGGTTTGCTTCCGAAGCATGTGCGATTGCTGCTGATCAGTGCGACGGTGGGTAATGCGGCGGACTTTACGGTGTGGTTATCGCGGATGCATGGCCGGACTCTGAGGTTGCTGCAGAGTACTGAGCGTCGTGTGCCGCTGGATTTTCGGTGGGTGGCGGATGAGTTTCTTCCGGACCAGCTGCAGGCAATGTCTCGAGGCGACGAGCAGCTGCGGTATACACCGGCATTGGTGTTTTGTTTCAATCGCAGCGAGTGCTGGAGTGTGGCTGAGCAGTTGCGCGGTCGAGATCTGCTGGCGGACGGTCAGCAGCGGCAGCTGGGGTCGGAGATCGCTCAGCACGACTGGTCGATCGGGGCCGGAGGGAAGCTGCGTCAATTGCTGTTGCGGGGAATCGGCCTGCATCACGCGGGTCTGCTCCCGCGTTACCGTCGAGTGGTGGAGCATTTGTTTCAGCAGAAGCTGCTCAGCGTGTGTATCTGTACGGAGACGCTGGCGGCGGGGATCAATCTGCCGGCGCGATCGGTGGTGATGACATCGTTATTGAAGGGTCCTCCAGGGGGAATGAAGCTGATTGACCCGAGCAGTGCTCATCAGATGTTTGGTCGTGCCGGGCGTCCGCAGTTTGACAGTCGCGGGTATGTGTTTGCGGTGGCACACGAGGACGATGTGCGACTGTTTCGCTGGCAGCAGAAATATGACGAGATTCCGGAGGACACGCGGGATCCGCATCTGATTCGGGCGAAGAAGAATCTGAAGAAGAAGATGCCGAAGCGTCGGGAGGGAGTGCAGTACTGGTCGGAGCGTCAGTTTCAGGTCCTGCGGGACGCTCCACCGGTGCGATTGGCAAGTCGTGGTGTCTTCCCCTGGCGATTGCTCGCGTTTTTAATCCGGCGATCCGGGACGGTTCAGACGCTGTTTGATGCGATCAACAGGCGGCTGCTGGAGCCGGCAGAGAAGGAATCTGCGTGTCGGCAGCTGGTGGCGATGCTGCGGACGCTGGCAGATGCCGGTTTTGTGACGCTGGACCCGCCTCCGCCGAGTGCGGCGACATCTGCGGCCCGGGCATTGGGTGAGTCGGGGCCGGGAATGTTTCGTTCAGTGCTGGCGGAGCATTCTGCGAGTGAATTGCTGGCGGTGATTGATTCGCGAGCGGCGGCTGTGGCGCAGTCGCGGTGGTTGTCGACGAATTTGCCTCCGGTGGGTGCGGAGGAGGGTGCGAGTGGAGACGCGGAGGACGTGGATGGCGCTGCGTTGGCTGGTGCTGCGGCGGCTGTTGAGGAGGATTTCGGGGAGGGGCTGGAAGAGGTCGGTGACGAGCGTGCCGGGGGAGATGGATCTGTTGGGAATGTGGTTGCCGTGGCTGAGGGTGACGCTGGGCAAGTGGCGTCGGAGCAGCCAGCGGGAACAGATGCCGTGGCGGGGGCGGACAGCGCTGTTGCAGCGAAGCCGGAGTCGCCTGCTGAGGGTGGTTCGGGTGCCGGACTGTTGGGGCGGTTGATCTCGGAGGCGCGGACTGGCGGAGCGGTTGCGGCGACTGACGGTGGGAAGTCGGCGAAATCCCGGGGAAAGTCGGGTGTGGCGGGTGTAAAGAAGGTTGTTTCGGCTGGTGTGACAGAGGAACCGTTGTATCAGCCGCGACTGGCGATTGCGTCTGAACCATTGAAGCTGATCAACAGTTTTCGGAGTATCAATCCGCTGTATGGAGTATTTCTGGCGGAGCACATGCATCGGGCGAGTTATGAGGAGCGCCTGCAGTTGCTGGAGAGTGTGCTGGACATGCCGTCATCGGTGGCGGTGATGGTGAGGGTTCCGCTGCCGGAGGCGATGCCGCCGGGGCCCCTGGCTGTGGATTATCTGAACCCGCGACTGTTATCTTTGGGGCTGGTGACCCCGCAGGAGCTGACGGGGTATTTTGACGAGGTGGAGCGGAGGAAGGTCTACCCGATGCCGCTGGGAGACCGCATGCGTATGCTCTTTCAGCATGACTATCCGGGGGTTGGTCTGGTCCCGCAGCGGAGTATCTGGTGTGTGGGTGATCTGCTGCGGTTTGGGGGCAACTTTGATCGTTATGTGCGGTCGAGGGAGTTGGTGAAGCAGGAGGGGGTGGTGTTTCGTCACTGTCTGCGGCTGATACTGCTGTGCGGTGAGTTTGCAGACCTTGAACCGCCGCAGCTGGATGCCGTGGAATGGAGGCGGGATCTGGCGGAGCTGGCGGCGATTCTTACGGAATCGTGTCGGTCGGTGGATCCTGCGAGTACGGACGAGACGTTGACGGCGCTGCGGAGCCATGCTGCGGGGCAGGATTTGAAATTCTGAATCGGGCAAGCACGGGGCGATGATCGGAGTTGATGGGGGGGAGGATTCGGCGATTGAGGCAGGTGAGTTGCGGGGAGTGGAGGATGTGATCGATGAGCAGTCCGCAGGGGTAGCGGGGACCGGCATTCCAGGTGGGCTCGATTCCGCACCCGCTGGCGGGGTTGATGAGTTGTGAGTGATGGAGCAGGTCGTGGAAGGCGGGAGCCCAGGGAGTGAGGTTGAGGTCTCCGACGAGCAGCAGCGGAGTGTCGACCTGTCGTTTTCGGGCGGCGGTAGCGGCATCGGCAAGCTGGCGGGAGCGCAGCTGGAAGTTGACTTGTCCGATGGGTGGCATGCAGTGCATGGCGATGAGATGTACGGGGCCGGCGGGTGTCTGAACATCGACCGAGATTGCCGGGATCCGGGGCAGGTCTCGACGATCAGGGGGTGTGCCGAAGGAATTGATTTGCGGGTTGCGAAGTGGCAGTCGTGAGAGCAGCCCGATTCCGAAGGCGCCGGATGGCTGATCTGCCCAGAGGGTGTGGGGGTAGTCTGTCGAGAGTTGTGAGGTGAGGGATTGGCGGAGGTCGGGACTGAGTTCAATGATGACGAGAACATCAGCGTTGGAATGCTGGAGGGAGTTGGCTATGGTGGTGTGCTGTGAATTGTTGAAGCGGACGTTGGCAAGGCAGACGGCGAGGTCCGGAGGCTGGGTGTGAGTGCGACTGAGTTGCTGTGATGCCGGTTTGGCTGGGTCAAGTGGAGGGACGAATGCCGGGAGGAGGAAGTGGGCGTGCCAGGCGAGGAGGATGACGGCAAGGAGTGAGGCGGATTTGAGTTTGAGCAGGGCGAGGGCGGTGAGAAGAGTGGCGGCGGCGATGCAGGCCTGAACGCGAAGGTTGGCAAGGACATCGGCGAACCACCAGTGGCGCGCCGGGAGTGAGGCAAGAGTGAGGGTGGTGGCGATGAGGAGGAGTATGAAGGCAGCGCGTTGCGTTGTCCGGCGACGAGAGGGAGTGTGTGGTTTCTGAGCGGTTGATGCAGATGGTTGCGTCATGGAGACCACGGGTAAAGCACTGGGCTGGGCGCAGAGACGGTAGCCTGACATTCCGGGGGGTGTGAGCCCACTGAGGCATTCCACACTGAGTTGGCCGAGGCGGAGATGTCGGAGCAAACAGTTCCCGTGGCGTTGTGGTGTGTGTGTGGCGGGGGGCTATTCGGAGTTGTTGCCGAAGCGGGTAATTTTGCGGCTGGTGCGTTCGCGGCGGCGGAAGGCATCGAAGCCTTCGACCTGGTATTCGGGGAGCACTGTATTGATGCGTTTTTCGATGTTTGTGAGTTCGCCGCCCTGTGCGAGTGTGACGAAGGTGACGGCGCGTCCCTGCTGGTCGGAGGAGAGTCTGCCGGTGCGTCCGACGCGGTGCACGTAGTCGTCGCAGTATTCGGGGATGTCGTAGTTGATGATGTGTGAGATACCGCTGATATCGATGCCGCGTCCGACAACATCGGTGGCGATAAGCAGTCTGAGGTGTCCTGCGCGAAGTTCGCGGATGACGCGATCACGTTTGCGTTGGGGGAGGTCACCGTGAATGCAGGCGATACGTCCGGATTTGAGACGTTTGGAGAAGACTTCGTGAAGTTTGTCGGCACCGCGTTTGGTACGCGTGAAGACAATGACCTGACTGGGTTTTTCCCTAGCGAGGATGCGGATGAGGAGTGGGAGTTTGCGATCTTCGTCGACGGTGACGTAGAACTGTTCGATGGTATCAACGACAACGCGATCTTCAGAGAGGTCGACGGATTGGGGTTCGACCATGTATTTTTGGGCGAGCCTGAGGACGTCGGGGGGCATGGTGGCGGAGAGGAGGAGTGTTTGTCGGTCTGCGGGACAGTGTCGGAGGATGCGTTCGATATCGGGACGGAAGCCGATATCGAGCATCCGGTCTGCTTCGTCGAGGACAGTGATGGTGAGATTTTTGAAGTTGAGATGTCCACGGCGCATGAGATCGATGACTCGACCGGGTGTTCCGATGACGATTTGAGCGCCGGCCTGGATATCGTCGATCTGGCGTCCGGCGGGTCGACCACCGACTGCGAGTGCGAAGCGGACGGGGCGTCCAGCGGCAAGTCTGCGGGATTCGAGGCAGACTTGTTCGCTGAGTTCGCGGGTGGGTGCGAGAACGAGCACCTGAACTTTCGGCACACGGCAATCGATTTGTTCGAGCGTGGGCAGCATGAAGGCTGCAGTTTTTCCGGTGCCGGTGCGTGCCTGTCCGATGCAGTCGCTGCCGGTGAGTGCGAGCGGGATGAGTGCTGCCTGGATGGGGCTGGGGTTTTGGTAGCCGATTTGCAGGAGAGTGCGGAGTGTGGCCGTTGAGAGCCCGAGTTCCTGGAAGGAGGGAGTTGGAGACGCCGGGGCGATGTTTTCTGCCGAGTTAGCCAAGTTGGGACCTGAATACGGGGAGGAGGATT
Source organism: uncultured Chitinophaga sp. (assembly GCA_964561125.1). Classification (GTDB taxonomy): domain Bacteria; phylum Planctomycetota; class Planctomycetia; order Planctomycetales; family Planctomycetaceae; genus SXXK01. Next base: position 12,457 of record CAZLOQ010000110.1, on the reverse strand, counting down.
GTTTGCGGGCCGGGCTGGGATTGTGTGGGGGCGGTGGAGAACTGTACGTGACGGAGGAACGGTCGTCAATCTGCCGGGCGTGTGGGTGTTATTGTTTGAAGACGATCTGGAATTGTGCGCCTTCCCCAAGTTTGCTGTGGGCGGAGATTTGGGCATTGAGGGCGTTGCAGAGGTGTTTGACGATGGCGAGTCCGAGTCCGGAGCCACCGCGTTCGCGGTTGCGATCGCGTTCAACGCGGTAGAAGCGTTCGAAGATGCGATCGAGGAGTGATTCCGGGATGCCTTCTCCGGTGTCTTTGACGGTGATGGCGGGGCCGTGTGGGGTGTTGTGCAGGAGGACGGTCACGGTGCCGTCGGGGGGCGTGTGCCTGATGGCGTTGTCAATCAGGTTATCAAGGATTGTGCGGAGAGCCTGCTGATCGGTGTGCAGCTGGAGTTGAGTGGTTCCGGTGAGCTGGAGCTGGACGCCACGGGTATCGGCGAGCGTGCGCAGAGTGCGGAGTGAGTTGGCGGCGATGGTGGCGGCATCGACAGATTCGCGGTGCAGGATTTCCTGGCCGGATTCGACTCGGGCGAGCTGCAGCATTTTGAGGATGAGCTGCAGGAGTCGTTCGGATTGTTCTTCGATTTGCTTGAGGAAGTGACTGGCGGCTGCGGGGTCATCGAGTGCGCCGGCGAGGAGGGTGTCGGTACAGGCCTGGATAACGGTGAGCGGGGTTTTGAGTTCGTGGGAGACGCCGCTGACGAAGTCACGTCGCATGGCTTCGAGCCGGCGGACATCGGAAATATCACGCACAACCACGACCGCTCCGGTCTGGCCTGATTTCTGAATGGGGATGGCGAAGAGGAGATGGTGTGCCTGATCTCTGGGGTTTCGGTATTCGAGGGTGCTGACGGCGTTTTTGGAGAGGCATTCGTCGACGGTATCGAGGAAGGCGGGGATGCGAACGGTTTCGTAAAGTCTGTGTCCGGGATTGATGCCATCGGGGATGGAGAGGAGTCTTCGGGCACCGGGGTTGATAAACAGGATGCGTTGAGTGTGATCGATGGCGATGACGCCTTCGATCATGGAATCGAGAACCGCGGTGAGGAGGCTGATGGAGGCAGCGGAGTCTCTTCCGGCCTGTTCAAGTCCGAGGATACGATCCTGGAGCTGATCTTCGAGCTGGTAGAGGGCGTGGGCCACATCGCCGACTTCATCCTGGCGATCGGAGACATCGAGCAGCATATCATCACGGTCATCGCGTTGAACAGAGGCCTGCAGTTTTCGGGACATCACCTGCAGCGGTGAGACAACGCCGGCAGCGACGACGAGGAGGCAGATAGTGCCAAGTCCCCAGGTGATCAGGGCTGCCTGAATGGCGACAGCAGCGGTTTGCCGGGCCTGGAGTTCTGAGGTGGAGGGATCGGATGTGACGAGGAGGAAGGAGGGTTTGGGGCTGGTTTCGATACGTCTGCAGGCGGCGAGGATTTCGCGGGGGGAACCGGAGGGGCGAATGATGCGGACGGAGAATCCTGATGAGGCGCTGGCTGCGGCATTGAGTGACGAGCGAAGAGTGAAATCCTGTATGGGAGGGGCTTGCGGGGATTCGAGGGAATTTCCCAGCTGGTCAAGGAGCAGGATACTGCGTCCTTCGGGGAGTGTTTTGCGGAAGTCAGCGATCAGACTGGCATCGTTGGTTGAGCCATTGAGCGGGGCGGCTGCCAGCCGGAGTTGATCGAGCACGGTTTGCCGGTGCTGTTCGCCGGCATTGCGCTGGAGCGCGGTATGCAGTGTGGCGCCCAGTCCGAGCACGGCGGGGACGGAGAGCAGGACGTAGAGTCCGGCAATTTTCCAGAAGAGTTTGGACCGGAGCCAGGACAAGGAGGGGCCTTTGCGTTGTTTGGGCAGAGCCTTGGTACGAAGGCGGACCAGATCCTGGGATTTTAGACGCCAGGCGGACTGGAGTCAGTTCCACAGCGGCTGGCATTCTGAGTCTTAACAAAGTGGTGGAAGCGGGAAGTTTGGGTGTTGATGGTCTTCCGGAAACCGTTGCCGGTACTCTTCAGGTGGCGGCAGAGTTTTCCTGACCGTCAGGCGGTGAATGTGATGCATCAGAGAGGCTGCGGAGGCGGAGTCTGTCTGTTCCTTCTGGTGTGCTGGGCTTCAGTTGGAGTCGTGGGCAGCCGGAGGGTGTGTCTGGTGCAGGAGTTCAGCGAGTGTGTTGCGAAGTTGTGCGTGTGCAGGGTTGTCAACAGCATTCTGAGTTTCCGCAGGCTGATCGCTGGCGAGGTAGAGTTCGCGGTCAGTGATGGTGCCGGTGCTCCAGTCTCTCCATTCCGTGTAGCGGGCGAGTGGCGTGCGGATGCTGTAGCCCATGGAGTCTGGTTTTCCGGTGGGAGTGCGATCATAGTAGGCAGGTCTGGGGTGCTGGGTGAAGGCAGCGGTTTTGCCGGTCGCATCAGGCTGAGCGAGGATGCTTGTGAGGCTTTGGCCTTCAAGTGCAGGGGGCTGGGGGAGGCTGCAGAGGTCATTAAGAGTTGGGAAGAGATCGATGAGTTCAGTGATGGCGTGCGTCCGGCGATTGCTTTGCGACATTCCGGGCACGTGAATCATGAGCGGAACCCGGGCGTCGTATTCAAAGTTTGAGGTTTTTCCCCAGAGGCTGTGTTCACCGATGTGGTAGCCGTGGTCGCTGAGGAAGACGACGATGGTACTGCTGGCGGCTGGAGAATCGGCGAGTGCATCGAGGACTTTGCCGAGTTGTGCATCCAGATAGCTGATGTTTGCGAAGTAGCCGTGCCGCATTTCAGCGACCTGAGCGGGATTCGGAGTTTTCTGAACAGCGGCGGGTCCGAGAACTTCAGTGCTCTGATGAAAGGCGATGGCGGGTGCATTCAGAGGGCGGGCGTTGAGGAGTTCGGGGAGTCTGCTGCGGTCGTAGAGATCCCAGTACTTTTTGGGTGCGTTGAAGTGGGCATGTGGTTTCCAGAACCCGACAGCGAGGAAGAAGGGTTGAGCGGGCAGGCTGCGAAGGACCCTGACGGCTTCATCGGCGACGCGACCGTCGTAGTATGCGGCATCGGGCACGTCGCGACATTCACAGATGCCGGGGCCGGAGTAGCCAAACCCGGATGTTGTGCGGGCAAAGTTCGGCGGCAGGGGGCCATCGACGAGTGCGCGATCGTCCCCGTGATTGGCATAGTGCAGGAACTCAGGGACGCTCCACGACTGCGGATCGCCCTGAACCTTTGTGTGCCAGTTGTGAAAGATCTTACCGATGCAGCGTGTGTGATAGCCGTGAGTTTTGAACCACAGCGGAAGGGTTTGGATATCCGGGTTACGTTCGCGGAAGTGGACGCTGTTATTCCAGATACGCAGGGAATCCGGGCGTCTGCCGGTGAGGAGTGAGGATCGAGAGGGGTTGCAGACAGCCTGCTGGCAATATGCGTTACTGAACAGAAGACTCCGCTGAGCGAGGCGATCGAGGTTGGGAGTGATCGCCGGGGAGCCGTAGCAGCCGGCTTCCGGTCGGAAGTCATCTGCCATGATAAACAGAACGTTGACGCTGGAGTCAGGTTTGGGGGGGCTGACGGAAACGGCATCCGGCGGAGTTGCGGCGAGGCAGCATTGAAGTGTGAGTATCCGGAGGGCAAGGAGACAGCAGAGGACGGACTTCATGGCGGAGCCTGGTGTGGAAGGAGGCGTAGGCGCGTGCTGGTGGTTGTGTGTCCGAGGCTGTGTGATGGAGCTGTGTGATGGGATAGTAGGGAACCGAGGGACCTGAGGGAACTGACCGGGAGAGGTTGATTGGGGAGCGTTGGATGTCAATTGGACATCAGACGGTTGGGACCGTGTGACAATCAGCTCTGCGGGGTGTTCCGGTCACCCTGAATGGTCTGTCTGCCTGTCAGCGGATCCGGCGAACATCAGTGCGAGAGCCGGCATGGCCGGAAGCAGCAGGAGCAGGGCTGCGAGGGCAGCGTGATTCACGCTGGCTTCGCGTATCAGAGCAAACAGTCGCAGAGTCAGTGTCTGGACTCGCCCGCCTCCGATCTGCAGGACAATTCCATAATCCATCCACGACAGCAGCGCCGTCTGCAGCAGGCAGACGAGCAGCATGCCGCGAGTTTCCGGCCAGACGACATGCCGCCAGACTGCCGGTGTATCGCCACCAAGTGAGCGGACGAGCTGTTCCTGACGTGCAGCCCGATCACTCCACGCCTCGGATAACATCACAGCAGCCGTGGCAGTGCCAAAGAAGACGTGCCCGCAAAGCACTCCTGCGAAACTTCCGGCCAACCCGGTTCTGGCGGCCAGATCAAACAGACAAACGCCGACAACGATTGGTGAGACCACAAATGGCAACAGCAGAATCGATCGATACAGACGCTGAGACGGGCCGTGGAAACTGCGTACTGTCCGACTGACCAGCAGGCCGAAAAAAGTCGCCAGCACCCCGGCAGAAACGCTCATTGCAGCCCCGGTGAGTGCAGCGCGAAGCAGTCCGGAGTTCTCTGACAGCTGCTGCCACGGGCCAAAGTCGAGGCGATCCGGGAGCAGCCCGGGAAAGCTCCAGCCAGTTCCGAGGGAAAGGAACAGCAGGAATAGTTGCGGGGCAAGCATGCCGAGAGCTACTGCGATCCGCGCAGTGCGACGGACTGTCGTCTGTCGGCACTGAGTGCCATCAGCCATCACGAGACTCCCGCGACAGGCCCCTGATATTCCCCGCCCCCGGCCCTGCCCCCGCCCCCGCCGAAAGCCACCAGATGGCAGTTGTCGCCAGAATCAAATAGAGGACCACATACACGAATGCCTGCGGACGCTCATCAAGCACAAACTGTCCTGCGTTCTGCTGAATCAGCACCGAGAACATTCGCGGAGACTGACGACCCAGCAGCAGAGGCAGTTCCCAGGCGCTGAAGTTCCAGAGGAACAGCAGGAGCAGGAGCGGACGGGCTCGTCGCCGAAGCATTGGTACTGCCACATGTCGCATTGCGAAAGCAGGGGCGGCCCCCAGTGACCTTGCAGCCAGCAGGTAAACTTCGATTCGCGCTGCATTCCAGATGCGAATCAGCAGCAGCAGGAGCAGTGGAGTCGATGCAGCAGTCATCGTCAGCAGCAGACCAAGGCTGAGGCGATCCTGGACGAGAACTGGAAAGTCAGTCACATCATGAGTGAGTCCAGATCGCCGGCACAGTCGTGACAGCAGACCGCCTCGATTCAGCAGGAGATTTGCCAGAAACGCCTGCACCGCCGGGGGAATAGCCAGGGGCAGGCACCAGAGCGCCTGAAGTCGCCGATCGAATCGCAGTCCACTGCAGCGGCTCACCAGCCATAAAGCGGTCTGCCAGGCGAAGAAAGTGGCGCAGGCCGCGAGGGTGCTGCTGAGCAGCAGGCTGCGCCAGATGCGGCTGGTGGACAGGGCCAGCCGCCAGTATTTCGTGGTCCACGTGTCATCCTCCAGCCCGAAACGCCCGAGGCTGCAGGCGAGGGCATAAGCGATCATCCAGAGCAGGGGCAGAAGAATCACGAACACGAGCAGCAGCCAGCCCGTCAATCGCTCAGTCCACCCCCCGGCGAATCTGCCCTGCACCGCTGTTTTCCAGCCTCCGTTCCGGAGCATCTATGTTCCCCGATTCAAACGCTCTCCAGAATTTCTTTGCGAAATCCCTGCACCAGCCGCAGCATGACATCTGCTGCAGGTTCCGGGAGAGCCCGTTTCCGCAGGTCATCCGGTGCCGGTGCGCGGAGTCGGCCGGGAATGCTGGTAAACTTGAGTTGCCAGTCTTCCGGGAGCTTTTGTGTGGCGAGCACCGAGCCATCACCCCAGACTTCGGGTCTGGCTTTTTCGAGCTGTGCTGCCGGAGAAATCAGAAAATCAATCAGCACAAGTGCACCCGGGGTATTGGGGGCGCTGCAGGGGATGCCCAGATAATGTGAATTCCGAATACTGCCAAACTCCGGCACATAACCACGGGCCGCTTCGGGCAAGACCCCCTGAAGGACTTTATTGTCCACCTCGCCATCGTTGGCACTCATTGTGAAATCGACTTCGCCGCCGCTGAAGAGGGCGTGCAGCAGCGCCACGTCTTCGGGAAATGTCTGCCCCTCACGCCACAGGGATGGTTGAACTTCGCGAATCCAGTTCCAGAGTTTCGTGGAAGCATCTGTCCAGAGAACATCGGTTAATGGCTGAGTGAAGGCCTGTTTGTTACCGCTGAGTTCAAGCAGCAGGGATTTGAGAAAAGTCATGCCTGTGAAACTGACATCCCACGTGAACCGGCCAGGATGTGTCCGGATCCACGCTGTGAGCTGCTCAAGAGTCTGCGGGGGTTCAGGGACGCGCTGGCTGTGATGAATCCAGGTAAAGTGCACGGTTCCCCAGGGACATTCGTATCCCTCGATGGGCTGCTGAAAATCGGTTGCGATGAAGGGATCATTCCAGTCGATCCACTGCTGGTTGGGGAGCTGCTGTGTGAAGGGGCCCTGAAGGGCAGCGATGCGTCGCAGCTGGTAGAAGGTCTCGCCGTTGATCCAGACGACGTCGATGTCTCCGGAGGTGCGACCGGCGTGGCGTTCTGCGAGCAGTCGTGTCACAAGATCCAGTCCCCGCAGTCCGCTGAATTCAAGTTGCATTCCGTGCAGTCGCCGCAGTTCTGCGGCGACCCAGCCTTGCATCCAGCGATTGATGGATGGGTCGCCGTCCCACATGGCCATCCGCAGGTGAGTTCCTGCGGCGGCTTTGACAACTTCGGACCATGGCTGTCTCAGTGCCGGGGAATTTGCGGGCGGGGGGCTTGCTTGGGGCGAGCCTGAGCAGCCAATGTGCAGCCATGGCAGCCCTGCCACGATGCCCGTGGTGGCCTTGAACCAGGTTCGACGGGAGTACCGGCAGTGAGTTGTCGGAGGGGAATTGTTAAGCTGTAGTGCCTGCTGCATGCTTACCGCGGTGCCTGAATGTGTCTGTGTGCAGCGAATCGAGTGTTGAGCGTTATGGTCCTCACAGATTGTTTGCAGATTCCCGAGTGCTGTCAAATCCGTCGGTGGATACGATGGATATCCGGCTGTGGCGATTCCGAGGGAATGGGAGGCTCTGACATTTGCCCGACGGGTGCCCGGAATTTCCTCTTTCCCGCCGTTTCCGCCGAGACATGTCTTGCACTCTGCTGCGTTGCAGTCGACATTACTCCGGGGAACCGCCATAGTTTCCCTCCGTGCAACTCCGCTGCTCACTTCCCGCCCGATACTTTTCACCCTCCGCTCGAACTGCTTCCCCCGCAGAAAGCCCCGCCATGCTCAAGCTGCTCGGCCTGCCCGATCATTCCGCCGGTTTCTGTGATCGTCGTTCGCGTCGCAGTCTGCTCAGTATCGGTACTCTCACTGCGCTTGGTGCGGCCGCCGGCAGTGGCTGGTCGCTGCCTGGCATTCTGCGAGCAGAAGGCGCGTCCGGGGGCGGTCGTTCTGCGAAATCCGTGATCATGATTTATCTGGTCGGCGGGCCGCCGCATCAGGACATGTTTGACCTGAAACCGGAAGCTCCGCGGGAAATCGCCGGACCGTGGAAGCCAATTCATACCAACGTGCCGGGGATGGAGATCTGCGAAGCATTTCCTCGGCTGGCAGCGATCGGGGACAAGCTGACCATTATTCGTTCGCTGGTGGGCAATCAGGCTGATCACGACGCTCAGCAGGTCTTTCACGGCCGCGATCCCAGGCGTCCCAAACCGTCGGGTGGCTGGCCGCAGTTCGGGTCACTGGTGTCGAAGGTCGTGGGGCCGCGAACACAGGCGGCGCCGCCTTTTGTCAGTCTGTGCTACCCCTGTACACACGGCCCTTACAATGAACCTGGTCCGGGTTTTCTGGGGGCTGCCCATTCCGCGTTTCGTCCCATGGGCCCCACGCGGGAGGATATGATTCTCAACGGTGTTTCGCTGGAACGTCTGCACGACCGCCGTTCGCTGCTGCAGAGTGTCGATCGTCTGCGGCGTGACGTGGACAGCACGCTGACCATGCATGGTATGGATGCCTTCACCGAACAGGCCATGGGACTCCTCACATCTTCGCGTCTTGCAGAGGCACTTGATCTTTCGAAAGAGGATCCTGCGACGGTTGCGCGCTATGGCACCGGTAATCCCAAAGTGTTTATTGACGACAACGGGGCACCACGAGTCCCGCAAAGCATGCTGGCGGCCCGACGACTGATTGAAGCGGGAGTCCGCGTGGTCACGCTGAACTACAGCAAGTGGGACTGGCACGGTGGCTCCTACAACACCATTTTCAATCGCGAGAAGGAAGACTTTCCGATTTTCGACCAGTGCCTGAGTGCCCTGATTGAGGACCTGCATCAGCGGGGTTTGGCAGACGACTGTGCGGTGATTGTCTGGGGTGAATTCGGACGAACGCCGAAGATCAGCAGTATTGTGGGCCGCGATCACTGGCCTCAGGTCAACTGTGCCCTGCTGGCGGGTGGTTCATTCCGTCACGGCCAGGTAATCGGTGCCACTGATCGAATCGCGGGGGAGGCGATCGCCCGTCCCGTGACCTTCGGCGATGTGTATTCCACGTTGTTCCAGCACCTGGGTATCTCGGCGCAGGACGCCACAATTCCTGATAATCAGGGACGTCCGCAGTATCTGGTGGACGACGGTGGTCGAGTTCTGCCGGAACTCGTTTAGTCTCAGAAGGTACTCCGATGTCTTTGTCGGTTCCTGGAAAAGCAGCCGTGGTCACGGGTGGTGCCACCGGGGTTGGCAGAGCGACGGCCCGGCGACTTGCAGCCGGCGGCTACGGTGTGGTGATTAACTATTCGCGTTCAGAATCCGAGGCTCACGCTGTGGTCGCTGAGATACAGGCGGCCGGTGGTCAGGCCGTTTGTGTGCGGGCGGATGTGGCGATTGATGCAGACTGCCGAGGGCTGATTGCTGAGGCGGAAAAGACCTTCGGTCGGCTGGATGTGCTGGTCAATTGTGCGGGCACCACGGAGTTCATCCCGTTCGGGGAGCTGGATTCGATCACGGGGGACATCTGGGATCGGTTATTTCGGGTCAACGTAGTGGGGGCATTTCAGTGCGCTCGCGCGGCAGCAGAGGTGATTCGGCGAACGGCATCCGGTGGCGTGATTATCAATGTGTCGAGCGTAGCTGCACAGTTGGCTCAGGGCAGTTCGATCCCCTACTGTGCTTCCAAGGCAGCGCTCGATAATCTGACGGTTTCGCTGGCCCGCACCCTTGCACCGCACATCCGGGTCAACGGGGTGGCTCCTGGTTTTATCGCCGGTCGCTGGACGCAGCAGGGGCTGGGCGAAAAGTACTCGGCGGTGCTCGCAGCATGGCAGCAATCGCTGCCGTTACAGGTGGTTTGTCAGCCGGATGACGTGGCAGAGGCAATAATGGGGCTGATTACAGGCAGCCCACTGATCACCGGGCAGACGCTGACGATCGACGGGGGAATGACGATCTCCGGGTTCCAGGTGAAATTCCATTAGCCTGCTATTTCCCGTAGCTTCTGCTATCATCCTGTCTGGCAGGTTTTTCTCAACACCGCCGGTTGAAACAGTGGTCGGACGCTTCTGTCGGCACTGTGGCCCATCAAGCCGGCCCAGCAGGAATCAGCACGCGTCATGGACCTGAGCGTCAGCCTCAATCGGCTGCACCTGAAGAACCCGATTCTGGTCGCTTCGGGCACCTTCGGATATGCCAAGGAAATGTCCGCATTTGTGGACTTTACTCAGCTTGGCGGGATCATCCCCAAAACAGTGACTCCCCTGCCCCGGCCCGGCAATCCACCTCCGCGAACCGTGGAAACGACCGGCGGAATGCTCAATTCCATCGGGCTGGACAACGATGGATTCGACCAGTTCGTCGCCGAAAAACTCCCGTATCTGCTCTCACTGGGCACCTCCGTGATCGTCAATATCGCCGGCAAGGCGATGGATGAATTCGAGCGGATGGCGGGAGTTCTGAACCAGCACCCGGCAATTGCGGCGGTTGAACTGAACATTTCCTGCCCGAATGTGTCTGGTGGAGTGGACTTCGGCACAGACCCGGCACTGGCCGGTCAGGTGGTGCAGTCCGTGCGTCAGTCCTGCAGTCTGCCGATCATTGCAAAGCTCACACCGAACGTCACCAGTGTTGTTCCGATTGCCCGGGCGGTGGCCGAGGCGGGGGCTGATGCCGTGTCGCTGGTGAACACTTTTCAGGGGATGGCGATTGACTGGAAGAAACGCCGTCCGATTCTTGGCAATGTCCTTGGGGGACTCAGTGGCCCGGCCATCAAGCCATTGGCACTGCGAATTGTCTGGCAGGTCCGCCAGGCGCTCAGCATCCCGATCATTGGTATCGGTGGTATTCAGACTCTTGATGACGTGATGGAATTTCTGCTGGCCGGTGCGACTGCCATTCAGGTGGGAACGGCCAATTTCTACAATCCGGGGCTGGCCAATCGGCTGGTACAACAGCTTCCGGAAGCCCTGCAGCTGCTGGGAGCAAGCCGACCGGCTGATGTTGTCGGAACCCTGCAAATTCCTCGTCGATAATCTTCACGGAACCCGTCATGAAAGTGCTTTCCGGCATTCAGCCCACAGGTCGTTTTCACTGGGGCAATTATTTCGGAGCGATTCGCCAGTACATCGCGCTGCAGGGCAATCAACAGTCGTTTTACTTCATTGCTGACCTGCATGCGCTCACCACGGTCCGCGACCCGGCACTGCTCAGACAGCACGTTCGCGACGCCGCGCTCGACCTGCTCGCACTGGGGCTCGACCCGGCCAAAGCGGCACTCTTCCGCCAGTCTGACGTCCCGGAAGTCTCCGAGCTGATGTGGCTGCTGATGACAATCACTCAAATGGCACTGCTGGAGAAATGCCACGCCTACAAGGACAAGAAAGCCAAAGGCCTGGCTGCTGACGCGGGACTGTTTACCTACCCGGTGCTGATGGCGGCCGATATACTGGCCTACGACAGCACACACGTGCCCGTGGGGGCCGATCAGATCCAGCACGTGGAAGTCACTCGTGACATCGCCCAGAGATTCAACTCGCTCTACGGCGAAACTCTGCAGCTTCCGGAATGCTACGTACTTGATGCGTCCGCCAAAGTCCCCGGACTCGATGGTCAGAAAATGTCCAAAAGCTACGGGAACACGATTCCGATCTTTGAATCACCGAAGAAACTGCGGAAGCTGATCATGAGCATCAAGACGGATTCCGCGACGATGGAAGATGCCAAGAACCCAGACAACTGCACGATTTTTCAGCTCTACACCCTGTTTGCCTCAGACACGGAACGACAGGCGCTGGCTGATCGTTACCGGGCTGGTGGCATGGGTTACGGGGAAGCCAAGGAAGCGCTTTTCCAGGCGGCTTTAAGGTGTTTCAGCGCAGCCTTCGACCGCCGTACCCAGCTGGAAAACGACCCCGACGCCGTCGAACAGATCCTCTCAGCAGGAGCTCGCGCGGCGCGTACCAGAGCCCGCGAAGTCATCGCCCGGGTTCGTAGCGCCTGCGGCCTTTCAGCCACACCCGTTTCTTTTCCCGGTCTCTGATCAGCAGTGCCATGTCCAGCCCCCTGAACCAGCTTCCTGATGCCTCCTGCGGTTCCACACCCGGTTCCGTGCCGGTATTCAACTGCATCGTCATCCTGCAGCATGATCAGCAGTCGGGGAAAGTCAGAGGTCGTGTGGCCAATCTGGAAGGCATCGCCGGGGAAGCCTCCGGCGAACGTGAACTGCTCTTCCTGCTCACTCGCCGCTTTCGCGATGCCATCCGCCAGTTCGCTCAGAATTCTCAGCCAGTACCGTGGAAAACCCCTGCCGATACACCAGTTGCCGGCGAACAGCTTAGATTTGTCCCCATTCACCTCTGAATCGATGGCACGATCATGCACGGGAACTCGCAGCACTTTTTTCGATTCCGTCTGCTGGTGCTGGTACCGGCCCTGACGTTCAGCCTTTGCTCCGCTGCCGCTCAGGATCACCCCGTCTCCCATGGCTCCGGCCTGCGTCCCAATGTGATCATGTTTATTGTCGATGACCTCGGACAGCGGGATCTCGGCTGCTACGGAAGCACCTTCTATGAGACGCCCCACATTGATCGACTGGCACAGACAGGCGTGCGGCTGAATTTTGCCTATGCGGCCTGTCCTGTCTGCTCGCCCACTCGAGCCAGTCTGATTACAGGGCTGTATCCACAGCGAACCGGAATCACGGACTACATCGGAGCGGCTCAGCCTGACGGATGGAAACGGAATACGCGACATCTTCCAGCCCCCTACTCCACACAGCTGGCTCTGGAACAGGTGACAATCGCCGAACGCCTGCGGGCAGCGGGTTATGCCACGTTTTTCGGAGGGAAATGGCATCTTGGTGGTGACGGTTTTCTTCCTGAGGATCAGGGGTTCGATGTCAATCGCGGAGGAACGGCCCAGGGAGGTCCTTATGGAGGCAAAAAGTACTTTTCGCCCTACGGCAACCCCCGGC
>CAZLOQ010000109.1:0-20159 GCA_964561125.1 uncultured Chitinophaga sp. | reverse complement strand
AACCGACGAATAGTTCCCTCTGTACATCCCCCGGAACACTTCTCCGCACCCTCCCCCCCTCTCAGAAAAATCCACGGAGTCCAACATGCTGCACTTCCCCGGTATGCTCGCCGCCACTCTGCTGCTCACCACCGCCATCGGCGCGCTGTCCGCCGATGAACCCGCCAAAACGAACGCCGTCACAACTGTGAAGCTCAAAGAACTCACACTGCAACTCCCGAAAAGCTGGGCCGAATCCGACCTCAAAAGCTCGATGAGGCTGGCCACCTACGAAATCCCCGCCGCGGAAGGCGATAAGGAAAAGGGCGAACTGGCCATCTCCACATTCCCCGGTGGCGGCGGTGGCGTCGATCAGAACCTTGCCCGCTGGGTGGACCAGTTTGATGCCAAAGGTCGTACAACCGCGATCAAAAAGGGCAAGGCCGGAGAAAACGAGTACTACATTGCGGACCTGGCTGGCACCTACAAGAAATCCGTCGGTCCGCCGATTCTTCGCAAAACCGAACCCGCTCCCGGCTACCGCATGCTCGCCGTCATCCTCGTGATGAAGAACGAAGAAGTTTACTTCCTCAAACTCACCGGCCCTGACAAAACCATCAAGGCGCAGGCAGAAGCCTTCCGCAAAACCTTCGGTGGTTCCAGCGTCGGCGAAGAACCCTACGAACTCTGATCCATGATTCCCATTCGCGTTAACGGTGAACACCGAGACATCCCCGGCGGCACAACCGTCGCTGAGCTGCTCACCCTTCTGCAGGTTCAAACCCGTTACTGCGCGGTGGAACTCAACCGCCGCGTAGTGCCCCGGGAATCCTGGTCAGAGGTGACAATTGATGCCGGCTGTGAACTCGAAGTCGTCACGCTCACCGGCGGTGGCTGACAGACCGAAAGACTCCTTTCATGCTGCAAAGCTTCCCAGATCGGCCTCTCGTGCTCGGCCGGCACGTTCTCAAGTCCCGGCTTATCGTGGGCACCGGCAAGTATGCCACACTGGAACTCATGCAGGAGTGTCTGGTGGCCAGCGGTGCTGATGTGATCACCGTTGCCGTCCGCCGCGAACGGCTTGTCGACGCCTCCGGCCGAAACATTCTTGATTTCATCGATTTGCAAAAGTACACGATCCTGCCAAATACCGCTGGCTGCTTCAACGTGGAAGACGCCGTTCGCGTGGCCAGACTCGGGCGCGAAATCCTCCGCGTCAACAACAATCCCGGGGCGGACTGGGTCAAACTCGAAGTGCTTGCAGATACCCGGACCCTGCTCCCCGATCCCGTGGCGACGGTTGAAGCCTGCAGGGTGCTTGTCGACGATGGCTTCCAGGTACTCTGCTACACCTCGGATGATCCCATCACCGCCCGCCGACTCAAGCAGGCTGGCGCTACTTCTGTGATGCCCGCCGGCAGCCCCATCGGCAGCGGCCAGGGAATACTCAACCCCAACAATATCCGGATCTGCCTTGAATATCTCAAGGAGAACGACCCGGATTATCCGGTGATCGTCGATGCCGGTGTGGGTACGGCAAGCGATGTGGCCGCCGCCATGGAACTCGGCTGCGACGGCGTGCTCCTGAACACCGCCATCGCGTCCGCCACGGACCCTCTGCGGATGGCCCACGCCATGAAACTCGCCTGTCAGGCCGGCCGCGATGCTCTCCTTTCCGGTCGCATTCCCAAAAAGCTCTACGCCACCGCATCCAGTCCGACTGAAGGAGTGATTTCCCTTCAGCCACGCAGTCCCGGCGAAGGCGGTTAACTGGTTCCCATCAACAGAGGTTTCCAATGTCAGGTCCGGCAGGTCCGCTCCCGTCACCAGCACCTTCAGTCTCCCCGCCGGCCGCTCCAACAGCACCTCGCGTCAGCGGACGTCTGATTGTTGCTTCGATGTTCCTGATGGGAATCTGCGCGACCACGTTTCTCTACACCTACTGGACGCTGCATCTGATGCCGTTCATGCCGCTCCAGGAATCGCTGGTGCGCGAATTCCCTGGGTCTGCACCACGGGTAAACGGTGGGCAGAAGAAAATGCACAAACAGACCCCGGTTGTGCTCCAGGTGATGATGAAGTCACCCGTGGATCCCTGGTCCAAAGCCCTGACGGACATGGCTGCCATCGCCACACTCCAGCAACGCGTGCTTGAACTTGTCCGCGAACAAAACCCGCTTCCTGGCCTGCAGCAACTGGAACTCCATGTCTACCAGCTTGTGGCCGAAGACGAAATCCAGGGACGTTCCTGGCGAATACTCATGCCGGCCGCCACTGCCTGGGAGGAAGTCGATGATCTGGGCAATTCCATTCCATCGGCCCCCCTCGTGAAACAGCCATGAATCAGGTGCTGGAGCTGCTTGGTGTGATCAGCAGCGCCCTCTTCGGGGTGTTGCTGGCCCGCCGCAAAGGGCTCGACTTCGTCGGTGCCGCATCCATCTCGCTGATCTCTGCCTTTGGCGGTGGCACGCTCCGCGACGTCTTCCTTGATCGACACCCGTTATTCTGGATTCGGTATCCGTCCTACCCGACGATCGTCCTCGCCGTCGCTCTCGTGACTTCTCAGCTGCGGCGGATCCCGATTCGGCTGGAACGATTTCTGTACGTGCCCGACGCCCTTGGGCTGGGATTGTTCAGTATTGCCGGTACCCGGATTGCGCTTGGCGAAGGAGTATCGCCGGTCGTGGCCGTACTTTTTGGTGTGATGACAGGGTCCTTTGGAGGAGTGATCGGCGATATTGTCTGCAACGAGGTCCCGGGGCTGTTTCGTCCCTTCACACCGCTTTACGCCACGTGTGCCTTTGCCGGCGCCTGGCTGCTGATTCTGCTTAACGCCCTGCACGTGCCCGACTCCGCTGCATCCCCGATTTCAGTCGCCTTCGTAGTGCTCTTCCGGCTCTGTGCCCTGCACTTCCGCATTGGTCTTCGCCCGATTGACCGTGATCATCGGGTTACGCCGGATTCCACCGAAGGTCATGGAGTCTGACGACCCGGCAGGCAGTCGCAGACGGTGTCGGAGTGTGTGGTGCCTCAGGCTGCCCGCTGACTTTTTGCCGCGGCAAGGAAATGACCTTGTTCATCGACGTCTTCGAACCGCAGGGACAGTCGTCTGGAGACCCCGGATTCCTCCATCGTGACCCCATACAGGACATCAGTAACGGCCATGGTGGGTTTACGGTGGGTGATCATGATGAACTGTGTATTGACCTGAA
This sequence comes from uncultured Chitinophaga sp., assembly GCA_964561125.1. GTDB lineage: Bacteria > Planctomycetota > Planctomycetia > Planctomycetales > Planctomycetaceae > SXXK01. Next base: position 16,968 of record CAZLOQ010000109.1, on the reverse strand, counting down.
AATCACGGAGGACGTTGACAAAGCGTCCGATATTGGCGTCGTCGAGTGCAGCGTCGACTTCATCCAGGATGCAGAAGGGACTTGAACGGCTGCGGAAGATGGACAGCAGCAGTGCGACCGCGGTCAGTGTTTTTTCGCCTCCGCTGAGCAGTGAGATACTGCGGAGTTCCTTACCGGGTGGTCTGGCGACAACATCGATGGAGCATTCGAGGACATCTTCGGGATCTTCGAGGACCAGATCAGCCTCACCGCCGCCAAAGAGTCTGCGGAAGAGTTCGCGGAAGTAGCCCCGAATAGTTTCAAAGGACTCGAGGAACAGTCTGCGACTTTCGGCGCTGACTTTTCTGACGATTTCATGGAGTGCCTCGCGGGCGGCATCGAGATCTTTGAGCTGCGAGTCGAGTCGCTGGAAGCGGGTTTCCAGTTCATTCAGATTTTCAAGGCTTTCCACGCCGACGTTGCCGACTTTTTTGAGTTGCCTGCGAAGTTTTTCGATGCGGTTGTCAACAGCCGTACGGATCTCTGAGAAGCGGGTCGGATCTTCCAGTATCGGACGGATGTTGTCTGTGAAGCGTGCCGCATCGCTGCGCAGCGTCTGGCGGGTACCAGTATCCTCGGAATCAGTACCGGGGGATTGATCGGTGTTTTCAATCAGCAGCCAGAGAGCCACGGCGGAGCGGCCGGAATCCACTGCCTGCCTGACTTCGATCTGATATTCTTCCCGGATTCGTTCGGCTGCAGCAGTCCGCTGCAGATCAATGCTCTGAATCTGCAGTTCGACTTCGTGGGAATGGTTCTGGTGCCTGCGAACGAGACTTCGGGCGGCTGTTTCGGTGTTGCTCACGGACAGCCTGTGCTGCCGCAGTTCAGCGCGTGTGGCCGAAACAACTCGAATCTGTTCTGCGAGGCGTTCTTCGGCAACGCAAAGCTCGGCGAATTCAGCGGCGTTATTGAGGCGCTGCAGGTGGAGTTCCCGGCGACGTTCGGCTGCGGTCTCAAGCCGACGTTCTCCCTCCTGAAACTGCAGCGTCCGCTGTCGAAATTCTTCCTCGGTGCGATCCCGGGTTTCCCTGAGAGCGGCCACACGTTCTTCGGCACGGGTGATTTCAAGTCCGGCCTGATGACGGTGGCGTTCGGTTGCTTCCAGTTCCTGCTGGCGTTCAACAACCGCCTGCTGGAGCGATTCCAGCTGCTGCTGCAGTGTGGCAAGCTCGGCGTCGCCGTGACTGACGCGAAGTTCGGCTGCAGCGATGCGGTCGCTGAGCTTCTGTCGGCGTTCGTGGAGGTCTTCACGGCTGCGGGCAATGCTTCCGGAACGTCGTTCGCATTCCTGAAGTTTCCGCAGGTGATCAGACATTGCGGATTCCGCATCGCGGCAGCGGGCGACCTGCCACTGCACCCGGCTTCTGGCTTGCGTCAGCCGGTCGTCGGCGGAACTGATATGCAGACTGAGTGTGCGGATCAGATGTTCGCGCTGGGCAATTTCATGTTCAAGGCGATGCAGTTCATTTTTGAGTCGTCGCAGTTCGCTTTTGCGGGACAGCAGTGCAGATTCATTACGCACTGTGCCGGCGAACAGAGTGCCGTCCGCTTCAATCAATTCCCCCTGCAGCGTTACGAAGCGGCACCGCCCCTCCACGGCAGCATGCCAGCGAATCGCGTCACTCAGAGTTTCCACAACCCATGTGTCGGCCAGCAGTCGTGCGGCCAGATCGGGAAGACTTTGCGGGGACCGGGCAAGTCCGTCAGCACGGCCAACGATGCCGGGCTGTCCGAACAACTGCGGCAGACGTCCCGAATGGCGCGAGAATACGGAATCCACAGTCGGGCTGTCTGTCCGTGGATCAACCCACGCGATACGCACTTCCTCGGGTTCACTCGTCCCCCCGCCGCCTGTAAATCCACTCTTTCGCCCCCACCACAGTTCATCTGTCGAGCTGGCCTGCTGTTCCACGGCGCGCGATGTCCAGACGGCGTCCTGGCTGCGGCCCAGCTCGCTCCGAACGCGCCCGGGATCACAGTCCATACCCGCAGACTCGATCGAAATGAACCCCACGCGGTCGGTGATGCGACAGCGTCCTGAATTGAGGTATTCGAGGAGTGGTTGCAGGCGCGAGACGACCAGCAGCTGTGCGCGTCCTGACAGGGCAACTTCCATGAGGGCTGCCTGAGCCATGTCGACATCAAGCAGATCGGAAACGCTGCCAAGAATCAGATTCCACGGTTCTGAGTCGGCTTCTTCCGAGCGTCGCAGGATCTCGCGAACACCGATTCCAAAGCCTTCCTGGCGATCTTCCAGATCTTCAAGGACGTTGCGGCGGGCCAGCAGACCGCTCCGCTGTTCCCGCAGCTCTCCGAGTGACTGCTGTCCAAGAGACCGTTCGCCAATCAGCTTCTCGCGTTCGCGCAACAGGTTATCAGCAGTCTCCTCATCCTGCTGCAGTGTCTGCTGGGCCTGGAGCAGCGCAGATTCAAGACCACTGGTGGCCGCAACCGTCTGCTGCAGTTCGGCATCGAGCTGCCCGCTCTGCTCGTCCAGACCGCGGAGACTGTCCTGCAGCTGGACTTCCTGAGACCGCAGGCCACTGAGTTCGGAGGCGGCGTTTGAGTTCTCCTGGAGCTGCTGCAGCTGCTGCTGTCGTCGACGTTCCCGGTCTGTCCGGGCCGTCAGCAGTCGCTGCTGGCAGTTCGCGATCTGCTCATCACCGGCCGCCAGAGTTTCCCGGCAGCGATCAAAGGCCAGCTGCTCGGCATCCAGCGAATTTCCAAGCGTCTGCAGGTCAGTCTCAGCTTCAGTCATTCGCTGTCGCAGGACGCTCAGCTGTCTGAGCAGCCGCTGCTGATCGGCCTGCAGTTCCACGTCTCTGGCCGACTGCAGTTTCAGGGTTGTGTCGCTGCTGGCCATACGGCTGCGGAGGCCGCTGTGCTCCCGCTCCCGCTCACGCAGTTCGTCATCGATGGCCGACAGCCGTTCGTCCAACTGCAGAAGTTCTGCTTCTGCAGCCTGCTGCTCCGTGCGGACATGCATGAGTTGTTCTGTGGCCTCCTGAAGCTGCGCAGCGAGGCGATCCCGCTGAACGGAATCCCGCCGGAAATCATCGGCCGCCAGCCCGACTCGAAGCGCCTCCAGCTCCTCGGAAATCGCCTGAAACTTCGTCGCCCGCTGTGCCTGGGTGCGGAGCGAACTTACCTGTGTTTCCACTTCCTGAACCAGATCCGCAAGCCTCGACAGGTTCTGCTCGACTCGCTCCAGCCGTTTGAGCGCTTCAGAGCGTTTCTGTTTCAGACGACTGACCCCCGCTGCTTCCTCAAAGATCAGCCGCCGATTGGCTGCGTTTGACTGCAGAATCTGATCGACTCGGCCCTGCTCGATGATGCTCCACGCAGCTGCACCGGCCCCTGTGCCCACAAAGAGTTCCCGCACATCCTTTAATCGTGCAGTCTGACGGTTGACCAGATATTCAGAATCCCCGGATTTCCAGAGCCGACGGCCGACGGAGACTTCATCCAGATCAAGGGGCAGAAACCGACTGCGATTGTCGAATACCAGCGTGGCTTCGGCGAACTGAGCTCCTCCGCGACTGGAGGAGCCGTTGAAGATTACGTCCGTCATCTCCTTGCCGCGGAGACTCTTGGCACTCTGATCCCCCAGAATCCACTTGATCGAGTCCACGACGTTGCTCTTGCCGCTCCCGTTGGGTCCCACAACTCCCGTAATTCCAGCCGGGAAATCGAAGACCGTTCGGTCGGCGAAACTCTTGAATCCGAAGAGTTCGAGCGACTTGAGCATTCAGGTAATCTTCCGCAGTCAGTTCTGTGTCTGCAGGGAATGCCTGCAGCGATCCGGTCACATTTCAAAGGACAACTACTCCGGTTCCTCCAGATCCCGGAACGGCCGCCTCAGGCGACTCAGGAAGCCACCTTTGCCGCCTCGTTTCGCTGATTCCCCGGGCTCTTCGGTGGTGTCCTCGGCGGGATCCGGCTGGTCAGCGGAGTCACCGCTGTCCGGCGAATCGGCCGTGTCAGCTGTGTCATCCGAGTCTGCCGCGTCCGACTGGTCTGGCTCCTCCGACTGGTCTGGCTCCTCCGACAAATCCGGCTGCCTGAGCGAGTTGCGTTTGACTGGCTTGCTGGTTGCGGCCGCAGCATCCTGTTTGTCCTCCGTCGCCGCTGATCCGGACTGTTTGCTGCTGCCGTCATCACCGGCGTCCTCTTCGTCAAGAACCCTGCCGACAAGGCCGGCCCGTTCACTGTCGCGTTCATTGACTTCCCTGAAGTCCAGTTTCAGGAGCTTTTCCGCGGTCTCATTCTGCTCAAGTTCGGATTCGTCGAGTTCATCGAAGAGTTCCGGCAGCATGCGGCTGTTACCGATTCTTCTCCGCGCCTCTGCAGACTTGCTGTCAGACTTGCTGCCCGACTCACCGACTGATTTACTGCCGGCACGGGTTTCGTCCGTTTCCGCATCTTCGGTCCCGGTGTCATCACCATCGCGAAGATAGACACGTCCGGCCTGGGGGAGTCGGTCGATTCCGAAGGTTCCCATGAAGTTTCGCTGCTGGTCGGCTTCGACCAGCATCTGTACGAGGTCGGGATAGTTGGCTCCCATTTCGCCGCAGGTGCGGATGATATCCGGAAGTCGATTCCACACTCGCTGTCGAACCGGTTCGCGGTTGAGTTCATAGCGGGTGATTTCGACGGAATCCGATCCGGCGGCACCACGGATGCTGAGACGATTTCCGGCATTCAGCACGACCGGGAGTCGAAACCCCTGTTCGGCACCGAAAACAACAATCTCCGGCACGCGTCGGCGGGTGACGTGGACCATGGGTTCACCGCTGGCGTCAATAACGTTCATAACAAATCGATCGCGGAAGCTGACGGCATTGAGAGACGGATCCTGGGGTTCCAGTTCCTTCAGGGCACGGAGGGCACCGTAGCGGGTTTCGAGTGAAGGCGCGTTCATCAGTTCGCGGAGCGCCAGGATGGCATCTGCGTCATCACGAATGACCGACAACGCCACAAGTGAATAGACGCGGAAGGCTGCTTCATTGAGTGCCGCATCACGCAGCACACTCACACCGGACGAATCTCCCAGATACGCCAGCGACTGAGCTGCGTAAAATCGGACCTCAAAGGAGTCTGAAGTCAGGGCTTCCCTGAGGAAAGGAATGGAATCCTCGCCGATCGCTTCCAGCTGAAGCGCCGAAACCTGACAGGTTTCTGGTTCAAGCACGTCGCGGGAGAGCATTTCCATGCGCATGCGGCGGGCCACGTCGGTTTCATTCAGCGCGATATTACGAATCACAGCCTGATAGCGGGGGAAGTTGTTGACGTACTGGGAGTGGATCTTGAGATTGATTCGCACGTCATCCTTGGCCTCGGCACACTTGATCCGCTGGCCATACTTATTGTACCGATCAAAGCGATTCGAAACCGCAGTCGCCACTCGTTCACTGTTTCGAGTCCCCCGCTTGTCGCTCCGCAGCTGAATAGTCAGATCCCTGTCCACTTTGGAAATGGCTCCTCCGGGAATTGTGCCGGCCATCAGCTCTGCCTGACGCTCGTCCCCCGGTTTACCGCTCCCCAGTCCAGTCAGAATTGCACCGCCGGCTACTGCGTACTCCTGAGCCTTCAGGGCTGTACGTCCCTGAATATTCTGCTCTTCAAACAGCCGCGTCTCCAGCAGCCAGCCCCCCTTGAGACTCCGTGCATTGCTGTTCGGAGGAATTGCCACACGAACATCGAACCGCTGGTTCTTACGGACCATTGCGGGCAGGTAGGCGGTAACCACCACAAGCGCCGTGTTGCGGGATGCGAGGATGCGGTTGGCGTCCTTGACACCCCGACGAGCCATTTCGTTCTGCAGCTGAGTACGCAGAGTGGAAGGCGCCGGATCACCGCCGTTGCCCTCCAGCCCCATCACCAGCCCCACACCACGAAGCACCACGAGGCTGTTTCCCTGAACACTCATGTACTCCGACAGCAGCGGTGTTTCGATCCGCGTGCCAAAGTCGTTGTCTTCCTCTTTCTTCCGCCGATTCGATTTGGCGTCAGCTTTTGATTTTGATCCGGATTTGGCGTCTGCATCCTTTGCTTCACCGGAACGGTCGGCGAACATTCCGGACTTCGGCAGGTTCAGCAGACCTGTGGTGCAGCCGCACAGGCCGGCAGACAACAGCAGGCAGAACCATGCCGCAGTGCGAGCGGTCCGGAGACTGCCTGAAAGTCGTCCGCAGCACCGCTCCAGCGGACGCTCTGCAGCCTGAGAATTGCCAGCCTGGTCGCTCATACAAACCACTCCGGAAACACACCCTCGGCCTGTTTCGGCCAGAGAGATCGAAAGGATGGAGGGCCAAAATAGGGCGATACAAGCTTGATGGTCAACGGATTCTTAAACAAACCTGCCGGACTTTTGCGGAGCGCACCTCAGCTGTCACGATACTTCGGCAGCTTTCGCAAGCGACGAAAAACAATCGGTGGTTTCGTCATTCGGCCGCAGCAGGTCTTCGGCACGATCCGCCGAAACATGAACGTCGGATTGCTGAGACAAAGCCCCGGACCACCACGCGGGACGAACAGGCTCCATGCCGATGGGGATCAGCATTAAATGAATGTCAAACGTGCATAAAATGCACACTGGCTCCAGCTTAGCAGCTTCGAATTCCCGGAAATGGAATCCCCGGACTGATCAGATTCGGACAGGAAAAGCAAAAAAAATTCGGATTTTTCAGGTTCTTATGGATGTCGCAGAAATGGAACGCAAGCTGCACGGTAGTCTGCGGGAGTTTCTGCGCAGTCGGCAGAACAAACGTGAGCAGGTTCTTTGCAGAGGGCACATCCCGTGTTTGATTTCATGTCGTTCCTGTTCTGGCTGTTGTTCGGAGGCCTGGCAATTCTGCTGGTCCCGATCATGCTGTTTCGGATAAATCGTCGAGTGGACGAGGTCTACGATCGCCAGCGGGAACTCAGTCATCAGATGGCAGCGCAGCTGAAGGCTGTTTACGACATGGCGGTTGAGCAGCGCGACAGTTTGCGACGGCTGCGGGCCGTCCCGCGCGAGACTGGCGTCGAATCCGGGGCGGACGTCGCATCCGGCATTGAGTCACCGGCGTCCGCCGCGTCTGCACCGGAGTCCGTTGAGGTGCGGCCTGTGGTTGCCCGGGAAGGACTGGACGAGCAGGCTGTGGAGGTCATACCGCCGGAGCCGGTTGTTCCGCAGGTGGTGACAGCGGTGCCACCGGCTGGCTTATCGGTGGATGCGGCGGCGGCTTCGGCGGCGCCTGATGCGACGACTGCCACAGCGGCCGTCTCACCGCCTGTTGTGTCGCGGCCGGTTCAGCCGACGGCGTTTGAAACCGCGGCGAGGGATGTGCTGCGGAAGATTCGCAACTGGGTTGTGGTGGGAGAAGAGAATCTGCCGCAGGGGGTGTCGATGGAGTTTGCGGTGGCCAGTCAGTGGCTTCTGCGGATCGGCATTCTGATGCTGGTGATTGGCATGGGTTTCTTCGTGAAGTATTCGATTGACAACGGGCTGTTGTCACCTCTTGCCCGGGTGGTGCTGGCCGGTTGTGCCGGGATGGCGATGCTGGCGAGTGGAGCGCGTCTTCTTGGGGGGCATTATCAGTTGATTGGTCAGGGCTTTCTGGGCGGTGGCATTGCAACCTTGTATTTCAGCGTGTTTGCTTCGCATGGATTGTATCGGCTTGTGGATCTGCCACTGGCATTCGGGATGATGACTTTGGTGACGCTGCTGTCCGGAGTGGTGACGCTGCTGTTTGATTCCCGACTGACAGCAGTACTGGGGGTTCTTGGTGGCTATCTGACTCCCGTGATGCTGTCCTCAGGCGTGGTCAACTATCCCGGTCTGAACACTTATCTGCTGGTGCTTGGTCTGGGAATTCTTGGAGTGTCTGCATTTCGCCACTGGCCGTTGCTGGGTTATCTGGGTTTTTTCTGTCATCACGTGCTCGTGCAGAGTTCTCTTTCGGGCTACCAGCCGGCCGCCCACTTCTGGCAGGTTCAGCCGTTTCTGGTGGCGTTTTTTGCATTGTTCTCGACGATGGTGTTTGTGCATCGTCTGCGGGAGCAGACTCCGGCGAATCTGCTGGATGTGCTGATGCTGTTTCTGAACGCCGGAGTGTTTTTCGGAATCAGCCGTGAATTGATTGGCGAGGCGTATGGCAGTCGCTGGACGGCCTCGGTATCTCTGGGCCTGGCTGCGTGGTATCTGGGCCACGTGACGTATGTGCTGCGTCGCCGTAATCCTGACCGCGGTCTGCTGATCGGATTTCTTTCGCTGTCTGCACTGTTTGTCTCGATCACGATGCCGATTCTGCTGAGTGGTCAGTGGATCACGGTCAGCTGGGCGCTGCAGGCACTGGTGATGCTTTGGGCTGCGGGGCGTCTGCAGAGTCAGTTTCTGCGTCTGGTGTCGGGGGTTCTGTATTTGATTGTCGTGTTTCGATTCGCGGTGTTCGACCTGCATGGCTCGTTCGGGCAGCAGCTGACTGCGAATCCGGCCTTCAGCGAATATCTGCGGGCTTTCGCAGAACGTCTGGTGACCTTCGGAGTGCCGATCATGTCGTTTGCAGCGGGGCGTCGTCTGCTGCAGCGGGACATTGACCGGTCAGGACCTGAGGCTGTTTCGATTGACGTCCCGACATGGATTCCCGCAAGGCATCTGGCCGGCTTTGTATCGGTGGCATTCCTCGGCATGTTGTTCTTCTATCTGACTCTGGAATGGAACCGCACCATCGGCGGTCTTGCGGACGGTCTGCGGCTGCCGGGTATCACGGTGATCTGGGTACTCATGGCCTGCTGGGTTCTGCTTCAGGCTGGCCGTGGCTTCGCCGAAGCTGCTGTTGTTCTGGCCACAGTGCTTCTGGGAGCCGTCTTTCTGAAGCTGGTGTTCCGCGATCTGCCTTCATGGGGCCTGACGGGAGAGCTGCGATACGGCCAGCCGTGGGACGCCGGGACAGCATTCTTCCGGCTGCTGGATTTCGGCGTGATCATTGCCTTTCTGGCATGGGCCGCTCAGTTTCTTCGCGGGACGTCAGTACGGATCCAGGATGCAGCCCGGGTGGCCGATGCGATGGGGCTGACTTCGCTGGGAGCCCTCTTTGTTTACAGTACGCTGGAAGTCAATACGGTGCTGTATCAGTACGTGCCGGGGCTGCGAGCAGGGGGGATTTCGATTTTGTGGTCTGTGTTTGCTCTTTCGCTGCTGCTGCGGGGCATTCAAACGGAGCGGCGGCAGCTGCGTTATCTGGGACTGGGGCTGTTCACGACCGTTGCCTTCAAGGTGTTCTTTTCGGATCTGGCACATCTTGATGCTTTGTACCGGATTGTCGCCTTCCTGATCCTTGGATCGCTTGTGATCAGCGGTTCATTCCTGTATCTGCGGGCTCGCCGAACGTTTTCAACAGAGGAGACCGACCGTGAAAACTGAGTTTCGAACGTTGACGTCGGTGCTGCTCACGATCCTGCTGTCGTTTCCTGCAGCGGGACTTTGTCAACAGGCTGGAAAGAAGCCAGGTCAGGCGGTGCCTCGATACCGCTGCCTGCGACCGCTCATAACGGAACCGTTCAAAGAACCCACACTGGCGGCCCTGCGAATTGACGCTGCCATCTGGGAGCAGACTCGGGATGGACTGCCGGATCTGCTGTTGTCGGATCAGGGCGGACTGGACGTTCCGTTTCTTGTGCGACCGGTGCTGCAGACGCAGACGCAGAAGGCCACACATCGCTGGCCGGCAGAGAATCCGGAATTGCATCCCCGGGAGAACGGGGCACTGGAAATCGTCGTGCATCTGAAGAAAGGCGATCCGCAGCCGGAGGGCATCACGCTGTTCACTCCACTGACCAACTTTGAACTGCGACTGCGGATCCACGCCGGTACGGATACCAGCGGACCGCTGCTGGCAGAGAATGCTCTGCTGTATGACTACACACAGTTCATGAATGTACGGAATACATCCGTTAAGTTTAACAGTGGCAGTTCCCGCAGCTTCTGTGTGGTAATTGATCAGGAGGTCGCCGCGGCAGAATCTACTCTGAAGGAACTCACCCGCACATTTGCCGCGGGAACAGAGACGCAGCGGACTGAATCGGTGGTCCAGGAGCGACGACCGATTCGGATTGACCGGATCGAGTTTGACACGGAATCGGCAGTCAGCGAAGAGCAGACTGCAGTGCTTGATCAGTGGACTGCCGCTGCGGTGGACGTGCAGCAGAACGCAGAAACTCAGGAGACGCTGGTGAACTTTACGGCCGGTCGCCGTCCGCTTTCTCAGGTGACGCTGCAGACATCCAGCCGCAACTTCAACCGCACAGTGCACCTGGAGTACTTTGTTCCGGGCAAGCCGGATCGGTGGCAGTCGGTCAGCAGCGGTGAACTGCGGCAGATTGCCATCGGCCGCGTGCAGGAAACGCGGCTGACGCTGGTATGTCCGTCAGAACGCCACGATCGCTGGCGACTGCGGATCGAAAACGGCGACAGACCTCCCCTGCAGGAGCTCGCCCTCGAACTGCGTGGTCCGGTCTCTGAGCTGATCTGGCTGGCGGAGCCGGATCGTCGCGTGGTGCTGCTCTGCGGTGACGACCACGCTGTCGCTCCGCGATACAACGTGAGCGTCCTTGAAACGGCACTTGCAGCAGGTGAAGCACCGCATCCGGCAACGGCCGGTCCCATGGAATTCCGCACTGTTGTGCCGCCGGTGGAACCGATTCGGCCGCGGGATCTGATCAATCATCCGCTGCTGCTCTCCGGACTGGCCGTAGTGCTGACAGCGGTCATGGGCTGGGGACTGTACCGGGCGGCAGTGCGGCTGCAGCAGCTGCCGGATGAGCCGCAGCAGGGATCCTGACGTGCGGCTGATCAGCAATTTCAGGAACCCTGGACTTCCGCCGGTCGCGGCGATGTCTGTGCCGGGGCGTGAAGGTATGATTCGCGAAGCTGCGCTGCCTGGGCACTGCGGCTGCGCCCTTTTTCCCGTCACCGTCTGTACCGCTCGTGCACTGAGTTGCCATGCAAACCATTCTCATTCAGTTCGATACCGATGCTCAGCCCAGTGTCTTTGACCGCGTGGTGGCGGTGGATGCGGGCGTGGGGCACCTGTTCTCGTACGCGGGTATCACGCCACAGACTGTCACGCCGCTGGTCCACGGCGCGATGTTTACTCGCGGTCTCGCAGATCTGAAGCACACTGCGATCTTCATCGGCGGCAGTTCTGCTGCGGCCGGTGAAGCGTTGTTGAACCAGGTGCGCAAGACATTCTTCGGGCCGTTCACGGTTTCCGTCATGATGGATTCCAATGGCTGTAACACCACTGCGGCCGCTGCGGTCGCCAGTGTCAGAAAACACACGGAACTGTCCGGTCGGCAGGCTGTGGTTCTGGGGGGTACCGGCCCGGTCGGCCAAAGAGCCGCTGAGCTGCTGGCGCTGGAAAATGCCGACGTCACACTCGTCTCACGCAGCCTTGAACGTTCAGCTGCCGCCTGCGACGCGGTGCGGGCTCGCCTGCCCTCCGCCCGCATTACTCCGGCTGCCGCAGAAACGCCGGACCAGGCAGAAGCTTTGTGTCAGGGGCGGCAGGTTGTTGTCGCATCCGGAGCAGCCGGAGTGTGCTTCCTGCAGGCCGGTGCACTTGCCCGCATTCCGGGTTTGCAGGTCGTGGCCGATCTGAATGCTGTTCCCCCGACGGGACTGGCCGATGTCAAACCTGGGGACAAAGCAGAGGTCCGCAATGGCGTGATCTGCTATGGTGCTTTGGGAGTTGGCGGGCTGAAGATGAAAGTGCATCGCAGAGCTGTGGCGTCGCTGTTCGAAGCCAGCGACCGCGTGCTTGAAGCCGCTCAGATTTATGAACTCGCCAAAGTCATCGCCGGTATCAGCTGAGATCCGCTGTGCTCAACTTTAGTCAGGCCGGTCGTGACCGCGAAGTGCTCATCACCGGCACCGGTATCGTCTGTCCGCTGGGGATTGGTGTACCAGCTGCATGGCAGAGACTGCTCCACGGCCCTTCAGCCTGCCGCAGCCTTTCCCCCAGTGAACTCGCCGGGGGAACGCAGCTGAAGCGGGTGCCCGGACTTCGGGTTTACGGAGCACCAGTGGAGCAGGACCGGGTTCGGCGGCTGTGTCAGCAGCTTCCGGGGCTTCAGCGACTGCCGGTGGAGCTGCTTTCTGCAGTGCTGGGTGAACCAGTGCTGGCGATGACAACAGTGGCTCTGGAGGAGGCGCTGCAGCAGGCGGGGCTGAGCTGTCCTCTGAATGCCGGGGAGCGGGCAGCAGTGCTCTTCGGAGGCAGCAAAGGAGGGTTGGCGACAGCTGAACTGCTGCTGAGTTCGCTGCGGCAGGGCACAGAAGTGGCAGCCGACAAGGCGGCTTGGTCACCGGGGAATCCGGGTGACTCGAATTTCGCCACGGCCTTTCGGCACGCGTTCACCACAGACGGGGCTGGACGACTCATTGCGGGGCTTCTTGAAGCGGGTGGCCCCGGCCAGTGTCCGGTGGCGGCGTGTGCCACCGGTCTGATTTCTGTGCTGCAGGGTGCGGCTCTGATTCAGGCGGGGCACTGCGATCTGTGTATTACTGGCAGTGCTGATGCGGCGCTGCGATCGAGTGTGCTGGCCTCGTTTCACCGCCTGCAGGTACTCTCGCGCAACCCGGATGCAGCGACGGCCTGCCGCCCCTTTGACGTCACTCGGGACGGTTTTGTGATCGGCGACGGTGCAGCGGTGCTGATTCTGGAATCCCGTGAGCACGCGTATCGACGCGGTGCCAGGCCCCTTGCGCAGGTGCTTAGCGGTGGCTGGTTGTCCGACCCCACCGGAATGACTCAGATGAATGATTCCGGAACCACGGTTGCGGAGCTGTTGCGTCGATGCTGCGACACTGCCGGTCTGACCCCCGATGTCCTGTCGCTGCATGGAACCGGAACAGAAACCAACGATCTGGTTGAGGCACGCGGAATCATCCGGTCGCTAGGCGATCGGCTGCCGTTATGTTTTGCCACGAAGGGGGCCACAGGCCATCTGCTGGGGGCAGCAGGCAGCGTCGAAATGGCGCTGCTGACGGCCGCCATGGCGGCTGGTCGTCAGCCAGGCACAAAGAATCTGAGACAACGCGATCCTTGTTGTCCGCTGCCGCTGGAGACAGGCGATACACCTGTTCCAGCAGATGCCATCTGGGGCAAACTTTCGCTGGGCTTCGGCGGACATGTGGCCTGTGGATTGTTTCGCGCAGAATCCACAACGGTTTCTGACGGGCATGCCTGATGGGCGCGACAGGGGATGACGTCTGCTGAGGCGCAGCTTCTGTGCATCCGTATGGGGAATCTGCAGTGCGGTTTCTTCAGTACTGTTCGAGCAGGTATCGAATCAGGTCTGTCGAAGTGACGATGCCGGCGAGTTTGCGGCCATCGACGACAGGGAGGGAATGGAAGTTACCGTGACTGAGCAGATTGGCGGCATCGCGCACGGTGCCGGCAATCGGGACGGTGACCGGATCGGTTTTCATGACCTCCTTGAGTCGGTAGGTGTGATCCAGCACAGCATCGAGGCTGCGGGAGTCCTGGTTGCCGAACTCGCCGAAGCTCACACGCAGAAAGTCGCTCCATGACAGCACTCCGGCGAGTTCGCTTCCGTGCATCACGGGCAGGTGATGCACGCCGGCCTGTTCGAACAGGGTACGGGCTTTGGAGAGTGGGTCATTGAGGTCGAGGGTGACCACGTCTTTGGTCATGATATTGGAGACCGGATCGTTCTTGCGCATGTTTGGGATTCCGTTTCAGGGTGAAAACAGTGAGACGGAACTTCCCAGGGCAATCGCCGTGCCGGAGGCTGAAGTTGACGAGTGGCCGTGGTTTTGGGCGAGCGGCTGTTACGTTCGGGCACGCGTGTGGGCGAATTCGCGCGATGGATGGGACGATAACCGCACAGAGGCGGCACCAGCGAACGCATTCTGTCGGCAGGCATCACACTGTCAGATAACCGCCGTCCACCGGCAGCACAACTCCGGTAACAAATCGTGCTGCCGGGGACAGCAGGAATTGAACGACGCTGGCGACATCGTCGGGACTGCCCCAGCGTTTCTGTGGTGTGCGGGCAAGGATTTCTGCGGAGCGTGCGGGATCGTCCACCAGCGGCCGGGTCATTTGTGTGTCGATCCAGCCTGGCGCTACTGCATTGACGCGGATCCCTTCGACCGCCCATGCTGCAGCGAGGCTTTTGGTGAGCTGGGCGACACCGCCTTTTGAAGCGGCGTAGGCAGGAACCCAGGGTGATCCGAAAAAGGAGAGCATTGAGGCCGTGTTGACGATGGCGCCGGAGCCGCGTGCAAGAGCCGTACGGGCGGCAAGGCACATTCGCATGGTTCCCGTCAGGTTGACGTCCACAGTTCGCTGAAAGTTGCAGATGTCAAATTCTGCTCCGCCACGCTGCAGAATTCCGGCGCAGTTGACAAGTCCGGCGAGTACGGGGGTCCGGGAGCACAGACGATCCACCGATTCCTGGCACGTCACGTCCAGCAATGCTGTTTCGATTCCCGGCCCGGGGCGGAATTCGGCCAGTTCTTCGGCCGAGCATCCTGTGGCGATGACCGGATAGCCTGCGGATGCAAGCTGACGGGCGATGCCTTCGCCGATCCCGCGAGTTCCGCCGGTAACGATCACCGAGGCAGGGGAGTTGTTCTTTGAGTCGGTCATGCGGTACTGCCGGGATGTCAGCGAATGAACTGGTCAATGTAATCCGCACCGAGGCCTGCAGTCGCGTAATGGGCGCGGCATTTGGCGATGCGGGTGAAGACGTCGTCGTAGCCAGTAGTTCTGCCGTCGGGATCAACGTAAATCATGGCTCCGTTCACCTGAAAAAACGTGATCATTTCCTCTACGTGCGGGTCGACCACCAGTGTGTGCGTTTCTCCCGGAGTTTCGTAGACGTAGCTGCCTTCCCGAGCGACCCAGTTGTGTTCCAGATAACGCCATTCGCCTTTGAGCACCAGACCGTGTACCGGGAGCGGATGCCGGTGCCTGGAGAGTACTCCGGATTTTCGTACACGCAGCAGGTTGCACCAGTATCCTCTGGTGACGCACATCAGCAGAGGGCGAAACCACACGTTGGTGTCTACAGGCACCCAGACCCGTTCGTCAGTCGGAATGACGCCCGGGACAACCAGTTCAGGGGGGGATTCAGCAGGCTGAGTGCCACGATAGGGAATCCACTGAGATGGATCAGTCACAACTGTTTACTCCGAAGAGCACTGAAAGAAGGAGCGTCGCGCGGTTCTGTCTGATCGGGGCGGTGGAAATGTCAGCCCTGTTGAGTGTCGAAGCCCTTCCGGGGTTCGCGGGCGAGCAGTGAGGAGGCGGTGGGGTCATGAAGAATCTGTTCGGTATCGGGATTCCATGCGATGGGGCGTCCAAGGCGGGCAGCGATTCCGGCGAGGTGGCAGGTTGAGAGTGCCCGGTGGTGGCTGAACACATCAGAGACTGGCTGTCGTCGATCGCGTGCAGCTTCGAAAAAGTTGGTGAAGTGGTCGGTGAGCGAGCGATTACCGTAGGTTTGTTCGAGTATACCGTCGGGCAGGGGACGTTCTTTGAGATCTTCGTGTGGTTTGCCGGCAATGCGGCCGCGATTGACGAAGATTCGGCCTTCGGTGCCCTCCAGAAGAATTCCGTTGTCCCCGTCATGGCGGATTTCGATTTCGATGCCGTCGGCGAACTGAGCACGGATGAGGAATTCGGTGGCGGTGTTGTAGCGCGTGGGATCAACGGGGTAGCCATCGCGGAATTCCACGGGATGTCGGACGTGTTCGGGGATGACGCGAGTGGGGCCTGTCTGGGTTTTTCCGAGTGCCCAGGTGGCGATATCAACATGATGGGCTCCCCAGTCCGTCAGTTTTCCCCCGGAATACTCGTACCACCAGCGGAATTCATAGTGGCAGCGGGACCAGCTGCGGGTTTCTCCGTTATCGCCGGCGAGATAGCGGAATTCTTTTTCCGCGGCGGGGCCCTGCCAGAGGTTCCAGTCGAGAGTCGAGGGGGCGGAGGCGACCGGCAGCGCGGGACTTTGCGGTGCACCACCGATGCTGCAGGTGGCTTTCTTCAGCTGCCCGAGTCGACCGCTGTGTGCCAGTGCGACCGCTTCAAT
Organism: uncultured Chitinophaga sp.; assembly: GCA_964561125.1. Lineage (GTDB taxonomy): Bacteria > Planctomycetota > Planctomycetia > Planctomycetales > Planctomycetaceae > SXXK01. The sequence goes on along the minus strand of CAZLOQ010000109.1, from coordinate 822 downwards.
GAATTGACGCTCACTGCGCTGCTGGGTACCAATCTGGACGATGCGCCCGGTACGGCGGCAAACATCGCAGATCATTCGACCTTCCGGAATGGTCAGCGTCATCGGTTTTTCAAGATACACATCCTTGCCCGCCAGCATGGCTTCGACAGCCATTTTTGCGTGCCAGTGGTCGGGTGTAGAGATATGGACGATGTCGATTTGCGGATTGTCGAGGATGGCTCGATAATCGGAATGGGTAGAAGGAGCCGTGCCGGTCCATTCCCGGACCAGGCCGGCCGCCAGTTCGCAGCGGGAGGCATCAGCATCGCAGACGGCGACGTAGTCAGCGAATCTTCGAAAATCCGGCGCTGAACCCCACGGCCCGTCAATGCCGGTGGCTTTCTGGCACCAGCGACTCCCTGTGCCGATGGCGGCAGCAACCGGGCGGTCATTGGCTTCGCGGAAACCGACAGCACGGGCACGGCGCGGGAGGATAGCTGCGGAGGCGGCGAGGCTGTTCAGCAGGGCCTGCCGCCGAGAGAGCCTGTACGTGCTTCTGAGTGGTTTCAGCATGGCAAGTGATCCTGAGGTGTGCAGATGGTGGGGAATCGACGCGGCCTATGGAGGCGGACTATGGATGTTCGTCGCCCTTTTCCGTTCGCCTCAGGCACGGCCGGAGTTTGGATTGCTTGGGGTGGGGGGAAGGTGCGTTTCCTGGCGGGGCTCCCGGGCTCCTTGTCGGCGGGCACCGCGCAGACGAAAACTTTTTTCCATCACGCAGCCGGCGCAAAAAGAAACCCCGGGAAAGTTACTTTCCTGGGGTTCGAAGTAGCGGCGGAGGGA
>CAZLOQ010000108.1:0-20350 GCA_964561125.1 uncultured Chitinophaga sp. | reverse complement strand
GCACTAGTTTTTGCTGCCAGCTTCGCGGATGCAGAACACATGGCTGCCGACACGAATCAGCAGACTTCCGCTGACGGCAGCGGCGGCGTACTGCGTGGGGCCGGAGAACATGGCGTTGGCCTGTTTTCGTTCCGCACTGGTGTCATCCACTTTGGGAGCTCCGTTGTCTGTCGGCGGTGCATCTGCCGGCCACAGCTCGTTTACCGACAGTTCGCGGAATTCCGGCCCCTCAGCAAGCACCGTTGTGGTGCCGTCCTTGCCGAAGAAATAGATCCGGTCACCCACGGGCAGCGGCGTCGCCCAGCAGGACTGTTTCGTCCGCTGCGCGTACTTTGTTTCTCCGGTTGTCACATCAAGACAATAAACGACACCCACACGATTGACCCAGTAAGCGTGGCCCTGATGGACGAATGGGGAGGCCCAGGACGGAGTTGCTTCGGGCGACATCCAGACTTTCTTCACGTTCCACTCATCCCCGTCACGGGACACCTGAATCAGGGCATTTGATTTCTTTGCACCTTCTGAGTTTTCGCCGGAACGGCCGGGAGATGCTGCGACGAGGAAGGCATCGGGGCCGGCGGGGAGCGGAGTGGTTCCGGTGTTGCCACCGATGTCGGTGAAGGTCCACAGCTGAGCCCCGGTGGAAGGGTTGTAGGCGTCTACGGACCCGGCGGAACTGACGACGACCTGTGGCTGCCCGGCGAGTGTCAGCAGCGCAGGACTGCTCCAGCTGGTGCGGCTGGGGCGATCTGTTTTCCAGAGCACACTGCCATCGGCCTTGGAGATCGCTGCCAGAAAGGACGGGCCTTCGTCATCCACAAGGACGATCACAGCGGTTTCTGTCTGCACGGGTGATGCACTGAGTCCGAATTTGTTGACGAACTTTCCGTACTGCTGAGACAAAGAAATCGTCCAGACGGATTTGCCGTCGTGGGTAAGAGCGACGAGGTCACCACATTCGAAGAAGGCATAGACGTGCCGGCTGTCAACAACGGGCGTGGGCGCTGCGCGGCTGATGTAGACACTGTTGGGATCCGGGGCTGTGGACGTGTGTTTGTGGTCCCAGAGAATCGAGCCATCGGCGAGGGATAGGCAGAGCGTATGGCAGATCTCTTTGTTTTCGCCCTCGACCGTGGTTACGAAAACGCGATCGTTCCAGATGACCGGGCTGGACTGTCCATGTCCCGGGAGAGAGGCGTCCCAGGCGACGTTCTTTCCCGGCGCCCAGCTGAGTGGAATTGAGGCCGGATCAATTGCCGAAGCGCCCGCCCCGAGGAAACCGGGCCACACAGGCGGATCGACGGGCAGCAGCAGTGAGAGGAGGATCAGGGAAGTCAGCATCGAGTGCTCCTGAAGAAGAGATTGGACGGACCATGCAACACACGAGCAACGAGATTGAGCTGAACGCTTGTGTCCTGATTGTTTGCAACCCGCAAAGCTGCCATGCGTTCTGCTCAGCTGAGTTCCCCGCTCGCTGCTCGTTCGGCCAGCGCTTCGTAGCGGTACTTCATGCCGGATTCGAGTGATTCGCGGATGCGTTCTTCGGTGAGTACAAACCGCAGCAGGCCTCCGGGTGTTTCGAAGGCCACTTCGTCCGTGAGTCTGCACTGCTGTTCCCCCAGAACCTCCAGAAGCTGACGATGCCGCCAGACGGGCAGCGGGCCCTCGATGAGCGACTCGTGGATTTCCCGTTCTTCAGCCAGCAGGTATTCGTGGGTCATGCGCTGCCGCAGTCCCATGGCAGTCACGCGAAACACGATTTTTTCTCCGGGCACCACGAGCTCCGGGGCACTGATGATTTCGAGTTCGATATCCGGATCACTGATCTGCGGCAGATTGGCGGGCCTGCCAAGGAATCTGCGGAGTCCTGCAGCGGAGCACTTCAGTATAGTGGATGCAGTGAACTGGGGCATCAGATCAGGCTCGCTGGATTCCGGGGTGGAAAGAGGGGCTCTGCAGAGCAGACGGGGGATCAGAGTTTCGGGGGTGTTGTGCGAGCAGTGGAGTGGGGACTTCCGGTGCCGGCTGGCGGATGTTGTTTCTGGTTGCGGCGAGCGGCATAGAGTTCCCGGAATGACTTGGGGGGTGCCGCCGGAATCTCGCGTTCCTTCCCCCACGCACCGGCGGGTGTGAGAGGACTGTAGAGCAGGAAGCGAGGGGTGATTTTCAACGCCAGACGGGTCGCAGAGCCGACGAGGCGATAGAGCCATGTCCGGGAAAAGACGGCAGACAACAGTTTCATCTGCAGCTTCTTGCCAGTGCCGATGAGTCGTTTGTTGTCCAGATGCTCACGCATCGCAAACAGCTGGTGATGCAGTGGAATCTTCACCGGACAGACGTCGGTACAGGATCCGCAGAGGCTGCAGGCGAAGGGGAGGGAGCTGTGTTTTTCGGGTGTCTGGAGGGGTGTGAGTATTGAGCCGATCGGGCCGGGAACGGTGGATTCATAACTGTGTCCGCCACTGCGACGATAGACGGGGCACGTATTCATGCAGGCGCCGCAGCGAATGCAGTCCAGACTTCGGCGGAACTCAGACTTCAGAATCTCACTGCGGCCATTATCCACAATCACAATATGCAGTTCACCCCCGGGCTGGGGGCCGTGGAAGTGCGAGGAATAGGTGGTGATCGGCTGTCCGGTGGCGGAGCGAGCGAGCAGGCGGAGGAAGACTGCCAGATCTGCGGCGCGTGGAATGAGTTTTTCCATGCCCATGCTGGCGATGTGCACTTTGGGCAGGCCAATTCCCAGATCGGCGTTGCCTTCGTTGGTGCAGATGACGATTCCGCCGGTTTCAGCAATGGCGAAATTCACTCCGGTCAGTCCGGCGTCCGCGCGGCAGAAGCACTGACGCAGATGATTTCGCGCGGCTTCTGTGAGGTATTTGGGATCAGAGGCCCCCTGCTCTGTCCCCAGATGCTCATGAAAACACTCGCCGACTTCTTCCTTGCGAATGTGAATGGCCGGGAGCACGATATGGCTGGGTGGTTCTTCCCGCAGCTGCACGATCCGTTCGCCAAGGTCCGTGTCGATCACTTCAATCCCATTCCGTTCGAGGAAGGGATTGAGATGACATTCTTCGGTGAGCATGGATTTGCTTTTCACCAGCCGTTTTGCGCCGCGGCTTTGCAGAATCGACAGGATAATCTGATTGTGTTCTGCAGCATCCACGGCCCAGTGAACAACGGCTCCCAGTTCCCGGGCGCGGGCTTCGAACTGTTCCAGGTAGTCTGCCATGAGCGACTGAGTGTGCTGCTTGATGGCCGACGCTGTTTCGCGCAGGAGTTCCCACTCGGGGACTCCGGATGCCATGCGGTCCCGCTTTTCGCGCACAAACCAGAGGGCGCGGTCGTGCCAGCGAGCGCGGTCGCGGTTCGCTGTGAAAGCGTCTGCCAGTGCAGGATGAGCCATGAGAGGTGTCCTTGAGCGGGAAATGTGATTGCTTTCAGCCGGAACAGGCAGCACCCGCGGAATTGCCGGATGGCACCCGCATTCACAAGGCCATCGCCTCAGCAAGAATTTCCGCGAAGTGCATCACGCGCATGTTCACTTGCCGTCGACGAATGAGCCCCTCCAGATGCATCAGACAGGACATGTCGCCCGCGGTCAGAACCTGGGTGCCTGCCTGCTGATGATCTTCGATGCGATCTTCGCCCATCATCGCCGAAACTCCGGCCTCGGCAACAGCAAAAGTGCCGCCAAACCCACAACACTCGTCCCGACGCGATAACTGAGAAAACCGGATGCCCTCCAGCCCTCCCAGGAGCTGCTGCAGCAGACTGTCGCGCGGAGACATCACTTCGGACGACGGGCCCAGCCGCAGTTCTCGGAGACCGTGACAGCTTTGATGCACGCCCACCTGCCACGGAAACTTTCCACGAACGTCGCTGACCTTGAGCACCTGCAGCAGAAATTCGCTGAGCTCCAGCGTCCGCTGACGCACTTCCGCTGCAACCCGGTCAGCTTCAGCAACGAGGTGATCGTAGTGATTGCGAACCATCGACACGCAGCTGCCGGAGGGGGAGACGATGTAGTCGTAGCCACGAAAGACCGAGATGTATTTTTCCGCGAGCGGCCGAGCTTCGTTCATGCAGCCGCTGTTGGCCATCGGCTGGCCGCAACAGGTCTGAGCTTCAGGGAATTCAACTTCCACGCCGAACGCCTCCAGCACCGCCACGGTGGCCATGCCGACATTCGGGTAGAACTGATCCACGTAACAGGGAACAAACAGAGCAACTTTCATGCGACTTCAGAACTCCCAAACAGACTCCCGCAAATCTCATCGTGCCAGTGAATGCCGGAATTGTACTGTGCGTTCCTGAATCCGCCTACCGCCCGGAAAAGCTCTGCACACGTTCCAGCTGATGTCCGGCCGTCCCTCCGGCATTCATGGCCAGATTGCCGCCATCCAGCGGAATGATGGCCCCGGTGATCCAGCTGGAGGCATCGGAAGCAAGCAGCACAGCGATTCCCCGGATGTCGTCGGGCTGACCAAGTCGCCCAGCCGGAATGCCTCGCAGAAACCGCGCCTCCAGACCCGGATCATCGGCCATGCGGAGCTGTAAACCGGGATTGACGACCTGTGCGGGTGCCACGCAGTTGACCCTGACTCCCCTCCACGACCATTCGGTACTCAATTCCCGAGTCATCTGCACGACAGCACCCATCGCCATACTGTAGGCGACATGGCCCCGTCCGAGCGCTGTGGTGCTGGCGAGCGAACCGATGTTCATGATCGAGCCGCGTCCCTGTCTGAGCATGCGGCGGCCGGCTTCCTGACACATCGCAAAGCGGCCGATCACGAGGTTCTGCAGAACACGCTGCAGGTCGGCGATGGACAACTCTTCAGGTTTCGCAAGGCAGCCGTCGCCAGCGATGTTTCCGAGAAAGTCAACTCGACCGAATTGATCATCCACGTCGCGGAATAACCTGGCGATCTGGTCAGGACAGGAGACGTCGCAGGCAGAGACGAGCGTGCGGCGACCAGTCGCTGCGATTTCGTCCGCCGTCGTGTTCGCACCTGAGTGATTTCGATCGATCAGCACAACGTCCGCACCGGCGTGGGCAACCGCGAGTGCTGTGGCGCGACCCAGTCCCTGAGCAGCGCCGGAGATGACGGCCACTCGACCCGATAAATCGAACATGTCCATCAGTTCACTCCCTGATTGCTCTGAATTTCCCGGAGCCAGTTGGCGGGATCCACACCGTCTTCAGGGGCTGCACCGTCTGCAGGGGCTGCAGCGGCCTGAGCGGCTTTGGGGAAGGACACCGGGTTGCGGCGACCGGCAACGCCTTCAGGCCAGCGTACGGCGTAATCGGTGAAACGCGGATCCGCTTCGGGAAAATCGGTGCTGATGTATTGAGCGCCGCAGGCGAAGGCTTTTTCGCGGCGAGCAGTGTTTCCGGAGCGGCTTTCGCGGGTATCTGCGTCGGCCCGCGTGCGAATCAGAAAATTTCGCCGGACCAGCTGTTGAATTTCATCGAACTGCCCCACAGGGTCGTTGCGTTTGAGCCATGCTGCCTGAGGATGTTCCGGGGCGACAGACACGAAGACGTGCGGCTGCCCGATCGGCTGCATCGCCTGCAGCCAGCGGTCCACCCAACCCCCTTCGTTGTCCAGGCAGAAGAAGACCCGGCCACGGATGGAACTGAGTTTTGGCCAGCCGCGTCTGAGCACTGCATCGCGCACGCACGCATCGCCCGGCTCGCACAAGTCCGAGGGGATCAGACAGGCATTCCGCGGGAAGGTTTCCGTGATCAGCTGATGCAGGTCCTGCAGCAGGGACGCGGTGAATTTCACCGGCTGAACCCCGGACGGACCTGGCGCGGATTCCTTGAGTTCCAGGAGGATCATCACCGGGAAATGTCCGGGATTTTCCAGGGGCCAGTCGCGGATCTGACTGAAGGCGTCGGTGAGCGCTGGTGTCTGAGTCGCGTAGTCGAAACCCGGGGCGTGAAGCACCTTGAAGCCGGGGCTGGAGAGTTGTCCGGCGGCGTCAGGATCAGGTCCGGGGTCTGTGCCGGCGGCGAGCGCGAGCGCACGGCCGAGCGGTTTTGCGAAGAGCCCGCCATCGGGGTCAGCGTAGATGTCCAGTTCGAGCTGACGGACGTGGAGGCGGGTGAGCTGTTCGGGGAGGGGCCGGTGGGAGTATTCGATGGACTGCAGGAGTGAATCGCCGGCCGTGCGAATGAGTGCTTTGAGGCCGGCTGAGGGTTCGATGTGATACGAATTGTGGGTGCCGATCAGCTGAACCTGATGGAGCCGCAGATCGTCAGCAGACGCGGTCACAAAGAGCAGCAGCCCGGCGATGAACAGCCGGCAGGCTCGGGGGATGAGCGACAGGTGCCTTCGCGGGCCGGGATTTATCCAAACCATGAGACTGCGTTCCGGAAGATGCGAATGCCATCGCCCTCTCCGCGCAGTCCTTTGCGAGTCCACTGGGGGTGTTGAGTTGCGAAGAGGAAGCGTTCCGGATGGGGCATCAGGCCCAGAACGCGGCCGGTGGGATCAGCCAGCCCGGCGATGTTGGCAAGGGACCCGTTGGGATTTTCGGGTTCAGGCAGGAGTTCAATGCGGGTGGGGTCGCCGGTGGTGGCAACGAGCATGGCAGCACGTGGAGACCAGTAGCACAGGGCGATCTGCTGTTGCTGGCGGAGCGATTCGAGGACGGCGGGGGATTCTGTGGCGATGCGGCCTTCAGCGTGAGCAATCGGCACGTCGAATTCGTCCATGCCTCTGAGGAAGATGCTGTTGGAAGACGTCACCTTCAGCCGCACCCAGCGGTCGGTGTAGCGACCGTTGCGGTTCCACGTGAGCGTCAGGCGCGATTCAAGCGGTGAGGCGGATGGGGTATCGATGCCGGTGCGGGTGAGCAGTCCGGCCTTGAGAATGGTCTGGAAGCCGTTGCAGATTCCCAGCACCAGCCGGTCGCTGCAGAGGAAGCTGCGGATGGCATCGTTGAGTTGTCCGCGGAGCTGCCTGGAGAAGATCACACCAGCGCCCAGGTCATCCCCGTAACTGAAGCCGCCGGGAATACACAGAATCTGGAAATCGGCAAGCTGTTGAGGATTTTCGAGCAGGCGGAAGAGGTGCACGCGGTGAGCCTGCGCACCTGCCAGTTCGAAGGCGTGGGCTGTTTCCAGATCGCAGTTGGTTCCGGGTGCCCTGAGCACACATACGCGGGGTTGGACGATCATCGGCGGCCAGCGGGAAAGAGTGTTGCGGGAATTCCGCCGACAATGTATCGGACCCGCAGCGAGAATGCACGCGCGGCGGGTGCGAGGTTTCGGTTTCAGGAAGTCGGACATCCGCAGGGCACACTTACCGGACTCACCCCCGCCGACTGACCATCACATCAGACCGCGCCGCGACAGCTCGGCCACGACCTGCTGTACGATGACCGAAACTTCCGCAGGGTTTGGCTGGCTCACCGCAGCTTCAGGAAGCGGGCAGCCACCTACCGGCTGGTCCGTAAAGCCATGGGCGGACAGCATACACTGCAGCTCACGTTTGAGCGTTGTCAGGTCCAGTTTCTGCTTGTCAGAGAGTGGCTGCCGGCCCTGCCCCATCGTGAAGCCCCGCAGCCCCACCGCAGCCCGGAAGCCCTCAGGAAACTCCGCCGAGTAAATCATGGTGTCAAACAGCCGGATCAGGTCGTACTGCACGGCGCGGGCAGCATCGATCTGATAAGAAACCGTAAGATCGTAAAGCTTTCGCGTGAGCTCCGGAACGACCCCGGAACTGGCGTTGGTACCGCCATCGCAGCCCGCCAGCAGCATTGGCATCAGAGCAGCGTCCCAGCCGGTCAGAAATGCGAAATCCGGTCGGTTCGGACGCACTGCCTGAATCATCCGGATCATGTGCGGAATATCGCCGGACGAGTCCTTAATGGCCACGATCCTTTCGAATTCTTCTGACAGCCGCTGAATCGTCGGCACATCGATCGGACTGGCAAACATCGGGATGTTATAGAGTGTCACATCGATCGGAGTGTTGCGGCCAATTTCCGCGAAGTAGGCGTACACCGAGGCCGGACTGAGCTTGTAATAGAACGGAGCCACAATCGCTACGGCGCGAATTCCCAGCGATGCATAGTATTCGCACGCCCTGATCGTTTCCCGCACGTTGGCTTCGGCTGCACCCGCCAGAATCGGTACCCGGCCGCGCACCTGATCCGCAAGGATGGCAACAATCCTGCGTCGCTCCTCCGGCGTGAACCGCGTGAATTCCCCGGTTGAGCCGTTTGGATAGAGCCCGTGCACACCCCGCGCGATCAGCCAGTCGGCGTATCGCCGCAGTTCCGCTTCGTTGATGTCTCCGTCCGGCGTGTAGGGGACGAGATTGGGCGTAAAGATTCCCTGTAGTTTGGCGACCGCCATGATGGATCTGCTCCTGGGTTGGGGGGGCTCCGGTTTTCCTGCGTGCCTTATTCAACCTCACAATCACGAATCCGGCGCGAAATCCTCTGCCGCTTGACGCATCCCGCTTCCCCGGACGGCCTGAATTCACGCAGCTTAACGATTCTGTGCAATTTGCGGGGCCAGGGGAAGTGCGACTTCCACCACAAAACCTCCCGCTGCCGGTTCCACAGCGTAAATCAACCCTCCATGCAGCCGCACAATCTGCCACGCCAGACTCAGGCCAAACCCCAATCCACGGCCGGCCGGCCGGCCGGAAAAAAACGGATTGAACAAGTGCCGACGAATTTCCCCGCTGCCGATCCCCGGACCGTCGTCGCGAATTGCCAGCGAGACGACGTCGGATGCGGTGCGACGGACTTCTACTTCCACCCGGCCCGCCCGGTTTGCCCCCCGAATGGACTCCAGACTGTTCCGCACAAGGCTGCTCACCAGCTGTCCCAGCAATCCGCGGTCCGCCTGCAGAGACAGTTCTTCCGTGGCTGCACTGAAATTCAGCTCCACACGCTGTTCTAAAGCCATTCCCTGCAGAGCTGCGAGACATTCACGGATCAGGGCAATCAGATTGAGCGACTGCAGGAGCGGCTGGGGGGGGCGGGCAAAGAGCATGGAGTTGCCGATGATGTCGCGGATTCGCCAGGCCTGTGCACCAATGGTTTCCATCGCCTGCCGCCGCTCCAGCAACGGCTCGGATTTCAGCAGCAGCTGGGTCTGACCGATGATACTGGCGAGGGGATTGTTGATTTCATGCCCCGCTCCCGCGGCATACTCGGCCATCGCTTCCAGACACTCCGGATCCGGAAGCAACACCCCACGGTCGCTGACACGGCTGAGCAGTTGCCGGGCGATGGCGACCGGAGGTGAGCCGGATTCGGCCGGGGAGGCCATTGAATCGCCTGACTGCACAATCGCGGCACTCAACAGTTCAGGCCAGCGATGCACGGCCAGCTGCAGACCACTCAGTAAACCCGTTTCCGCTGCAATGGCCAGCAGACGATCGGTGCTGAGCAGCCATCCGGCGTGCCCGTCGAGCTGTCGGCAGTCGATTCCGACAGTTCCGTCAGTTCGTTCGCGGACACTGATCGCCTGAAAACCACCCTCCGGTCGAACTCCCAGAAACAACACTGCCGGGGCTCCGCAGCAGCGAACCCAGAAGTCGGCCGCCTGTTCAGCCTGAGCAGTCCAGGGAGCGGGGGCGATCAGAGCGGACGCGAGTTGCAGTGCGGCTGCCGACTGACTCGCCCGAGATTCGTTGTCCACCACGATTTCATGCTCCGCCAACAAAAGCGGCCGCACAGAGGCGGCCGCTGGTGTTTCTGAAGAATTTTCGGGGGCTGTTTACAGACCCGTCTGTTCGATATCCAGAAGCCTGCAGATGGTATCGATCAACATGTCGACCTCGAACGGCTTTTGCAGGAAATGATTGGCACCTGCAGCCTTGAGATCCTGAATTTTGTCCTGTTCAACCATCCCGCTGATGCAGACGATTTTTACGTCATCAAGGGCTGCGTCGCTGCGGACGCGCTGGCAGACTTCCTTACCGTTAATATCCGGAAGCATGACGTCGAGCACGATCACATCGGGGTGGTATTCCCGAACCATCATGCCGGCATCGAACCCGTTATTGGCGATGCGGACTTCGAAACGGCCGTCGGCTTCCAGAGCATCCGTGATGAGTTCTACCAGTTCCGGATCGTCGTCGACAATGAGCGCCTTGCGTTTGCCGCTTTCCAGAGCATCCGTGGGGATGCCGTTTTCCTTCATGAATTTGTAGAGCACATCACGGGGAATACGGCGGAATTTGGAGCCCGGCACGCGGAATCCGCGGAGCTGCCCGGAGTCGAAACAACGAATAATTGTCTGCTGACTGACCTTGCAGATCTTGGCTGCTTCGCCAGTCGTGAACACGGTTTTCATGGGCACAATCCATTTGGAAGAAAGCGATGAGCCGCCGCAGCAGCATTCCATCGTCCGGTGGAAACCAGACGCCATCCCTGACGCTTCACCACCCCAGCCAACACCAGACAAGTGAATTTGTCCTGATGGAGAACGGGTGTGAGTCGCCTTTGACTGAAGACGACAACCCCACCTTGTCACGGTCGAGAGTGATTGTCCGAATCGCCTGACCATGGGACGGATGGAGCTGTTGAAGTGCAGGCTTTGGGAGTTTCAGCGAGCTTCAGCAACGAAATTTCGACCGTTTATGGTCCGTTCATTTCGTCGAATCTGCCCTAACCTCTGGAAACTCCAGAACCTCGCCAACCATCAACTTCGCCAATTGTATCTATTTAGAAGAGATGGTCAACGGTAGTTTCACAGCGCAGATTGCCCTGTTTGCCCGGCAGGAATTTTCCACAAAATCCGAACAAAACGCCCAATCCTCCCGTCCCACAGCGAAATGCAGACTTTCCCGACCTTCTCACCGCTCTGCCGCGACAGCGGACCGCAGCCCTCCCAAAACAGGTTCCCTGACTAGTCCAGCGCCCCTTCCAGCCGCTCTGACAGTTCCCGCAACGCCTCCCGCAGTCTTTCCTGAACCCCGTCGGACTGTTCCGGCAGGGCTTTTAACAGCCCCGGCGTGAGTGCTTTGCTGAGTTTGTCCAGCATGGAGGAAGCGCGTTTCCAGAATTGTTCCGGTGTGAGCTCTGCACGACGACCGCCGGGCTCGGCAGCTTGACTCCCTGGAGCAGCCCCGCCGGCGTCAGCCCGGAACGGCGCGTAGGCACCGTCTGTGGCATCACGAGCGACCGCATCCATCGTGGCAGCACCCGTTCTCGCTCCTCCAAGGCCCGCGCGATCCCCCATGCCGCTCTGCACGTATTCTGACGGATCCACCACGCGGGTCAGAGGCACTTCGGAGGTGTCGACGCCGAGTGGAGCCGCCCATTCCGAATAACCCTCGGCAGATTCCGTGAACAGGTCTTCGCCGCGCTGAGCCCGTCGCCAGGCGCGCATCTCAGCCACTGTCGCGTCTCCGTCCCGAGCCCACGCAAGACATTCCGGGGCGTCGTCCCAGTTGAGCGCGACGTAGAAGAAGGACCACTTGAGCCCGGGAAAGTCCGCGTGCACAGAGCCAAATCGCTCCCACACACGCCGCCGCTGAAAGATTTGATCACCGCTGAGCCCCACCAGCTGCCCAAAGTCTCCATCCGTGCGGCCCTTCGCATGCCGCGCCGTCCACTTCGCAGCACACTCCCCCACCACCCAATTGCACTGACTGACCGCGTCTCGAGCCTGCTGGATCAATAACTCTTCAGATTCCACGTGTCTTCTCCTGTCTTTTCAGCCACCCCGGATCTCCCTGAAAACAACGGGCGAGGCGACTTTCATGGGACAGCATCCTACGCAGTCCGCTCCTGCCCTTCCAGCACCCGGACCGCGAACCAGTTCAAATTGACTCGTGTCAATGCCACAGGCCCGTTCGTTAACCCGATTGCCCCAGCCCCCGCAGGACACCGATTTTCTCCTCTGAGATTTCCCGCAGAATTCCCTTCAGCACTCTCGACCAAACGCCGATATCTTCGCTACGATCTTAACGTGACCACTAACCGGCTCAGCCCTCCCAGGGCGCTCAGGTTTCCCGGTCCGCAAAACCATCGGGGCGGTAGCCAAGTGGCTAAGGCAACGGATTGCAAATCCGTCACGCGAGGGTTCGACTCCCTCTCGCCCCTCTTCAAGCGACGTTTTCGGGCTTCCGAAAACGTCGCTTTTTTTTCGCGCCCATCTTTGCCGGTCGTCCCATGCCCACGTTGTCCCTCGAACACCGCATCTTCGAGCGTCTCCGCGAATGGCAGTTGCAATACCCCGGCGGCGATGGTCCCCGGGACAAGCAGCTGGAACACGACATCTACAGCTTTCTCTACACTGAACTCCGCCGGATCGCGCCCCTGCTCCCGGGACTCGGCCCCCGCGCCAACCATCCCGCTGCCGATGTCTCAGCGCGTTTCACCGAAGTTCTCAATCAGGCCTTCACCCGCATTCTCGAAAAATACCCCGACCGCCTGATGCGAACGCAGTCCCGCAGGCAACTCACAGGTTACGTGTCCCGCACCATGTCCTCCCTGATGCTGAACCACTACCGCCGCAGACGCGCTTTTCAGCAGGCCATCAGCTCTCCGGACGCTCCGTCGCGCGAAGATGCCTGCGTTGAAGACATCCTGTCGCAGCTCACCAGTACCCGCGCAGCTCATTTTGAAAATCGTCATGGGGTCCCGTTTGACTCAGCTCTCGAACTCCTGCAGAACTGGGAAGGCTCCAGTGACCCCGAACTTACTGCCTGCAGCGCAGCGCTCCGACTGCGCTATGTCGACGGACTGTCCTATGATGACATCGCCTCCACACTCAACCTGCCTCGCCCCGAAGTCGAACTGCTGCTCCGCCGCGGACGCTACCGACTCAAAACCTCGCGGCGCGAGGAGCCGGAATCATGAGCAGCGACACACCGGCACCCGCACCGGCCCCCGCACCGGCACGGCAGGCCTCCCCTGAAGCGGCTCCCAGCAGTCCTGACACCGCATCCGGCAGCGGTCCAATTGGCCCGCAGATTCACCGGGCTCTGGGCCTGGCTCCCAATCCCGACTCCATCGACGAGCTCGATGAAATTCTCCCTGCAACCCGCGCTGCACTGCAGGCCGAAGGACTCCGCCAGATCACTCGCGTCGCCGCCGGGGCCTTTGGTGTCGTCTGCCGTGCGACAGATCATGCCACCAGCAATCTGCGTGCGGTCAAGATTCTGCTGGAACCACACAACCCCGATTCGCGGCGGATGTTCCAGCGGGAGTGCCGCATTCTTGACGCACCCGAACTTCCGCCCGGTCTCGTTCCCCGCTTTTACCGCGCCGTCGAACCACCCGCCGGACAGCCTTTTCTGGTGCTGGAATGGATCGACGGCGAAACACTCGGTGATTACCTCGCAGCCCGCCCTGCTCTGCCCGTTCCCGACCGTGAACGGCTCTGCCTGAATGTCTGCCGCGCCTACGCTCAACTGCACGCCGCCCATCTGCTGCAGCGTGATCCTTCACTCAACAACATTCTTCTCAGCCCGGGAGGCCGAATTCGCCTGATTGACTTCGGTGGCGGCGGACGCCCCAATCCCGGCTATCGCAGCCTGCAGACACTCCCCACTGTCCCCGTAACGCAGGCTTTCGCCAGCGATGCAGTTCGCAGCGGAGAACGGCGACCGACAGTTGCCGATGAAGTTCACGCTCTTGCCCGAATCTGCTTCACGATCCTCTGCGGAAAAATTGCCGCTCAATATCCCCCCGCAGAACTCCCGCAACTGCTCGCCAACGCCGGCATCCCCGCAGACTTTTATTCAGTCATCCTTGAATATCTCTGTCAGCCCCCGCCGGAATTCGTCAATCCAGCGAACAACGCGGCCTCGTCAGCGGCTTCATCCCCCTCACCATCACCATCCCCGTCACCATCCCCGTCGCCATCACCGTCGCCGGAACGCTGGCATGCCATGACAGTCGCCGGCCGTCTCGAGGCCACACTGCAGCTGCGCGCGTCGCAACATCCGCAGCAGCAGCTTCAGCGCAGTCAACGCACAGTTCGTGCTGCAAAGCTCTGCCTCGGTATCACTCTCGTCCTGCTTCTGGCTTCACACCTCGTGCTCAACAGCAGCATTTCACGGCAGACAAAGCTGATTCAGGAGCGGGATGAGCAGCTTCGGCGGCAGCGCGTGCTGCTGGAGGAACAGGTCAGGACCACGGGCCTGCGGATCGATAACCTTCGCCTGCGACTGTCACCCCCGCTGCCACTGCTCAGCCAGCGTCTCGAACGCCTTCGCCAGCACCGCACACAGCTCAGTGCAGACATCAGCACGATCCCGGCCCTGGAACTCCAGCAACGCTGCGAATCACTCCTGACTGAGCTGCTGGATCTGCAGAACGACCACTCGGCCGCACTCAACTGCGAACAGCAGTTTCGTCGCTGGAAACTGCTTGCCGCTGCTGCCCCGCAACGGCTTCAGCAAACTTCGGAATTCACCGCCATCCGTCAACTCGCCGACACCGCAGCAACTGACGGCAACTCCGCGCGCTGGGATTCCGCCGCACGCGATTTTTCCGCCGCGTCCGCTCAGCTCGAAGAACTCCTGCGGAAATCCGGTGAACGCCAGCTTGTCACTCCACTCAGCCCCAAACCGCAATTCGAACTGCTGTTCACAGAGACGTCCCTTGACCCCAGCGAAGTGGCACAGATCCAGCAGCAGCTGGCTGAGTCACTCAATGCCCCGATCGCCCTGCAGAACTCCATCGGCATGTCGCTTTTGCTGATTCCCGCCGGCGAATTCCAGCAGGGCTCGCCAGTCACCGAACCCGGTCGCAAAGCAACTTTTGCTGACATTGATCCGGAAAAACAGCGTCTGGTTCGCATCAGTCGCCCGTTTCGTCTGGCAGCCACTGAAGTGACTCAGGCCCAGTGGCAGCAGGTGATGCACGACCAGCCGTGGCAGGGACAGCTCAATGTGGATACCGGGCCCGATTACCCCGCCGCCTGGGCCACATGGGCCAGACAGGTTGAATTCACAAGGCGACTGAGCACTCGTGAGAATCAGGTCTATCGACTGCCCACGGAAGCCGAGTGGGAATATGCCTGTCGCGCAGGAACTCTCTCCGCCTATTCCTTCGGCAATAATCCAGCGCTGCTCAATGACTTCGCCTGGACCAGGTCCAACTCCCGCGGCCGGGCTCAACCCGTGAAGCAAAAACTTCCCAATCCCCTCGGATTATTCGATATGCACGGCAACCTGCTTGAAAACTGCCTCGATCAGTTCGCTGAGTACACGACCGGCCCCGTGTCGGATCCCTGCTGTGAAACTGGTGATGGACGCATCAACCGCGGTGGTTCCTTTCGCAACGATCCCCTGAACAACACGTTCCGCGCCGCTTACCGCACCAGCGATCCGGACCAGACCCGTAATGACAGCGTGGGATTTCGTGTCCTGCTGGAATTGACTGTCGCCCCTGGCGAGTTGATCGATGACTTCGCTCGCTGACGTGAACTGCCCTTTCAACGCCCCGCACCAACAGTTTTGGGGCTGCCAAAAGCAGTTTGCTGAACAGATGCTCGCCCCGTGACCCCGGAAACCCTAAAATAACCCCGCGTGTTCCCGGGTATCGCTGACTTTGAATCGCTGACTTCTCTGATCTCCGGTCAGGAAGACAGCCAGCCCAGAGTACTCCTGCCATGCTGAATTTCATCTCTGCCCGCACGTCACTCCCGCGGCTGGCCGTCTGCTGTTTCCTCACAGTCACCGCAGGCGTCTCTGCCGATGAACCGCCCGTGGACTTCAACCGCGATATCCGCCCGATTCTGGGCGATCACTGTCTCCACTGCCACGGCCCGGATGCCGCTCAGCGACAGGGAGACCTGCGTCTGGACGATCGCACTGCAGCCATGCAGGTTCTCAAACCGGGCGACGCGGACGGCAGCGAACTCTATCGTCGCATCATGTCTCCGGATCCTCAGCTTCACATGCCGCCGCCGGATTCCGGCCGAAAGCTGTCTGCAGCTCAACAGGAAACGATCCGGCGCTGGATTACCCAGGGAGCTGTCTGGGGCGACCACTGGTCCTGGCAACCGCTCCGGCAGCCCGCAGTGCCCGTTCCCGGCACTGCCGTTCCCCACGCTCCCGTCCGCAATCCGATCGACGCCTTCATCCAGGCTCGTCTGCACACAGCAGGGCTTTCGCCGTCTCCGGAAGCTCCCCGTGCCACGCTGATTCGTCGCCTCTCACTGGAACTCACCGGCCTTCCCCCCACTCCCGCCGAAACGCTTGCATTTGAACAGGATCACCGGCCCGATGCGCTGGAACTCCTGGTCGATCGCCTGCTGTCGTCACCCCACTATGGTGAGCGCATGGCCTGGGACTGGCTGGATGCCGCCCGCTACGCGGATTCCAATGGCTATCAGGGCGACACCGAGCGAACAATGTGGCCCTGGCGCGACTGGGTCGTGGAGGCGTTCAACCAAAATCTTCCGTGGGACCAGTTCACACTTCAGCAGCTTGCCGGAGATCTGCTCCCGGAAGCCGGCGATACCGAACGCCTGGCAACCGCATTCTGCCGCAATCACATGATCAACGGGGAAGGCGGCCGAATCGCCGAAGAAAACCGTGTGGACTATGTCATGGACATGGCCGAGACCACAGGGACGCTCTGGCTGGGGCTCACATTCAACTGCTGCCGCTGTCACGACCACAAGTTTGATGCCCTAAGTCAGCAGGACTACTACAGCCTGTTTGCTTTTTTCAATCAGACTCCGGTAACCGGTGACGGCCGCAGCGGCCAGACGCCGCCTGTCCTCGCCGTGCCGACCACTGCACAGCGGGCAGAGCAATCGCGACTGCAGGCGGAAATCAGTCGCCTGAGCGGATTAAAAGCCCGGCGCGAAGCCCTGCTGGACGCTGACCCGCAGAGCCGGGAGTCCGTTCGCCTGCAGCAGCTGACAGCCGGGATTCGCTGGCAACGGCTGGCCGCTGAGCACCTCGAAGCTGATCATCAGACACTCCGGCAGCAGGACGATCTGAGCATCTTTGCGAGCGGGCCGAATCCGGCCAACGATGCTTATCGACTGACACTCAAAACCACCCCGGGCCGCATCACGGCACTCCGCCTGGATGCGCTCCGACACCCCTCACATACGCAGAACGGACTCGCGCGTTCCGACAGCGGTAACTTTGTACTCACCGACCTCAAAGTGCTGCAGATTCGCGGCAATAATCAGTGGCCCGTGCAGATCGTCTCTGCAGAGGCCACATTCGAGCAGGGTGATCTGAAGGTCACCAACGCGTTCGACAGCGACCGTCAGTCAGGCTGGGCCGTTTACGCAGGTCGTCCGTTCGACCGGGATCACGCAGCCGTGTTTCGCTTCGATAAACCCCTGGAACTGCAGACAGGAGACCAGCTGCGGATCGAACTGCGGCATGACTCGGCGCATGTGAGTCATAATCTGGGCCTGTTCTCAATCTCGGTCACCACTGATACGCAGCCATCGCTCAGCAATACCCTCCCCGAACAGCTCCGCCAGGCACTCAGCACACCACCCGAAAAACGCACGCCCGACCAGGTTGCTGTGATCCGGAATGATCGTCTGTCAGCCGACGCCGAGCACGCAGACCTGTCACGGCAGCTGCGGGACCTTGAAGAGCAGCTGAAGCGGCAGCAGACCGGCGTTCCACTGGTGATGGTGATGGCCGACCAGCCTGCCCGTCGGGAAACATTCCTGCTCAACCGCGGACTGTACAACAACCCCGGCAAGCCGGTTTCAGCCGCAGTGCCCGCCAGCCTTCCCGGGCTGCCGCTCGAGGCTTCCGCAACACGACTGGATCTGGCTCGCTGGCTCGTCTCTCCACAGAATCCGCTGACGGCTCGAGTGGTCGTGAATCGCTTCTGGCAGCAGGTGTTCGGCACAGGACTGGTGAAGACAGCCAACGACTTCGGAGTTCAGGGCGAACTGCCCGTGCACCCGGAACTGCTCGACTGGCTGGCCGCTGATTTCCGCGACTCCGGCTGGGATGTGAAGCGACTGATGAAGCTGATGGTCACCAGCCATGCGTATCGTCAGTCATCGCGGGTGCGTCCTGAACAGCTCGAGCAGGACCCTGAGAATCGTCTGCTGGCACGTTCGCCGCGCTACCGCTGGCCCTCGTGGATGCTGCGGGACCAGGCCCTTGCCGCCTCAGGACTGCTCAACCGCACGCTCGGTGGTCCGCCGGTCAATGTCTACCAGCCGTCCGGGATCTGGGAGGAGGCGACATTCGGTCGTAAGACGTATGCCCGGGATTCAGGTGCGGCGCTGTATCGGCGGAGTCTGTATGTGTTCTGGCGACGGATCATCGGGCCCACGATGTTCTTTGACAATGCTGCTCGGCAAACCTGCAGCGTTTCTGTCTTTCGCACCAATTCACCGCTGCACGCACTGGCAACATTCAACGATATCACGTGGGCCGAAGCCGCGCGCGTCCTGGCTCAGCAGATCCATCTCGAACCTGCACACGATGACCGCGAGCGATTGCGGCAGGTGTCGCTGCGGATCCTTGCGCGGGACCTGAATAACAGTGAAGCCGATATCCTGCTGGCAGGGCTTGCACGTTCGCGCCAGCAGTTCCTTGCGGATCACGAGGCAGCCGCAGCACTGGCGGCGACCGGTGAGTCGCCGGGGGCGGCCGGTTTGCCGGTTGCCGAGCATGCAGCGTGGACGGCCCTGTGTCTTGCCATGCTCAATCTGGACGAAGCACTCTCAAAGGAATAGCCAGCGAGGACGATCATGCATCCGGAAGACGAGTACCGAAATCTGACAGCCCGACGTGCGTTTCTGGGCCGCTCCGCCACAGGAGTCGGTAGTATGGCACTCGCTTCACTGCTGGCTGCAGACACATCGCAGGGATCAGAACACACACAGCCGTCGACAGGGGCGGCACTGCCCGGACTCCCGCATTTCCCGCCCAAAGCCAAACGCGTGATCTGGCTGTTCCAGAATGGCGCCCCCACGCATGTGGATCTGTTCGACTACAAACCAAAGCTCAGAGAACTGCACGGTCAGCCACTCCCGGCTGGCTATGCCGAAGGCCGACGCTTCAGCACGATGACCGGAGCAGCCGATGGAAAGCTGATGCTGGCACCGGTTGAACCGTTCCGGCAGCGGGGCGAGAGTGGTTCATGGGTGAGCGATTTTCTGCCGCACACAGCAGCGATTGCGGACCGCCTGTGTTTCGTAAAGAGCATGCACACCGAAGCTGTGAACCATGCGCCTGCGATTCAGTTTCTGCTGAGCGGTGCGGAGCTGCCCGGGCGACCAACCGCCGGTGCATGGCTCACATGGGGACTGGGAGCCGAAACTCAGTCACTCCCGGCCTTCGTCGTCATGACCTCCATCACTCGCAACACCTCCTGCGGACAGATCTTCTACGACTTCTACTGGGGCAGCGGATTTCTGCCGTCGAAATTTCAGGGAGTGAAGTTCAGGGGCAGTGGCGATCCGGTGCTCTATCTGAGCAATCCGGGAGGCCTGTCGCGGGAAATGAAACGTGGCTGGCTCAATGACATGGCCCGACTGAACGAACTCAGACTGCAGGAATCCGGAGACCCGGAAATTGCCGCCAGAATCGCACAGTACGAAATGGCCTTTCGCATGCAGGCCAGCGTCCCGGAACTCACGGATCTCTCCGGAGAAACTCAGGCCACCCTCGATATGTACGGTCCCGGAGTTACCGAGCCCGGCACGTTCGCCCACAACTGCCTCCTCGCACGCCGGCTGGTGGAACGCGGGACGCGATTCGTCCAGCTGATGCATGCCGGCTGGGATCAGCACAACTCGCTGACCACCGAACTCTACAGCCAGTGTCGCGACACCGACCAGCCCAGTGCGGCTCTGGTGCGGGACCTGGAACAACGCGGACTCCTCGATGAAACACTCGTGATCTGGGGCGGAGAATTCGGCCGCACACCCTTTATTCAGGGCGACATCAACAACCGACCCCGCTGGGGCCGCGACCATCATCCTTATGCGTTCACCGTCTGGCTTGCCGGCGGAGGTATTCGCCCGGGACTCAGCTACGGCGCGTCCGACGAACTCGGGTTCAATGCCGTGCAAAACCCCGTTCACGTCCATGACCTGCAGGCCACTCTGCTGCACCAGCTGGGAATTCACCACGAACAGCTGACTTACAGATTCCAGGGACGCCAATTCCGGCTCACGGATGTTCATGGCCATGTTGTCCAGGATATCCTCGCCTGACCACGCCTGCCGCGTAAGTTGTGGCTGACGTGCGCGCCTCCCGGCGTGAAACTCCACACGCCTGCATTCCGCTGCCAGCACCAGGGCCTTTGCAGGACGTTGCGGGGTCGCAGTGCCCCCGTGCGACGATTCATCTGCGTGTGCGGCCTGTAAGGCCAGTTCCATCAGCCTGGCATGAAATGCCAGGTCAGG
>CAZLOQ010000107.1:0-20696 GCA_964561125.1 uncultured Chitinophaga sp. | reverse complement strand
CTGCAATCGCTCCAGGGGTCTGTCCCTCAAGCCTCCGGCGACCAACCGTGGGGCGGCAGAATTGGTGCGACCGGCGCAATTGCTGGCGTCGTTGTTGTCGCCTGAACCGCTTCAACCACTGCAAGCGCTCCAGGGGTCTGTCCCTCAAGCCTCCGGCGGCCGAACCGTGGGCGGCAGAATTGGTGCGACCGGCGTAATTGCTGGTGTCGTAGTTGTCGACTGAACCGTTGTTTTCGTTTGCACCGCACCATCTGCCGGGGTGGTTGTCATTCTGTCGTGAGCGGATGGGAGTGCTTTGGAGGAAGGTCGCGCTTTGGGGCACAGCGGTAACTCTGCTCCGGGTAGCTCTTGACTCATTTACGCAGTCAGGAACCTGCGTCATGGCAGCACCACTGGAAGCGACAAATTCCAAACCTGCATCTCTGCTGCTGGAAAAGTGCGCTCAGGTCTGACTGGAAATGACACTCGCTGAAGCCCGCACAGGCGCATGGCACCTTGTGTCGCAATTTGTGCATGAGCCGGACTGCTGACGCGTTTCGGCTCATGCACGGTTCAACCCACTGCCGCTGTCCTTACTGCTGCCACTTCCAGTCGCTGCAGCCTTTCAGGTTCTGAATGCAGTCGGCGGGCCATTCTCCGCGGAGCAGTTGCAGAATGATCTGTGCACCCATTTCCCAGGTGGCGTCATGGGATTCGTTATCGAGTCCGGCGACATGGCCGCTGAGCAGGACGTTGGGCATGCTGATGAGCGGACTGTCGAGAGGGAGCGGTTCAACGGCGAAGACATCCAGTCCGGCTCCGCGGACTTTGCCCGACTGCAGGGCTCTGATCAGTGCCGGTTCATCAATCAGAGGTCCGCGGGACGTGTTGATGATCACGACCCCCGGCTTCATCCTGGCGATGCTGTCGTCATTGATCAGATGTCGGGTGACAGGTGTGACGGGCAGGTGCAGGGAGATGTAGTCGGACCGGGTGATGAGCGTTTCGAGGGGCACCAGCTGCACCCCATGTTCGGCTGCGAAGGCCGTCGGAGGTGCCGGATCATAGGCGAGGACGCTGAGTCCCAGCCCTTTGGCGCGAATTGCTGTGGCCTGGCCGATACGGCCGAGTCCCACAAGGCCGATGGTGCGTCCCCAGACGCGTGGCCAGGGGTTGCGATTCCATTCGCCGCGACGCACTTCCTGATCAAGTGCCGGAAACCCGCGCCCGACAGCCATGAGCATCGCGATGGCATGTTCGGCGACGGAATGATGATTGCAGCCGGGTGTCGTCGCCACAACGATGCGACGTTCGTCACAGGCCGCAAGATTCACTGCGTCAAAGCCCACACCGGCTCTTGCAATGACCCGCAGCCGCGGGCTGGAGGCGATCACGTCCGGCGGCCATGGTTCGGATCCGGCAATCACTGCGTCATAGTCCTGGATGGCCCGGGAAAGCACTGCCGGGTTCCACAGATCCAGACTGCGGTCAACAACATGGCACTCGTGACCGGCATTCGCAAGGATCTGAAAATGCGGACCGGATTCAGCATTCAGCGCAGTACAAAGAACGCGTATCATAAATGGGTTTCCAGGCAGTTGGAATCGCCGTCCGCTGACGGCATCTGTCAGGCAGTCTCAGGATGCACAGGCAACACAAGACTTTCCATGCGGACGCTAGCAGTCAGGCTCAATTCCGGCAATCAGATTGAAGTTCGCTGCGGAACAGAATCCCGCCGCGGGGAATGCCACTATCTGGACTCGGGCATGACGCTCGGCACCAGCGAAATCGCTGCCTCCGAACCCACAAGACAGCAACTGCAATCCGCTCTCCACAGTCTGCTCCGTGAATGGCACCGCGTTCTGCAGACGCTGGAAGATGGTGGCCTGATCCGGCTCCCGTTTGATTTTTCCGACGAAATCACGCAATGGCTGGCCGTTCAGAGGACCGGGGACGAGGTCGCACTCGTTTTCGGCCGGGCTCCTGTGGAAGGCTGGGCCATCGATCCCGGCAACCTCAAAGACCTGCCGTATTCCATCGTCGGCTTCGTCCCCGATGAACCGCTGGTGGTGGAAGTCTGTCCGTTCGCGACGCTGCTTCAGGAGATCGCAGCGGGGCCTCTGGAACCTGATGACCAGGCCCGTCGCGTAAAGCCCAACACTGATTGAGTGAACCTTTTCACTGAACCGCTGCTGCTCTGCTGCGGCCGGGCCGGGGTTTGTTCAGCGTTCTCTGAGTGCCGAGATAATATTCAGACGCACGGCACGGATGGCGGGAAGGATGCCGCCGAGCAGTCCCATGACGACGGCGAGGGTTACTCCCTGCAACAGTACTCGGGGACCGAATCGGAACGAGAATGTAATTTCGCTGAATTGATTGACTGTGCCTGTGGACAGGCCGTTGAAGGGCAGTGTTGCTGCGCAGCCAAGGATTCCGCCGAGCAGGCAGAGGACGATGGCTTCGAAGAGGAATGAGGTGAGTACGGCGGAGCGGGAAAATCCGAGCGCTCTCAGGGTGCCGATTTCCCGAGCACGGCTGGCGACAGCGGCATACATGGTGTTGGCGGCCGCGAACATGGCGCCGAAGATGAGGAAGCCGGCGATCACATAACCGATGTACTGAATGGCGCTGGCCTGATTCATCTGCTCCTCGAAGTACTGCGTTTCGCGGATTGCCGAGAGCTGAAAGCGTTTATCTGCGGCGAGCGTTTCGATCAGGCGGTCGCGTTGTTCCGGGGATTCGGCGCGGAGGCAGACGGAGCTGACAGCGCCGGCGGATTTGCGTGCGAGTGTGAGATCGCGCAGGTCGGTCCAGACTTCAGATTCAGCAGCACTTCCGGCAGCCTCGAAATAGCCCACGATACGAAAGTTGCGACGGTTGATTTCGAGCTCTTCGCCGATGCCGAGGTTTTCAAAGCGCGCAGCCATGGTGCGGCTGGTGATGGCTTCAAAGGTGCCAGGATTTACGTCCCGCCCCTCAACAATGCGAAAGTCGGGTCGGAGCGTCCGTCCGGTGTCATCAAGCCCGCGGACGATCAGATTGACGATGCCCCCGTTATTGCGGCGGGGTTTGGTCAGAATGGTCACGAATTCGACGGAGCAGAGCGGACGACCGGCGGCGTCTTTGGCGATGCCCGGGAGCGAGGCGACGTCGGAGGCCACCTTCTGTTCAAGGCCGCTGCTGATTTCGTCCGTGGACCCCTTGCGGAGCACAATCAGGTCCAGCTCGTGGCCGGTCACCTGCAGCGCATAGCGAAGTCCGTCGGTAAGACCGAAGCAGAGCACGGAGGCCCAGACGACCAGCCCGGTGCTGATTACGGTCATCAGCGTGGTCATCCAGCGAACGCGGAGGTTGCGGAGATTGTACTTAGCAGGGATCATGGCGTGGCCTGTTTATGCGATGCGGCGCAGTCCGTTAATGACAGAAAGTCTGGCGGCCTGCAGAGCGGGAACAATACCGCTGACAATGCCAAGGAAGGCAGCCGCAATGAGCCCGTAGGTCATCCAGAGTCCGGCGAGTTCATTGAGTGCAAGCGGGAAGAACTGCGGAATCGCCTGGTTCATCGCCTGCAGAAACACGCAGCCCACAGCGACACCGAAGCAGCCGCCAAGCATCGAAATGAGGAATGCCTCTCCGAGCACCAGAATAAGCACTCGAACGCGGGAAAAACCGATGGCCTTGAGCACTGCGATTTCCGTAACACGTTCGCGCATTGCCATCGCCATCGCATTGGCTGTGACCAGCGACAGGGAAAAGACGACAGCCAGTCCGATGTTGCGAATGAGCACCTGCACGTTGCCGAGCATGTCTGCGAACATCTTGGCAAAGGCGGCCTCGGTCTGGCTGCGAGTGGGTGTGTCAGAGCTGCCGAAGCGGTCATCGATCGCATCGATCACCGGTGTCATGTCGTCCCTGTTCTCGACCCGGGCGAAGACGGTGCCGGCGTTGTCCAGCTCCGGGAAGTTGATCTGACGGAGTCCTTCGTTGAGGTAGTCCCAGTGGAAGTAGAGGGAGTCGGTGTTTTTGGGTGAATCGAAGATGCCGCTGATTTCGAGGTCGAGGGGGAAAGGGTAGATGGAGCTGGTGAGCGGGATGCGGGTGCCGACGGTCCAGCCGCGACGTTCAGCGATCCGGCGGTCGATAATGCAGCCCTGACGGTTGGACTGCCAGGCCTTGAGCTGTTCCGGGGGAATGGTGTAGTCAGGCCACACATCAAAGAACGCGGAGGGGTCTGTGGCGAAGGTGGCAAACGGCATCCGCTCGTCCTGATACGCACCTCCGTACCATGCCAGCGGTACAGCAGCCGCCACGGATTTCGTGCGGCGGACATCATCGACGGCCGAAATCGGCAGGCTGCCGGCGAAGCCCTGGATGTTCATCACCACGACGCGATTGGACTGACTGGCTTCCTGCCGATACGTGTCGGTGGAAGCGAGGAATCCGTAGAGGACGGTCATCAGTGCGAGACTGAAGCCGACGGAAAGCACCGTGAGCAGGGTGCGAATGGAGTTGCGGCGGATGTTCCGCCAGATGTATTTGATCGTGTACATCAGCGGGTGGCTTTCTGGTTTCGGTCGGAGGAAACTTCGGAGACGAGGACACCTTTTTCCAGATGCAGGGTGCGGGATGCACGTTCAGCAGCATGGGGGTCGTGAGTCACCATAATGATGGTCTTCTGAAATTCCTGATTGAGCCGCTGCATCAGGTCCAGAATTTCGGCAGCGGATCTGGCGTCGAGGTCACCGGTGGGTTCGTCGGCCACAATCAGGTCCGGGTCAGTAACGATGGCCCGGGCGATGGCTACGCGCTGTTCCTGACCTCCGGAGAGTTGTCTGGGGTAATGATCCATGCGATCAGCAAGACCGACAACCTGCAGGGCCGTGCGGACATGTTCGTCGCGTTCGCGGCGGGAGAGCGAGGTGAGCGTGAGCGGCAGCTCCACGTTTTCCCAGGCGGTGAGGACAGGGATGAGGTTGTACATCTGAAAGATGAAGCCGATATGTCGGGAACGCCATTTGGCGAGTTCAGTTTCGGAGGAGCGTCCGAGGTCCTGACCGCAGACGATCACGGACCCGGAAGTGGGGCGATCGAGTCCGGCGATCAGATTCAGAAGTGTGGTTTTTCCGGAACCCGAGGGCCCCATGAGGGCGAGGTAGCCGCCGGGTTCGACGGTGAGATTCATACCGGAGAGCACGGGAATGGTGATCTGGTCACGGCGGAATTCGCGGCTCACATTCAACACCTGAACGATGGGGTCGCTCATGACGTTACTTCTGTCTGTTCTGAGGGGAGTGATTGCGGGGGCTGATCTGTGAATTTATTGAGCCGGCTTGACAGCCAGACCATCGCGGAAATCCTGAGGTTTGCTGACGACAACTTTTTCGCCGCCGCTGAGTCCGGAAGCGATTTCTGTACGGTCTTCGCGACGTTCGACAATCTGCACAATGGTTTTCTGCAGGCAGTCGTCGCGGTTGACGATCCAGACCCATGTGTCGCCCTCGGCGGTGTGCAGCGCGTCGTTGGGGCAGAAGATGCGGGGAGCAGTTTGTTCGACCGGCCGGGCCTGACCTTCCGGCAGGAAGTAAACTGTGGCGCTCATTTCCGGGAAAAGCTTCTGATCCGCATCCTCAAAAGCAACTCGAACCTTCACCGTCGCCCGTGCGCGATCGCCCATGGGAATCACTTTGCGCACTGTGCCCCGGTAACGGCGGTCGGGAACGGCATCAACACTGATTTCGGCTGCTTGTCCGGTGGTGACACGGTTGATGAAGTCTTCCTTGACATCGCAGTCGACTTCAAGGTGTTCAAGGTCGGCGATGGTGACGACGGAACCGCGACCGGACGCTTCGCCCATTCCACCAGGCATGATGGATTCGCCGAGTTCAGCGTCCTTTGAGATGACGGTGCCGGCGAAGGGGGCACGGACGAACATGTTCTCCCGGAGCTGTTGTGCCTCCTGAACGCGGGCTTCGGCGAGCGTAAGTGCCGCTTCAAGCGAGGCGCGGCGGGCGAGTGCAGCGTCGGTGTCGAATCTGGCGGCGTCATATTCGGCGGCGGTCATGGTCTTCGCGGCGAAGGCTTTTTCAGCCCGCTCGAAGTCGCGACGAGATCGCTGGATCACAACGTCCTGTTCCAAGAGTTCACTGCGGCAGCGAGCGGCGGCGGCTTCGGCGGCCGCGAGCGATGCGTCGAGATCGGCGTGTTCGAGCACCGCCAGAACCTCGTTGGCGACCACTTTGGAGCCTTCTTCCACTTTCACGTCCTGGATGCGGCCCGTGGCTCGCGCGCCAATGCGGGCCTGCTGGCGGGATTCAATATAGCCAGTGGCCACAACCGTGGCGTCCGCGGATGATCCGGTCTCGACACTGACGATGGCGATGCGGACTTCCGGTTTGGGGCGGACGGAGCTGAGGAGCTTTGCGGCATCAGGAAACACGCCGCCGGAAAAGGCAAAAAACCAGACAGCAGCAGCGATGCAGCCGAGCAGGATTGTGAAGAAGAGAACTTTGAGAATCCGGCCGAGGGCGGACGGACCGCGAGGGGCCTGATCGCGGCGAATTCGCAGCTTTGCGAGTGAATCGGCCTGGGGGCTGGAGCTGCCGGTTGACATAAGCCACCTGTGCAGGAGGGAACAGGACCGATGCCAGGGACATCAGACTTTGATGACGACGGCGCTGGCCTGGCCCATGCGAGTGACGCTGGTTTTGAGGAACAGTCCGCTGGATGCCTGGCGGTGTTCGCCGTGAACAACATCAAGCGGGGTGTCTGTATCGGTTGCGGAGAAGTTCAGGGTGCGGGGGATGATTCCCTGCTGGAGTGCGAGAAGCGAGGCAGCAAGTTCGCAGAGAGACGAACCACTGCCTGCGCTGCCGGTGTAGCTTTTGATGGCCGTGACCGGGACGTTCCGGGCGTCGGTTCCCAGGAGTTGGCGGAGACCGATTGCTTCGCTGCGGTCACGAACGGGATTACCGGAGGCACAGGCGTTGATATGTCCTAGCTGGGCGGGGGTGAGACCGGCGCGGCTGAGCGCGGCGGAGGCGGCCATAGCGACCGCGGTGGCTTCGTCAGGTTCGCCAGTACGCGAAATGACGGAGCTGGCGGCGCAGGAGAGCACGGTACCGAGGATCTTAGCGCCGCGTTTTTCGGCGTGCTCGCGGGATTCGAGTATCAGGCTGCAGGCAGCTTCGGCAATCGCCTCGCCACAGCGGCCCGCGTCGAAGGGACGGACACGCGTTTCGGCAGGGCCGTCGGCCAGCACGTCCCAGCGGGCCGCGTGACAAGCCTTGACCGTGTGCAGACGCGTTCCCGTGACCCCCGCAATCATCACGTCAGCCCGATTGCGACGAATGGCGTTGCAGGCTTCACCAATGACCAGACAACCGGACGCTTCGTCGTGGGTGATGGAATTGTTCGGGCCACAGGCTTCCAGAGCGATGCCGATGTGGCAGCCAGGCATGTTGGGGAGATATTTGAGCAGCCAGAGGGGTTCAAGTCCCAGACGGCCGACTTCACCCCAGCGGTCGTAATCAAAGGCCAGTGTACCAAAGCGGGAAGAACGTGACTTGAGCGCCGCTTCGTGAACGACGTCAGGAGGACTGGACATCAGATTTGCGCCGAAGTCACAGCCGATGCGGCCGGAGGGGACGGAGCCTGGAGCGAGGCCCGCATCTTCCATGGCCTGCAGTGCAGAAGCCACGCCCATCTGAATTTCGCGACACATCACCTTCAGACTTTTACGCAGCGTTTTCAGGTGTACTTTCTTCGCTGTTTCATCGTTGAAGTCGCTGACTTCGCCGCCAATGCAGCCCGGGGCTGCCACCCAGTCTTCGAGCTGAATGCGGCGCAGCCCGCAACGGCCGGAAGAAATGCCGGTCCAGAAGTCGGACCGACCAATCCCGACCGGGGACAGGATACCAATGCCTGTGATGACAACTTCCGGGGGTACTGCAGCGGTCATGCAGAGAAATTACCTCAAAACCTGGTAGACGACTGTTGACGGCAGTGAACGGGCCTGTGGCGACAGTTTACCACGGGAAACGGATGTTTACTGCGCTGTAGTTGGCAGAATTGAGGAAGCGGAAGAGGAACGCCGGGCGGCGCGGTACGTTCTGAAAAGCCCGCAGACTTGATGAGGCCCGCTGCAAAGCGGGCCACGCATCATGGAGGAAGTTGTAAATTGTTTGCAATTCAGAGTTTACGGAAAATCCTGGTGGTCAGTGCGGGCGTGCAGACGCGAATTTCTGACCGGTCGGCAGCACTTGCTCAAGTCCCCCCCGAAACTCTCTAAAAATCCGGAATTCAACCGAAATTTGCCGAAAAATGCTCGCATTGCGAGGAATCAGGGCAGGTTTTCAGCGTGGAATTCGGCATGAGCCCCGAGCGGATAGCCGTTGGCAAAGGCCGTCCCCTCCATCGCCCGACGCCCCTCCGGCTGAATGCTCTGAACTTCCAGCCAGCCGTCGCCGGTCCGCACGCACAACCGCCGGTCCGACAGCAGCAGCCTGCCAGCTCCGGCTGCCACCGCTGGCCATTCTGCCTCAGACAGCACCCGCACCTGCTGAATCAGACAACGA
This sequence comes from uncultured Chitinophaga sp., assembly GCA_964561125.1. Classification (GTDB taxonomy): domain Bacteria; phylum Planctomycetota; class Planctomycetia; order Planctomycetales; family Planctomycetaceae; genus SXXK01. Next base: position 12,144 of record CAZLOQ010000107.1, on the reverse strand, counting down.
ACTGCAGATTGTCCGTCACGCTGCAGCAGCGTTGTCGCTTTCGGCCACGGCTGCATGGCGCGAATATGACAGTCGATCCGCCGGGACGAAAGAGTCCAGTTGATGCGTCCGTCCTCACGCTGGATTTTGGGCGCCAAAGTGACGAGGGACGGATCCTGAGGTTCAAACACGGCCGTGCCACGTTCCAGCTGATCCAGCATTTCGAGGGTGAAGGGCGGGCAGAGCCGGGCGAGCCGCAGCAGGAGGTCTCCGGAAGTCTCGCCCGGAGCCACCGGCGTCTCCACTCGACCGATCATCGGACCGGAATCCAGCGCAGGTTCGATGCGGAACATGGTGACTCCTGTCACATCCTCACCCTTCCAGACGGCATACTGAACGGGCGCAGCACCGCGGTATTTCGGGAGCAGTGAGCCGTGCAGGTTGAAGGCGCCAAGTCGTGAAATCGCCAGAAGTTCCGGGCGGAGTATCTGGCCGAAGGAAGCTACAAGGAACACGTCCGCGGCCGCGATACGCAACTGTTCCAGCACCTCCGGACGATTGACTTTCGCAGGCTGCAGCACCGGTACAGAAAACTCGTCTGCCAGCTGTCTGACGACATTGATGTGCTGGTGATGCCCGCGGCCGGTTTTGTCAGGCTGAGTCACCACGAGCGGCACAGTATGGCCGGATTCAAGCACTGCCCGAAATGCCGGGACCGCAAATTCACCCGTGCCCATCAGCAGAACCTTGAGCGACATTCCCGGAGCTTCCTGTACGAGGACCAGACTGGCAGCGACTTGACCAACCGTTGTCATAACGGGTGGCCGCTATTATAACGCGTGACCGTCATTATAACGGGAGACCGTGATTATGTCTGGTGACCGCACGTCCGCCGAGTCCGGCGAGCGTGCATTCCCCATGGAACCTGCAGCGCCCGCAAAGTCCGCCGTGTCTGCCCGGTGTGCCCCTGCTCCTGCTCCTGACCCAGCCCCACTCCCGACCGTGGAATCGACCATGCTCCCGACCGCTCGACTCAGACAGTTCTGCCGGCTGCTTGCCATCGGCACTGCAATGCTGCTGCTTCCTGCAGAACCAGGATGCACAGACGAAAAGCCGAAACAGACAAAGTCGCCCGAGCGCTGGGAAAACGAGATTCAGGCGATCGAGAAAAAGCTGGCCGCCAGGAGTTCGCATCATGCCGATGTGGTGTTTGTCGGCAGCTCCAGCATCCGCCGGTGGGATCTGGCCAAATCCTTTCCGGAACTGAATGCCGTCAATCACGGCTTCGGTGGTTCACAGCTGGCCGATTCCGTGCACTTCTTCAGCCGGGTGGTCACAGCGGCAAAGCCGCGGGTGGTCGTGCTTTATGCGGGGGACAATGATCTGAGCGACGGCAGGAGTCCCGACGTCATCGTCAGCGACTTTGAAGAGTTCCTCGCCCGAGTGGATGACGAACTGCCGGAATGTCAGAAAGTCATTTTCATCAGCATCAAACCCAGCATCAAACGCTGGAAACTGAAGGATTCCATTCGCCGGACGAATGACCGCATTCGGAAGCTCTGTGAGCAACACCCGCGAGCCGAATATGCGGATGTCTGGACTCCTTCACTCAATGCCGCCGGCGAACCACGCCGCGAACTCTTGAGCAGTGATGACCTGCATCTGACGGATGCCGGCTATGACGTCTGGAACCGCACACTTCTGCCGCTGCTGAAGTGAGTGCGCCTCACCACTGCAACTGGCGCCGCGCCCATCAGAACGCGAAGACGTCCTCTGATGTGCTGACTTTCCTGCGATGAAGGGTCTTCGCTGACAATGTCAGCGCTCTACACTCGGTTGCTTCGTGACGGGCACGGCTCAATTGGCTGTGCGGCGCGGGGCGTGTCTGAGTCTGCGAAACAGCAGGATATAAAGGCCTGCTGTGAACAGCAGCAGGACGGCACAGCCGGGCCAGAGTACTTTGGGACCGCAGCGTGACAGGATCCAGCCACCTGCCGGTGCTCCGATTGCAATCGAAGCTGCGTGCGTCAGATTGAAGACCCCCAGATAGCGGGCACGCAGCTCCGGCGGAGCCATTTCTGAAACAATCGCCGGCTTGAAGGGCGCCTGACAGATCTCTCCCAGCGTCCACAGCACAATCGTCGAGACGATCTGCCACGTTGAATCGGCCCACGCCGTCAGCCCGAAGCCAGCGACCATCAGAAGCTGCCCACAGACGAGCACCTGCAGGCGCGGGAGCCGGTTCAGGAGCGGAGTGGCAGGAAGCTGCAACAGCACAATCAGCAGCCCGTTGACACTGATCATCCGTCCGAACTGCAGTTCGCTGAAGCCCTTTTCGTGGATCGCCAGCGGCAAAGTCACGAATGCCTGCATAAAGACGATATTCGTGAGCAGGCAGCAAAGTGAAAAGAGCAGAAAATCGGGGTCCTGTCGAATCCGCACGATCGCTTCACCCAGACTGATATTCACGGCAGGACGCCCGGCATCGGCAGCAGAAAAACTGGCGGCACGGGCCTCTTCGGACTGTTCCATCGCCTCCTCGGCCGCAGCGAGTGCCTCAGCGGCCGATACCGGAGTTGCACCTGCGTCCGTCGACTCCGCTGCCGCAAGGACGTCGCCTTCAAGCCCCGTCGCCGCTCTGTGACGTGTTTCTTTGATAAACAACAGCACCACCAGCCCAAACAACCCGGTGGTCGCCGCATCTGCCAGAAACAGGAAGGTATACGAACGAGCGGCAAGCCAGCCACCAATCTGCGGGGCAATGGCGAAGCCGAGGTTGAAGGACAGATACAGCAGGCCAAATGCCAGCGGCCGCTGCAGGGGACTCACGATGTCCCCGATCATCGCCGACGACGCCGGACGATACATCTCAATCACCAGCGCGAACAGAAACAGAGTGGCCATGAAGAGCCAGCCATTGGTGATCAGGCTGAGCGATGCGAGGACAGCAGCACCGCCGAAGAGGGCGATGAGCATTGCGGGACGCCGGCCCAGAGTGTCCGCCAGCTGGCCGCCAAATACCGCAGACAACGCGGAACCCACCCCAAACACCCCCACACAGGCACTGGCAAACGGTTTGCCCATCTGCAGATGCTCACTGACGTAAATCGTCAGGAAGAGCATCACAAACGAACCCACACGATTGATGAATGAACCTGCGCAGAGCAGATGCACCAGCGGCGGGAGCGATGTGTAGCTGCGAACAAAGTGCTGAATGTGCCCGCGAAATTCGCTCATGAATTCACCGGTTGCCGTTCGAATGCCCGCACTGCAGGCAGTGCACAGAACCCGCGATTTTCGCAAACCATGCCGCAAACGCAAACCATCATTCAGCACGCAGGTCACGCTTCCTGCGTGCCTGACGCCGCATGCGTCAGAGACTGTTGATTGAGCCACGACAACCGAGCACTCACGCGTGCTCACGCGGGCTGGCTGGTGACTTCGACAGGCGATCCGGACGACGGACTTCCGGCTCACAGCCTTGAATTTCCATTGAAATATGAATTGGTTTTCACATTTGCTTCACAAGTTCTTTAAATTTCCGCGGCAAAATCGTTACACACGCGGGCACAGGGTTCATCTGACTTCAGTGCCGTGCCCATCTGTTTTTTGCCTCTCTGGAAGGGTTCAAAGTGAAGAAGACTCTCGTTCCACCACAGACCATCAGGACACCGGCAACCCGCCGCGGGTTCACGCTCATCGAGCTGCTCGTGGTGATTGCCATCATCGCGATTCTCGTCGCACTGCTCCTGCCTGCAGTCCAGCAGGCCCGCGAGGCCGCCCGCCGCACTCAGTGCAAGAACAACCTCAAACAGATCGGCCTCGCAGTACACAATTTTGAAAGCACCTACAGCCGCCTGCCCCACTCCGGTCAGTGCGACAGCACCGGTGGTGCCAGCACCACCTACATGACCCAGTCCACCCCCACACTGCTCCTGCCGTACATCGAGCAGGCGAATGTCTATCAGCTGATGGATCACCAGCTGAAGTATGCTGACATGGCAACCGCCGGCTATGCCACTGCCGCTCTGAATGTGAATTCCATCGGTGCAATTTACAACGACCCGAACTACCCCAACACCGTCGCCGCCGCAAGAACTCAGATTCCTTCCTTCGTCTGCCCCAGCACTCCGATCGACGTCGCTCGCCGATCACCGGATGGTTACGGTCTGTGGGACTACATGTTCATCGCTGTCTCCGACGTCGAAGATGGCTCCGTAGGTGCCACCGATCCAACTGGTACGCGCCCAACCAATTCCGCTCGCCGTGTAGCCATGACTGTCCAGGGTTTCCTCTCCTGTGACCCCAAACGTCGCTTTGCCTCGATCACAGACGGCACCACAAACACAATTCTCTGCATCGAAGACTGCGGACGCGCTCATCCCAGCGCTGGTCGTCTTGGTTCCCTCTCCAGCCGCCCCTCGCCCAACGGCGAAGGCCCGGCATGGTCCGGTGGCTCTTCAGGCGGTCGTCGCATGTACGCCTGGGCTGACCCGGATGCTGCTTCCAATGGTCTCTCCGGCCCCAGCAATGCTGTGTCCCCCGCATCCCGCGTGATGCGCCCCAACAACTACAATGCTCCACAGGGTGGTCCGGTCGAGTGTCCCTGGACAGTTAACAACTGCGGTCCCAACGACGAACCCTTCAGCTGGCACACCGGTGGTGTTCAGGCCGCGATGGGTGACGGCTCTGTCCGCTTTATCAGCGAGAACATCGATACGCTGGCGCTCAAGTGGCTTGCCGGTGCCGACGACGGCCGTGTGACCGGTGACTTCTGATAGCAGATCCCCGAAATCCCCAAACATCCTGAATCTCACTACTCACCCGTTCCACGCCGTTCGCTGCCCTGCAGTGGCGGCGTGGTTCCTTTTACGGACCCCACTTCCCATGCGTTCCTGCACCTGCTTCGCTCTCATGCTGCTCCTGTTCACCGGCTGCCAAAGCTCACTCGATCTCGGCACAAACCCCGACCCGGTTGATATCACTGGTTCTGTTTCCAAAGGCAGTGACCCCATCACCGGACTGCGGCTGAATCTGCAGCCGCTGGAAGCCGGGCTGCCGGCCACCATCGATATCAAAGATGGCAAAATTTCTGCCAGTGTGACACCAGGAAAGTACACCTGGTTCCTCTCTGGTGACGAAAAAGACATCGTAGCCAAAGGAATCCCTGAAGCGTTCCTGGCGGGTTCCATGGAACGCACGGTGGAGATCACAACCGGAGCGACGCTGGACCTGAAAGTGGAATAGCCTCGGCCCGTTCGCCAGCCATACGCCCATCCCCCTCTCCCGTTCCGGCGAGAGGGGCCGGAGGTTGAGCAGCAGGATACGCGGCATTTCAGTCGATCAGTCCCCCTAAGCCTCGTCGTCGAGCCTGCCGAAATGGGTACACCCACTGCAGCAGCGGATAGACATATCGCGTCTGCACCCACACTTTGCCCTGGCCGGAAAAGCGACACACCAGTCCTTCGCCGCCGAAGAGGAAGCTCTTGAGGGTTTTTGTCGGCCGAGCCCCGCGAAGGATCTGCACGGAATACTGCAGCGTGTCTTCAAAGGCGACAATGTAGCCGGTGTCAATAAACAGACTGTTGCGGACGTCAAACTCGAGGATGGCACCGTAAGAATTGAAAAACACGTCACCGGTGCCCGACGCCTTGACCAGGATCAGCCCTGCACCGCTGAAAAAGCCTTTCGCCCCCTGCCACTTGCCGCTGATCTCGATCCCCTCAGAATGCGCAAGAAAGGCTCCTCGCTGCAGATACAGCGTGCTGCGATCGAGGTAATGATGCCTGACATCCCCGGGAACTCCGGGGGCAAGGGTGACTTCTCCGGGGCCCTTGTCCGCACTGTAAGTGCTGGTGATCAGACTTTCGCCGGCAAAGACTCGCCCGATCGATTTGCGGAGTCCGGATTTGAGTCCGGCTTTCAGTGTCAGATTGGGGGTCATGGACGCCATGGCAGACGGTTCAGAGAACACTTTCTGGCCATGCTGCAGCCGCACAGAGACGATGGCGTAGTCCGGATCCATCGAGATCTGATGTTCAAGACTGTTCACGGCGGTTGACCTTTGGAAAGGGAAGTGGTTCAGCGGGATTTGAGGCCGGGGCTGAGCGCTCGCCCGAAACTGAGGGGATTATGACTTTGGCAATAGAGTTTGCCCTGACCGGTAAAGCGACAGACAAAGCCTTCGCCTCCCAGCAGACTGCCGATCAGACTGGCTCCTGCCTTGACAACCTGAAACTGCATCGTGTCTTCGAAAGCCACAATGTGTCCGGTATCCACCGTATACTGGCCGTTGACTTCCACCTCGTAGACCGCTCCGAAACTGGACAGAAAGATTTCGCCCTGACCCTGAGCCCTGATCCAGAAAGCGCTTTCGCCGCTGAAGAATGCCTTACCCAGCCCCTGCCATGAAGCATCAATGGTCACTCCGGGGGTGCTTGCGAGCCAGCTGGAGCCCTGAATCAGCAAAGAGCCTCCGCGGAGCCGGTGATGCACAACATCGCCCTGCATCGTCGGACCCAGCATCAGAATCTGGCTGTCCTGTTGCGCTGTAAAGTGGTTCAGGAAGAAGTTCTCACCTGCAAACATTCGCTTAATGCCGCTCATCAGACTTCCGGCTTTGCCCTTCATCGCCGTGGTTGATTCGACGCTGAGCCCTTCAGTCATAGCAATCATGGAACCCACTTCGCACGTGATGCTTTCACCGGTGTCCAGCCCCAGCTTGACAACCGATGCCATCGGTCGGCAGAGGATCTTGTATTTCATGAACAGCCCCCGGGGATTCAAATGTGGGAATTGATCCAGGCAGTGAGCGCACTGAAGTTGCGGGACTGCAGGTAGATGCGGCCTCGTCCGCGAACTCGAGTGACCAGCCCTTCACCACTGAAAAAACTGGAGAACAGGCCACCAGGCAGACCGATGCGAATCTGAATCGTCGGCTCGTAGCCCACAAGATGCCCCGAATCGACGATATATTCGTCCGTGACTTCCCTTGTGTAGATGCCACCATAGGCTGAAAACCACACGCGACCGCGCCCGGAGACCACCAGTCGGAACAGCCCTTCACCGCCAGCCCAGCTGGCGAAGCCCGCCCACTGAATTCCCAGACGCACTCCCCTTTCACAGGCCAGAAATGCACCCGGCTGGAGAAACAGCGCGGTTCCTTTCAGCTGCATGCATTCGATATCACCGGGCAGGGCCTGTGTGAGCACCAGTTCGGCAGGGGTGTCAGCGTGAAATTCGTTGACGAAGAGCGATTCTCCGCCGAAAGCCCTGCGCAGGATGGCCGCAACAACGCCGCCGTTCCACCGCGTCACCAGCCTCAACCCGCTGCTCATACTGGCCATCGCATCTGCTTCAGCGATAATCATTTCACCGGGCTGCAGGTGCACAAGCACGTTTGCGAACGACGGACGGTTTCGGATTTCAGATTCCATAGGGCGCTTTCTGATCAGTTCTGCAGACGCTGTTTGAGCCCGTCCCAGTCGACTTCCAGCGAACGATACTGCTGTGGAGGCAATTCGGCAACCCGGGCACGGATCGATGCGATGCGAACATCGTGCTGCGGGTGCGTTGAGATCCAGGCAATCGCCGCCGGTACATCCTGGCCCTGCTCCTTCAGCTGCTCAAAGAATTCCGCCAGCGACAGCGGATCAATCGCTGCACCATGCAGCATTCGCACACCCTCGACATCCGCCTCCGTTTCCTGTTCACGACTGTAACTGGTGAGCGCCGCCTGCTTACCCAGCTCAGCACCCAGAGCCACAAGTCCGGCAGCATCTCCAATGAGCAGTTCGGCCGCAATCACCACGCCCGCAGAACGCACCGCAGACTGCAGGCCGTGACGCAGGGTCGCGTGAGCCATTTCGTGGCTGACCACTCCCGCTACCTCCTCCGGAGTTCGCGCTGCCCGGAGCAGTCCGGTGAAGATCACCATTTTTCCGCCCGGCAGACAAAACGCATTCACATCCGGCGAATCAATCACGGTGATTTCAAACTTCAACCCGGCCAGTGCCGCGTGGGGTGCCAGCCGCTCGACGATCTGCCTGCAGGGGTCCACAACCTGCGGGTCATTCACCTCCGGACCCCCATGCTCCATCTGTGACCACGCCAGCTCCCCAATCTGCTGATCCACCGTCACCGGCAGTGTGTTCACAGCAGCCCGGCCCAGCGCCAGCACTCCGTAATAGCCGGCGTACAGCAGCACTGCCAGACCACACAGACTTAACAGCACGATCGAACGCCAGCGACTGCGATCGGTTCTTCGATCGGCAAAGATGCGCCTGAGCTGATCAGTCAGCACAGAGCCACTGTGAATTTCCAGAGCCGCTTTAAACTGCCGATCCTCACAGAACAGCGTGAGCGAGCGATCGGGATTGCGACAAAAGAGCATATTCCCGCTGGCACCACCGAGTTCCAGCTGCATCTGCTCATAACGCAGGAAAAACTGCTGGCCGGACTCCGTGACCGCTCGCAGCCCGGAAGACTCACAGTAAAGCGTTACACTGCACCGACCTCCCGGCACCTGCTCACTGAAGACGCCCGCGTCAAACTCCTGTTTCACTTCCCATGCGTTCATTGCGGTTTCCGGAGGATTGTCTGGGTGAACCGAAGAGCATCAAAGCCCCGGTGAGCAGCAGCACCCCGGCGGGTACCAGCAGCTGCAGGGGCAGATGTGATTCATTCTCCAGATTCAGGTTGATTCCGGCAAGCAGGAGCACCGGCTGCAGGGATTTAAGACTCAACAGCAGGCCGTTGTTCACGGCATGCAGGAGCATTCCGGGGAGCACGCTGCCGCTGCGCAGTCGCACGAACCCCAGCAGCAGCCCCAGCAGCAATGTGCCGGGAAAACGTTCCAGTGCAAGATCAGGAATCAGATGCGCAGCGGCAAACAACACCGAAGAAAGCAGAAGCGGGGCTGTCTGACCGCGGGATCGAGCCAGCAGACCGTTGAGCAGAAATCCGCGAAAGAACAGCTCTTCCGCCACCGCAGGCACCACGGCCAGACAGAACAGCTGCAGTGGCAGCGATGACTGCTGCAGCAAACGATCCACCATCTCACGAATCGCCGGGTTCTCCAGCAAACGGCTCCACCCCGACAGACCATTTGCCAGAATCAGCAGTTCATAGACGGCCGTCCATGCGGACAAGCCCAGCAGCAGCGAGGCCGCCAGCATTCGCGGGCGAAACGGCCGGACACTGAATGCCGAAAATGCAGAGAATCCTGCCAGACGCAGAAAAATCAGCGGCAAACCAATAAACAATCCCGCAAGAATTACGGCCGACAACAGCAGCTGTGCGGCAGTGTTTTCAGGATCCACAAGTCTGTGGCGGGACATCGAAATGATGATGAACAGCGGGAGCAGCACGGCTGAGCAGGCGGCGACAAGGGCAGGGGGCAGTGTTCCGGAAGTTCGTCTGCCGTTTGCCGATCTTAGCGGTGCCGGAGAGGACTGCAGCACCGCGTCACTGCCGAAAATCCGGGCTGCCAGGGTCAGCGCGGCCGCGGACCAGCCGGCTGTGGCAATGATCGTGACTGCAAACAATGGCAGCGTTGCAGCACCCTGAAAGAGTTCCCGTCCCAGCAGCACAATGTTGACCAGCGGTACAAGGGCAAGCGGAAAAGTGAGTCGCACGCCGGGCATCAAACTCAGAATGCCCGGGGCCAGCGAAACCAGCATCAGCGGAATCAACCAGGCCTGCGCCTCACGGAAACTGCGGGCAAAACTGGTCACCGACAACAGCACTGCTGAAAAAAACGCGGCAAAGACAACGAGCATCAGAAGTACCTGGACGAGCATCAGCGGACCGGCACCTCCGGTGAGCAGCACCCTGTCGAAACCTGTGCCATACAGCGTGATCATCATGCCGGACAGGTTGACGAACGCCGTCATGACGGCGACGAGAAAGACGGCAGCGAATTTTCCCAGCAGAATGTGCTGCGGAGGGACGGGGGCCGCGATGAGCATCTCCAGAGTGCCCCGCTCACGTTCACCCGCCGTCAGGTCGATCGCAGGATACACAGCACCCGTCATGGTCATCAGCACCAGCATCAGCGGAACAAATGCCGCCAGAGGCGATTCGGCGGGTGCTGTCGATGCCAGCGACAGTCGACGCACCCACGGAAACGCTGCCCGGCCAAAACGTGTCTGATCCAGCAGACCACGGATGAGGTTGTCCCGATTTTCCCTCAAACGCCGCTCCAGCTCTGCAGCCGTGTTTTCACTGAGCGGCTCTCCTTCCCGGCAAATCACCTGCAGCACGTCCGGCTCCGCTACCGAACGATCACTCTGTGCTGTACCGCGAACCAGAAGAACTCCGGCGTCCGCAGCTCCCTGCCGCACTGCCAACTCAATCTGTTCCGCCGAAAATGGCTGCGCCTCGATCCGAATCTGCGGCTGCTGCGGCAGCGATGTCCCTGGCAAACCTTCCGGTAACTGCAGCAACCCGCCCGCCGACGTCGAAACCCGCGATGACTGCTGTTCTTCCGGTTCCCTCAGGAGCATTGCCGCTTCCTGCATAGGCAGCTGATCATGATACAGCACGATCGCCTCGGGGGCCTTCAGGCCGGTGGCACGCGATACGGCAAACTTCTGGATCACCATGCCAAGCAGCGGGTAGACGATCAGCGGCATGAGTACCAGAGTAGCGAGTGTGCGGCGGTCACGCAGGGACTCGCGAAGCTCCTTGCGGGCAAGGCGCGTCAGTCGCAGGAGCAGAGATGCCCGGGGCTGGTGAACAGCGGCTGACGGCACATCAGACATGAACGCCTGCTTTCGCTGAATTGGTCTGCTGCAGCAGGTCAAGGAACATATCGGTGAGATGCTCGCGGCCGGTTTGAGCCTGGAGCTGCGGCAGTGTTCCCTGAAGTGCCAGCCTGCCGTGAAACATAATGCCGAAACGACAGCACAGACGCTGTGCTTCATCCAGCCGATGCGTGCAGAAGATCACTGCCTTGCCCTGCTCACGCAGGAACGCTGTGTAATCGAAAATCCGCTTGCTGCCGACAATATCCAGACCACGCGTGGGTTCGTCCATGAGCACCACCGGGGGGTCGTGCATGAGCGATCTGGCGAGGTTGATTCGCTGCTGCTGCCCGGTACTCATGCCGGCACAACGTCGATCAAGGAACCTGCGGAGATCAAAAATGTCCGCCAGCATTTCGATGCGGGACTCAGCAACCTGCTGAGGAAGGTCATAGAGCTCAGCGAAGTACAGCATGAGCTCCCGTGGGGTGAGCCATTGATAGAGCCCGGAGCTGGCAGAGATGAGTGTCACGTGGCGACGCACCTGCATGGGCTGGGTGGACACATCAAAACCCGCCATCCGGACGGAACCTGAGGTGGGTGTGAGCAGCCCCATCATCATCCGCAGCGTTGTTGTCTTGCCGGCACCGTTCGCTCCCAGCAGCCCATAGACCTCGCCGGGCTGAACCTGCAGTGTCACCCCGTTTACCGCTTGAACCGTTCCTGCTGCCGTGGAAAACGTGCGGACCAGTTGCTGCACATCGACGGCAGTCATCAGCACGGTGCTCCTGGCGGTCAGAAAAGGTGGAATACGAACGCCAGACTTATAGGCGAGGAAGCGCGAAAATCCAGACCGACAGGGTGAAAAACACGGGGGAAACTGCATAGACTGCAGCATTCCGTGCTGCACCCCGCAAAAACGGAATCGGATTTTTCCCGCTTCATCCGCAATCGCTGTCTCACCAGGGGCTTTTCAGTGTCTGCAATTCGCCGTCTGGGTTCCCATCCACGCTGGTCTGATGTCGTCATCCATCGGGGCGTTGCCCGGTGGGTGGAAGTGGCTGAAGACCGGTCCGCAGACTTTTCCGGACAAACGCTTCAGGTGCTGCAGCAGATCGATCAGACCCTGCAAAGCCTCTCCACCGACCGTTCAGCGCTTCTGCAGATGCTTGTCTTCGTCGCTGATCTCGGAAACACGGACCTGTTCAACGCAGTCTGGGATAAGTGGGTTCCAACCGGTGCCGCTCCTGTTCGTGCCTGCGTCCAGGCAGGACTTGCCGGTGACTGCCTTGTCGAAGTCATCATTGAAGCCGCCATCAGCGACTGACAGTCACGCAGACCGTTGCCTTGAACCAGAGTTGCCTTAGCTGGACAGCGCCAGGTTGCGTCAGCAACTCCGTCGTCATGGCACCTTGGTGTT
>CAZLOQ010000106.1:0-20877 GCA_964561125.1 uncultured Chitinophaga sp. | reverse complement strand
GAATGGGGAATGGGGAATGGGGAATGGGGAATGGGGAATGGGGAATGGGGAATGGAGAATGGGGGCGGGGCGGAGCAGCCGTGGTTCACCCCGGGATTTAGTGTGGATTCGCTGCAATTCCAGCCAGTCAAGGTGTCTCAAGGTGCATGGCACCTTTGAGTTACCTCATAGTCTTTCTCTGCGCTCCCATGAATTCATCCCAGCTGAAACTCGGGCAGGGTGCAGAGGGCGTGGAGTCCTGTGGCGAGGGCGGAGTTTGTGGCGGGGCGAAGGAGTGGGATGATGCGTTCGAGGGCAGCGGGAGACGGTGGGACGGCGAACAGCAGGAGCTGGAATTCTTCGAGGATCTGTTCGGGGGTTCGCAGATTGAGTGAGTCGAGGTAGTCACGGAGTGACTGGCGACCGAAGCGGGAGTTGGTTTCGGTGAGAAGTGTGCGGACGAGATTGCTGCGGCCGAGCAGAGTGGAGCTGTTGATCCAGGTTCGGCCCCCGTCCCAGCCTTTAACGCTGGGCGGGTAGAGCAGTCCCTGACCGAGCTGCTGCAGGGCTTTGGCAAGTTCCACGGTGTTGGCGAATCCGTTGAGGCAGCGCAGGAGGCCGATGGCCAGTTCGACGGGGGACCGCACATGTCGGCCGCGACACAGGGGAGAAAAGAACAGGCGACTGGTGAGGATCGTTTGCAGGAGGGGGCGGATTTCGAGTCCTGAGTCGCGAAATTTGCGGGCCAGTGGTGCACACAGGGCTGCGGGATCTGCGGGTTCATCGATCACGAAGAATCGCAGGAGTTTTTCGGTGATGAATTCGGGAGCGGACGGTTGCTGGAGGACGATCCGTACGGCGTCTTCACCACCGAAGCGGCCGGAGTTGCCAAGAAACTGTTTTTCGCCGCCATCGTGCTGGTAGCGATTGAAGCGATATTCGCCGCGGCGGACTTCCCATCCGGTAAAGCAGCGAGCGATTTCGCGAATGTCATGTTCTGTGTAGCGACCTTCTCCCAGGCAGAACAATTCCATCAGTTCGCGTGCATAGTTTTCGTTGGGGTGCGCTTTGCGGCTGGAGGCGGCATCGAGGTAGAGCAGCATCGCGGGATCGCGCGAAACCTGCTGCACCAGTTCTTCAAAGGGGCCGAAGGCGAATCTTCGCAGGAGTTGGTTCTGGGTGAGCATCAGCGCGGGATCGGTGACTTTGTCGGCCCCGGTGGCGAAATGTCCGTGCCAGAAGAGGGTCATCTTTTCGAGCAGCTGGGAGGGGGTGGCCAGCAGCCGGTAGATCCACCAGGCAGAGAGTGTCTGGACGTTGCCGCCGGCGATTGCCGATGACGCCAGGACGGACATTTCTGACTGGAAATCATCTGGTTCTGCGGGGGTCAGCAGTTGTTCGACCGCGTCAGCGGGAGTGGAGCGAACGGCGGCTTCGAGCTGAGCGCGGTCGGCACCGAAACCGGCACGTCGAAACAGATGGGCAGCGGCCGACAGGTCCCACGGGCCATCCCGACCAGGTTCAAACGGTTCCCAGGCTGTCTGCGGGGTGAGTTCATTTGGCATCTGCAGCCGCTCCTGCAGGTCCGGCGGTGTGCAGGCTGAATTCCAGTTGCAGTGAGTCGGTTCGGGGGGTGAGTCGGGCGGTGGCGCTGTGGAACCAGCTGAGCAGTTGCAGGAGCAGGTCGAGTTCGGCGTCGGCTTCTTCGCGGGTCTGGCCTTTGCTGAGCATATTGCCGGAGACGATGACGTCGCGATTGTCGCTGAAGAGCTGTTGCAGGACGGGAATGGAGACATCTGCAGAGAAGTTTGCGGGGGCTGCTGCTGTTGTGGGGGCCTGAAGGAGGGCTTCTGCGAGCGACCGGGATGACGCAAGTATAAAGCGATCGCCCTGAAAGGCGGCGGTGGGGGAAAAGTTGTAGATGACGGGAACCGGAGGGGGGGTGGCGGAGTCTGTGGATTTGAGCTTCGGGGCGAGGTAGTGGGCTGAGATGATTTCTGCGTCGCCCTGCTTCTGCATGTCCAGTTCGAGCTGGGGCTGTCCCTGCTGCGCTCCCACGATGTTCCCGAAGCCGATGATATTCTGGAAGATGCGCCGCAGTTCCGGACGCATGGTCTCGGGGTCATTCAGAGTGAGGAGCAGAGCGAAGGCGGGCAGGCGAATGGCGGGAACTGGTGTGATGCGGCTGAAGTCCTGGCGGGCCACCAGCAGTCGCATGTCCGGCCGCACTGCGCCGAGCACCTCTTCGGCGAAATCGCGGCCGGCAAAGATGGTGCCCAGACTGGATTCGGCCTCGGCCATGCGATCGTTGATTTGTTCACTGAACAGATCCCCTCCGCGGAGCCACAGTTGTGAGAGGTTGCGGTAGAGGCCGACGGTGCCGAGCGTTTCCGGGATTTCGGGAATGTCGGGTACGCGACCGGCAGCCTCGGGACCGAAGTACCATTCCCGCTGTTCAGGAATCCAGGCGGCATCAAAGGGAGCAGCCAGATTCAACTGCAGCCCTGTAGGGGCAGGAAGGAGTTCAGCAGTGGCCCAGTCGGCTTTGCCAAGGACACTCTGCAGGCCCCCGAACAGCAGTTCGGCGACGGGGTCGTCGATGCGTTCTGTGAAAATCCTGTTGCCGGAGCGATTGGCGGATTGCAGGGCGGCTCGCACGGACGCCAGCCCGAACCAGGCGCGAAGAGCGTCTGCCGGGGCTTCGCGGCTGAGGGCGGTTTGGAAGGCGGGGATTGCAGCGAGCGATGGTGGGGGTGTGGCCGGCTCATCGTCGCTGGTTGCGGGTGGGTTGTTGTCTGCGGGTGGGTTGTTGTCTGCGGGTAAATCGAGGATGCGATCGAGCAGTTTCCGGCCGGCAGCGGAAGAGCTGGCGACGAGCAGCCATTCGCCTACCACGGCCGCTCCGCCCTCGGGCAGCCGATAGACGGGGATCTCGCGGTAGGTGTCCAGTCTGCGAATTTCGTTGCCGCCAAGACGCGTGAGTTCCAGCAGTTTGAGGCGTACTTCCTGCATCAGTTCAGCATCCCGGCCGCGGACCAGCAGCATGACGCTGTTGTCGGAGGCGTCGACAGCGAGATACACGCCTTTGGCGGAGACCGCTGCGAGTGTTTCGCGCCAGGGTTTGCCAAACTGCAGTTCGACAAAATTGCGGGCGGTGAGTACGCCGGTCATGCCTGGACTGCGGAGTGCCTGCTTCCATGCGTCTGTCTGCTGCAGGCTGTCGGTAATGGGGTGTTCAAGGAGCGTTCGCAGAAACGCTGGCGGGTCTCGAAGTTCGACGTAGGCGGCCGTGGTGCCTGGAAAAACGTCCGCCGCAGAAAAACTGTAAACCGGTAGTGCATCCTGAGCGATCAGGGGGCAGGAGCACAACAGCAGGGTCAGGAGCGATGAAACGACGTTTGAGACGGACGGTGGCAGAGGAGGATTTTTTGAACGCATTTGGGAGGTCCGATGGGAAAAGGGGGGTGCACGCAGGGAATTCGCTTGAGCAGACCATTTCCTGGATGGCAGGCGTTCAGGAACGGACAGTTTGCTGGCTAATGAGTCGCGAAGCAAGGGAGTCGGAACCGGCAGTTGACCAGGCGTCGGGAATGTCAATCTCGGGGAAGCTGAAATTCGCCGAAATCCTGAAGAAACCGCTCCTGCCCCGGCCGCATCACGGAGTCGAATCCGGCAGGCACTGACCGCCCGAAAAATCGATGTAAGAGGTTTTTCTCAAAGGCTTTCCGCCATACAGGTGCCATGCACCTGTGGTGCACTTCCGGCGGGCGGTGGGGGGCTGAATTTTCGACTTCGTTAAATTTCGCTCGCTGCCTGTTTTCCCGGAAACTCAATCCGGGCGACAAACTGCCGGAAACGCAGAAAACTCCCACGGAATCCGGTTGCCCGATCGCATTTTTCTGGCATTATTGCCAGCAATTCTCGATAGACTGCTCTCTATTCCATCCCCGGGAACGCTCGTCCATGATGCTCCTGATCCTGCGGGTGGCCTACCTGTTGATTTGCGCAGGGGCCATTCTTGCGTATATTACCACCGAAGCTGCTGACCCCAGGTCAACCGCTTTGCCGCCGATTGTTGAAAACAACAAGGCGACTGCATTTTTCGTGATGCTGTTTGTGTCGCAGATCGTCACCATCACCGACCTGTTGATACGTCGCAAGCGGATCGAGGTGATTTCGGCCATTTACTTTGGCATTCTGATTGGTGTGCTGCTGGCCTATCTCATGATTCAGGCACTCACGCCTGTAGTGCCGGTCAGCAGCCAGTACCACACTCCGCTGGTACTGCTCACACTGCTGATTCTCCCCTATGTCTGCGTCTCGCTCCTGCTGCAGACGAAGGACGAATTCCGTTTTGTCATACCCTATGTGGAATTCCAGCGAGAGCTCAAGGGTGGCCGTCCGCTGGTGGTCGACAGCAGTTCGCTGATTGACGGGCGGATTGCCGACGTGGTGGAAACACAGATCATCGAAAGCCAGTTGATCGTTCCGGATTTTGTGCTTGCAGAGGTCCAGGAAGTTGCGGATTCCAGCGACAAAAACCGCCGTACGCGTGGCCGTCGCGGCCTGGAAGTGCTGGCAAAGCTCCAGCAAAGCAGTCACGTCGACATCGAGGTCATGGAGACGTCGCGGACGGACTTCCGCATGATGACGGTGGATCAGAAGGTGGTTGCGTTAGCCAAACAGATCCGCGGCGGAGTGCTCACCAACGACTTCAACCTGAACAAAGTCGCCAGCGTGCAGGGGATCCCGGTGATCAACCTTAACGACCTCGCAAATGCGCTCAAACCCAGCTGCATCCCGGGTGAGCGACTGAACATCCGGGTGATCCGGGAGGGCGAGGGGGCAGGTCAGGGAGTGGGATATCTGGAGGACGGGACGATGGTGGTCTGCGAAAGCGCTTCCGGTTTGGTTGGCAACGAGATTGGTGTGACCGTGACCAGGGTGCTCCAGGCCAGTGCAGGCCGGATGATTTTTGGTAAACTGGCGCCAAAATCGGGCGAGTAGCTGGTGGTGGTCCCCGGCATCGTTTCCGCAGCAGTGGTGAATCAAGGTTTTCAGGTCTTCGTGCGTTCACAGCAGCCATGATGCAAGTCAGCGAATTTGATGCACACCAGCTGGAACTGGCGGCGAAGGCGGTCAGCGAACGCCTGCAGTCCGCCGGCAGTTCAGTGGTACTGGCCGAAAGCTGCACGGGCGGGCTCATTGCCTCCACAATGGCTCGCATTCCCGGTGTTTCCGCCTGCCTTGCCGGCAGTTTTGTGGTCTACCAGGTTGCCAGCAAAACCGTGTGGATCGATGTACAGGCAGAGACGATCGCGAGGTGGGGTGTGGTCAGCGAGCCGGTGGCTCGCGAAATGGCCATAGGGGCACTTCAGCACACTCCGCACGCCTCTGTTTCGCTGGCGATCACCGGCGATCTTGGCCCGGGAGCAGCTGCAGAGACCGACGGCACTGCGTGGCTGGCAGTTGCCGGACGTCAGGCCAACCCCGCCACAAAGCGGCTCACACTGGCAACCGGGACCGCGGCCGATTTCCCAGGGCTGCGGTGGATTCGCCAGCAGCAGGCTGCCGTACTTGCTCTCGAATACCTCCTCGAATGGCTCCACTAAGAATCGGACTGCCGATGAAACATCCGGTCACTGCTGCAGTCATTTTGTTCGCGGCCTTATTGGCATTGATCGCTGCCATCCTGTCGACCGGTGGCGGTACTGGCGATTCCGGCGGTGCCGGCGAAGATCGCTCGGCTGACAGCGGGAAGTCTGCAGTAGAGGCCGATGCGGGATCGACGCAGCCAAAGACCGGGGCGGAACCAACGGCGGCCACTGGTCCACCGCCGGAACCTGCCGCCGACGATCCTCGCCTGCAGGACATGCTCTGGATTCCACCGGGTCGGTTCAGCATGGGAGCGCTCAATACGGTGCCGGATGAATTCCCGCCGCACATCGTGCAGCTGGATGGATTCTGGATGGACCGCAGCGAAGTGACCAATCGCCAGTTTCAGGCATTTGTGAACGCCACCGGCTACATCACGCTGGCCGAACAGCCACCGAAGCTGCGAAGCATTCAGGCAGATTCCGCACTGTCCCAGGCGCAGATACTCCCAGAGTTCAACAAACCCGGTTCCATCTGCAGTCTGCAGCTTTCCAGCCGGAGCGAGATCGATCCGAACCGGGGTGCTTACAGCTGGTGGCAGTACGTGCCAGGCGCCAGCTGGAAGCATCCCGAAGGCCCGGATTCCTCCATCGACGATCGTCTTGATCACCCTGTAGTCCACGTCAGCTGGATTGATGCCCAGGCCTACTGCCGCTGGGCCGGCAAACAGCTCCCGACAGAAGCCCAGTGGGAATATGCCGCGCGTGCTGGCAGCACCAGCGACTACCCATGGGGCACGCAGCTGGTTCCGGAAGGCCGCTGGCTGACGAATATCTGGCAGGGAGAATTTCCCATTCAGGACACTGGTGAAGACGGGTTCACGCGCACGGCCCCGGTCGGCAGCTTTCCCCCGAATTCCTTCGGGCTTGTGGATATGTCCGGCAATGTCTGGGAATGGTGCAGTGACTATTACCAGGCTGAATATTATTCGGACAGTCCGCAAACGAATCCGCCCGGCCCGGCATCCAGCCACGATCCTCAGGAGCCGGGGATTATCAAGCGTGTGCAGCGCGGGGGATCCTTTATGTGCAGCGACCAGTACTGTGTGGGCTACCGCACTTCTGCCCGAATGAAGGGAGAAGAAGACAGCGGCGCGTTCCATACCGGTTTTCGCTGCGTGATCAACCCGCCTGCGGCAGGACAGCGATAATGAACCTTCCGATCCCGGGTGCGCTCCGCGGGAGTATCGAAGCCGGCGGCACGAAGGTGCTGTGCGCTGTCAGCCGTGGTTACCAGCATGGATTCCTCGCCCGCGCCCGCTTTGATACTGGATCCCACCCCACGGCGCTGCTCAGGCAGATCGTCGACTGGTTTCTGAACGCTCAGCAGCAGTTCGGCCCCCTTGAATCGCTCGGCGTGGCTTCATTCGGGCCGGTGGAACCGGATCCACGTTCCCCGCAGTTCGGGTTCATCACGACCACTCCCAAACCCGGCTGGCAGCACACTGATCTGCTCGGACCGCTCCGCGCCGCTTTTCCCGGCATTCGCCTGGGGTTCGACACCGACGTCAACGGTGCTGCTCTTGCAGAAAGTCGCTGGGGTGCTGGTCGGGGTCTTGAGGATTTCGTGTACATCACGGTTGGCACGGGCATTGGCGGCGGGGGTTTCAGCGGTGGCCGGCTGCTGCATGGGCTGATGCATCCCGAAATGGGGCATCTGGGTCTTCCGCGATTGCCGGGGGACGATTTTCCAGGCATCTGTCCGTTCCACGGTCAGTGCTGGGAAGGTCTCTGCTCCGGGCCCGCAATTGCTGCCCGCACCGGAATCCCCGTGGAACAGCTCCCTGCAGACCACCCTGCCTGGGACTATATTATCCACTCCATGGCCCACGCGCTCGTCAACATCAACTACATTCTGTCTCCGCGACGCATACTTCTTGGAGGCAGCGTGCGTCGGGCGGGTCGGCTGGGTGAAGAGGCCTTCTTCGAAAAACTCCGCGCCGCCGTCCGCAAACTGCTCAACAACTACCTCGCCTCAACCACCTTCAGTGACTCCGGTCTGGAAAACTTTATTCTCCCTCCGGCCCTCGGTGACGACGCGGGACTCTGGGGCGGTGTCGCGCTGGCGGAATCCGCGGAGTGAGTGCCGAGCGTCAGACCGGCTGCCGGCCGAACCCGCAGCAAATCCCGTTGAATCCCGCCGATCAGGGATCAGTGGAGATGTGGGCTGCATAGGCAAAATGCAGAGACTTTGCTTCAGATTCAGCATGCCTGCCCAACGAACGAGTTTCGCGGTGGCCTGGATCGCGGGATCCGATTACAATTTTGTTTCACTCCCGCTACCGGGGTGTCCTCGTCAGCATGAATCCGTCTCCTGCCTGCAGCCTGCAGCTAACCGCTCGGTGTCAGATGTCTCCGGAACTGATCGAACATCCAGCTGATTTTCTGGAACTGTGCGAGCACATTCGGCAGTGCGGGGTGGTGGCGTTTGATACGGAGTTTGTGTCTGACGTGGGCTATCGTCCGGAGCTGGGGCTGCTCCAGTTCGCGACGCGGGACCGAGTGGCAGCCGTGGATCCGCTGGCGATGCCGTCGCTGGGGCCATGGTGGGAGCTGATGGCGGACGACCGGACGACAGTCGTCGTGCATGGTGGTCAGGCGGAGATTCGGTTCTGCATTCAGCGGAGTGGTCGGATTCCGCGGCGTCTGGTTGACATTCAGGTGGCGGAGGGGCTGAGGGGACGAAGTTATCCGCTGGCGTACAATGCGATCGTGGAACGAGTGCTGGGCCGCACATTATCCAGCAACCAGACTCGTTCCGACTGGCTTCGCCGACCGCTCTCGCGTGAGCAGCTGCGGTATGCTCTGGACGACGTTTCCCACGTGCTGGAGATCTGGGACCGTCAGTCTCAGTGGCTGAAAACGCGTCGCCGGGACGGCTGGGCGGAGGCTGAATTCGAACGCATCTGCCGCGAGATCCATGAGGACGAGCGAGTGCCACCCTGGGAGCGGATTTCGGGGGCGCACCGACTCTCCCGGCGTGATCTGGCGATTCTGCAGCTCTTGGCCACGTGGCGGGAACGGATTGCGGCCGAGCTGAACAAGCCACCTCGCCGCATTCTCCGCGACGACCTGATCCTGGACCTGGCCAAACGTCGTCCGGTCACCATGCAGCAGGCGCTGGCAACCCGCGATCTCAACCGCCCGGAATATCGCAGGCGGCTCCCGGAAATCGTGGACGTGGTCGCAGAGGCGCTCAGAATTCCCGACGACGATCTGCCTCCGCGGCTGCGGCCTCGCGATGATTCTGCTTCCGACGACCAGATCATCTCACGGCTGCTGGGGTTGGCGCTCGGCAATATCTGTGCTGAACTGGAGATCGCGCAATCGCTCGTCGGTACCAGCCGCGAACTTACGGAACTTGTCAGGGCTGTCCGAGGCGGTGAAACCGCGCAAGGTGCTGAAACCGGCCTGCCTCTGCTTTTGAGTGGCTGGCGCGGAGAAGTCTGTGGTGACATTCTCCGCAGGGTGCTCGATGGCCGCATGTGTTTTCGAGTGGCCTCGGGAAATTCCGCCACACCGCTTGTCTTTGAAGACGTGCCTGAACGGAAAAGCAGGTGATTTTCCCGCGAAAGTTCCGGGGTTTCACGGATTGAGCGGGACGTGCAGACCCCACGAATGCTCGCCCCTGACAATTCAGCACAGGCAGCGGGCAGATCGGGAAATCACAGGTGGCCAGGCCGCTGGTGGCAGGCTATTCTGACGTGTAGCTCCGTTGAAATCCTTTCGCTTCCTTCCCATCAGCAGCACCGCGCCTCCATGACACCTCGCCTCATCCTCGTTACCGCAGCCATTTCCGGCTTGTTTTCCGTCCTGCTGGGAGCATTTGGTGCCCACGGCCTGAACGACACAAAGTATCTGGAACGGAAGTACGCCGAGACGCCGCCGAAAATTGTGGCCGGGATGTCGGTCCCGGCGTCATTCAAGTATTTCCGGGACTTCGAGACGGGTGTCGACTACCAGCTGACGCATACGGTGGCGCTTCTGGTTTGCGGACTGCTCATGCAGCAGCGATGCACACGGGCACTGCGGTTGTCGGCCACTTCGTTTTCGGCCGGAATTGTGCTCTTCAGCGGTTCTTTGTACGTCCTTGTAATTGGTGGGCCGCGCTTGCTGGGGGTGCCCTGGGGCATGGTCGCGCCTGTGGGGGGCACACTGTTGATGGTCGGCTGGGTGAGTCTGGCGATTCACTGTGCGGGGCTGTGGCGAGTCAGACCAGAATTTCCTGAATGACCTGGCCACCCACATCTGTCAGGCGGAAGTCGCGGCCGTTGAAGCGCCACGTGAGTCGGGTGTGTTCAAGCCCGAGCAGGTGAAGGAGTGTGGCATGGAGGTCGTTGACATGGACTTTGTTTTCCACGGCTTTATAACCAAAAGGATCGGTGGCTCCATAGTGGAAGCCCCCCTTCACACCCGCTCCCGCCATCCAGATGGTGAATCCGTTGGGATTATGATCGCGACCTTTTGATCCCTGAGAATCGGAGGTGCGTCCGAATTCACCGCCCCAGATGACCAGTGTGGAATCGAGGAGTCCACGGGCTTCAAGGTCGGCGAGCAGTGCGGCGGCGGGCTGATCGGTGTGGAGGCCGCAGGAGCGATGGTTGGTTTCCACGTCAGAATGACAGTCCCAGGGAACATCATTGACGCTGCCATCTCCGCCGACACCTTTGCCGGCGAAAATCTGGACGAAGCGAACGCCGCGTTCCACCAGTCGTCGTGCGAGCAGGCACTGGCGCCCGAAAGTGCTGCAGGCGGGCTGGTCGAGCCCATAGAGTGCGTGAGTCGCCTGGGATTCTGCGGCGAGGTTAAGAGCTTCGGGGGCGGCCATCTGCATGCGGAAGGCGAGTTCAAAGGAATTGATTCGGGCGGCGAGGTCGGACTGAGTGAGTCGGGAGGAGGCGTGGGACTGGTTGAGTTCTTTGAGGAGGTCCAGCTGAGCACGCTGCTGTGTTTCGCTGCGTCGGGCATCGCGGGAAAGGTTGTCAATCGCCTCATTCCGCCGCGCGTCCAGTGCCATCGCCTGGAAGGTTTTGGGCAGAAAGCCGGCCGACCAGATCTGGTCGTCTCCGCGTGGCCGCGTGTCGTGCATAACCACGCAGGCCGGCAGGTTCTGGTTTTGTGATCCCAGTCCCCACGTCATCCACGCTCCGAGTGCGGGCAGGCCGGGACGATTGGTGCCGCACATGAGTTCAATGGAGGCCGGAGCGTGATTGTTCTGCTGCAGATACATGGAATGCAGGAAGCACATCCGGTCCACGTGCATTGAAAGCTTTGGAAACAGGTCCGGGACCCATGTGCCGGATTCACCATGCTGCTTCCAGGCAAATGGACTTTTCAGACATTTGCCGCTGGTGGTGAAGAAACCCGTTTTGGGATCGGCCCCGGAAAGTTCCTGACCGTCCCGTGCCTGCAGTTCGGGTTTGTAGTCCCACGTATCGACCTGTGAGGGCCCGCCGGTCATGAACAGCCAGATGATGGAGCGAACACGGCTGGGGAAGTGCGGTGGGCGGAGTGCGAGCGGGTCTGCGGGGGCTGGCGGTGCCGACGGAGCGGGTGCCGGATCCTGGGCGGAGGATTCTGAGTGCAGCAGGCTGGCGAGTGCCAGGGAGCTGAATCCGAGTCCGGACTGCTGCAGAAAGCGGCGACGTTCGGGGAGTTGAATTTCGCCGGGGGAGTAGTAGCCAAACATGACGGAAGACCTCAGTCGATGTAAATGAATTCATTCAGACACAGCAGCACGTGACAGAATTCTTCGAAGGCGCGCTGATCGTTTTGGGGGGATTGTGCACCGAGTGCTGCGGACTGCTGATGGATGAAGGACAGCATGCGGCTGAGTTCGCCGGGTTCGGGCTGGCGGGCCAGAGCGCGCTGCCAGGCATCGCGGACTGCCTCTTCCAGTGGTCGATCGGGGGGATTGCGGACGAGTGCTGCGAGCTTTTCGGCCTGCTGTCGAACGACGGGTGAATTGAGCAGTGTGAGGGCCTGGGTGGGGACGGTGGTGATGCTGCGTTCGCCGATGCTCTGGGTGGGTTCAGGGGCATCGAAGACGGTCATGATGGGCAGGAGTTCGCTGCGTTTGACTCGCAGATAAACGCTGCGGCGAGGGGAGTTATCCAGCACACTGGGGCCGTAGAGTGTGGCGTCGAGACTGCCACCGACGGCGAGCAGCGAATCGCGGATTGCCTCGGCTTCGAGGCGACGTGGCCGGAAGTGCCACAGCCAGCGATTGGCGGGATCCTTTGCGAGGTTTTCCGGGGAGGCAGCATGGCCAAGCTGCCAGGCGTCGCTGAGCAGGATCGCGCGATGCAGGGGCTTGAGCAGCCAGCCACCGCGGACGAATTCGGCGGCGAGATACTCAAGCAGTTCGGGATGCGAGGGAAGATCACCCTGTGCGCCGAAGTCGTTCGGGGTGCCCACGAGTCCTTCGCCGAAGTGATGCTGCCAGACACGGTTGACGATGACCCGGGCGGCGAGCGGCCCGGCGCCGTGTTCGGGATCGGTGATCCAGCGGGCGAGAGCGATGCGGGGTGGTTCGGCTGGTTCAGTGGCGGGAGCGGCGGGCTGCGGCCCGCGCCAGAGCACCTGAAGAAAACCCGGCTGAGCCAGTCCGAGCTTATTGTCAACTTCTCCGCGTCGGAGCAGATACACGTCCTGACCTCCGGGGACTGTGGTGTACACTTCACGGAAGTCGGGGCGGGGTGCGGCAGCAGCATGCGCCTGTTCGGCGTGGAAGACTTTCGCGGTGTCAGCATCGAACGGGGCCATCCAGCGTGCCAGTGGCAGATTCAGCGTTGCCGGCGGCTGTTGCGGGAAAGCCGCCGCAATCGCCCGCAGTTCCGCCCCATGCTGATCACCCAGACTTCCGGCCCAGGTGGCCGGGTTGGGCTCCGTGGAAATGGCAGCCCGCAGGCGACCGATTCCGGCATCCCGGAACTGCAGCGTCAGAATCAGTTCCGTGCCCTGGTCAGATCCCGCGATAGGCTGGTTAAATTCGAGGATCAGTGCGTTGTCCTTTTTGGCAGTCGTGCGAACGACCCAGGCAGTGCCGGGTTTGTTGTCGAGTGCCTGGCTGGCGGGCTGGTTTTCATCCGCAAATGCTGAAAAGGCCACCTTGAGTTCGGTGGGTTGCGGAGCAGCGGTGCTGTTGAGGGGACGGGAAGTGAGCTGCACTTCGGCGAGCTGGAAGCTGCCGTCGCCGTTCAGTCCGGGGCCTTTCTGAGGCAGCGATTTGTCGGTGAAGATGTCCAGCCGCAGGGCCTGCGGATTTTTCTGATGTGTGAGGAATCGCAGTTCGTAACGTTCTTCGCTGGAGACGTTGCGACGACGGCCGCGCTGAGGAACGGTGGCGCCTGGAACAAGCTGACCGTCGTGAACGATCAGACCACCGGGGAGTGATTTGAGCCATGAGCGTTCAGCGTCGACGGCCGTGGGTTCAAGAATCTGCCAGCGAGGATTGTCCGGCAGCGACGGCAGCTGAGTGTTACGCCATGAGGCGAAGCGAGCCGGGAGCTGGTCTGTGGCGAAGCTGTTGAGCGCCGCAGCAAGTGCTGCATGTTCGCTGAGGTGCTGTTGTTCACGGCGGTCTGTAGCTGCCGGATCATAGTCATAGGTGCGGGTGCCATGCACGGTGCGTGCAAGCGAGCTGGCGATGGCGTAGTAGTCCTGTTGCGGAAGCGGATCGTATTTGTGATCGTGACAGCGAACGCAGCCCAGCGTCAGGCCCAGCATGGAGCCGCCGATGGTCATCAGCATGTCATCCAGCTGGTCATACCGAATCCGCTCGACCGTTTTCGCGGTGATCTGTCCGGGGTATGGGCCGGCAACCAGAAAACCGGAGGCGGCAGCGCCGTTGAGTGAGTCTGGTTCGAGCAGATCGCCGGCAAGCTGCATCCGCAGAAACTGGTCCCACGGCAGGTCTTCGTTGAACGCGCGAATGACCCAGTCGCGATAGTGCCAGGCGCCGGGACGGAAGCCATCAAATTCGTAGCCGCCACTTTCAGCGAAGCGGGCGGTATCGAGCCAGTGCCGGGCCCAGCGTTCGCCGTAAGCGGGGCTGGCGAGCAGTTCGTCAACCACTTTGGCAAACGCGTCCGGTGACGAGTCGGCGAGAAAGGCGGCCACTTTTTCCGGTGACGGTGGCAGACCGGTCAGATCCAGAAAGGCGCGGCGAATGAGCGTATGCTTTGAAGCACGTTCAGCCGGGACGAGTCCGTGCTGCTGCCAGCGATCGCGGATGAAGCTGTCGATGGGTTTCTGCAGGTCGGGCGGAACCGTCTGCTGCAGCGATTGAAAAGACCACCACTGACGCCCCGCATTCAGGTCGATTTCACGGCGGGCCGGTCGTGGTGCATCGCCGGTACGGGGATCGGGAGCGCCGAGGTCAATCCAGCGGGCAAAGTCGGCGATCACGTCATCCGGGAGCTTTCCGGAGGGAGGCATTTCAAGTCCGTCATAGCGGAGTGCCTGGAGCAGCAGGCTCTCGGCCGATTTGCCTGGAATGACGGCCGGGCCGGATTCTCCGCCGGCTGCAATTCCAGCGGCCGTGTCAAGGTGCAGCTCGGCCTTGAGCGATTTAGCGTCGAGGGCCTGTCGGGAATGGCACGAATAGCAGTGCTGCACAAGGACAGGGCGAATTTTCTGTTCAAAAAATGCGATGTCATCAGGGTTGGCAGCCGCTGCGGGAGTGTCGTCCTGCGGTGCAGCAGGCAGAGCGAAGCAGGAGACAGATGGTGCAGCAGTGGCGGCGAATGCAGCCAGAAGAGCAGAGAGGGCAGGCAGGCGGAACGAAAACATGGGGGAGCTTTCGTGGCGGAATCCCGGGAGGGATGGCCGGGCAGTGGCGGGGGCCGGCCGGAGAGTGAGCCGGAATTCTCTCTGGAAACAGGGGCAAATGCAACATCCTGTTCGGCGAAACCGCCCGCACAGACAATCGTGCTGCGCCATGGAAGTCTTTGAGAGATTCCGGGGAAGTGTTCAGCGTTCAGCGTGTTACGTCACTGGTTTTCCGGTCAGCAGGCATGATATCGACATTGACGACTGCCTCGGAGACAACTGGCCAGCGGTCTTCAAGGAGTGTGCTGGCGGCAAGCCGAAGCTGCCAGGGGCCGAGCAGTCGCGGGTCGGCGGCAGTGCTGATCCGCAGCCGACCGGTGGTCTGTTCCGGCGAAAGGACGAGGGGTTCTGCGATGAGCAGGCCGGCGGCTTCTTCGGGGACGAGGAGGCGAACAGTAACGGGGGCCGTCAGTCGCGGCGACCGTGAAACGCTCACAGGCACCTCGAATGTCGTCCCTGCCTGAGTTTGCAGGTTGGGGACTTCAGAGGCGAGTTTGAGCAGGGCACCTTCCATGATCATGGTGATGCGCGCGTCGCCGGCTTTTGTGAGCTGCCGGAGATTGCCCTGGGGATCGGGGACTTCGACCACGCCATGGACGACCATGCGGCGGGTGATGTCGGTAGCCAGCCATTCCGGCATGAAGCACGGAAACAGGACGCGCGAATCCCCCGGCGGAACGATGGTAGTGATCCCGCGAATGCCCTGGCGATTGCGTGACTGCCGAGCCGACATGACCAGAGTCACGGGGCCGTTGAAGTCATTCCTGCGGACGATTTCAAGTTCAGCCGGATAGGTGCTCCCGCGGGGCACGTCGCGCTGACGTTCGCGATCGATCACCAGCACCTCGATCGGTGGCGCCATGGTTACGGCCAGAAGAGCGGTGGTGGTGAGCTTTTGAGCTGTGGTTCGGGGGCAGAGGTTTCCGGCGGCTGTGGCGTTGGCTGGTCTGGTAACGGCAGTCCCGCCGATGTCTGCGGTACCCGAGACCTGAATGGCGGCGGCGGTGACAGAGGCATCTGCGGCGGACTTGAGGATCCCTTTGACGTCGGTTTTACCGGCGGGGATGGACCAGTCACCTTCCGCGGTGACACCGTTCGGCAATCCTGTCACCTTGAGAGCGATCGGGCCGTCGAAGCCACCGCTGCGGCGGGCAGTGATGGCGACTTCGAGTTGTCCGCCGGAGGGAAGTGCGAGCTGCTGGGGCATGGTCAGTGAGAAATCGACAGCGGGCGGGCGGACTTCGAAGCGGAAGATTTCGTCGGCGCTGCCGGTCAGTGACGACTGACTGCGAATCACAGCGGTATAAGTGCCATCTGCGGCCGGCTTGAATTCGAGAGCACTATCGGTGAGTCCATCAGCGTCGTCGTTTTCGGCGGCGACTGTGCCTTCGGGGGTGAGGATGGTGAGCTGAGTATCGAGGCTGCTGTTGATGGCGACGGACTGCAGCGAGACCTGCAGAGGCTGATCCTTCACGGCGATAAACGTGAATCGCCGCTCGGGATGTTCGGGCGTAAGTCGGCTGGTGACAGCACCGGGGACGGGGACGTCCGCGGACTGTTCAGGGCCGACTGCCAGTTCCGGAAAATCGCTGAGTGGAATTGTGACCTGCACCGGGCCGCCGGGGCTTTCGAGGAGCACGCTGTGCTGCGGTCGCTGCGGGTCTGTGGTGGTGGTGGTGACCGACTGATTCCGCGTTGGTGAATCAGGCGCCGCTGGCTGCAGACCAGTCCCGATAAATTCCACCTGCGTCGTCGTCCCGCGCTGCAGTCGGGCGGGGATTGTGGCCACTACGTTCGGACTTTGAGTGAACAGCAGGCGATAGATATAGGCGCGATCCCCGCGAAAATCGACATCGTGGAGACTGACAGAGTACTGCTGACCGGCCTTTGCAGAAAACGTCAGGCTGCCGTCCATGCCCTGGGTATCGGCAAAGTCGGCGAGCAGTTCTCCGGCAGCATCCCTCGCCTGCAGAATGCCCCGGAAATCAGCTCCCAGCTGACGAGCCATCAGACGAACCGTGATCGGACCATCGCTGGCGGCCAGAATTTCGTAGCGATCGACTTCGGTGAGTCGGCTGAGACGTCCGGAGACGGCGATGGGGAGTGCGGGCAGTTGCTGCGGGAAGTCACGGGAGCGGGATTCGAGGATTTCCGGGTCCTGTGAGAGCAGCATGCGCGCGGTGCGGGACGGGCCATTGGCGCTGGCGATCTGCCAGTATACGAAGCCGGGTTGAACATCTGCAGCAACAGTAATGCGGGCGGGAGCTTCGCGGGGAATCGGCAGGGCATTGGTGCCTCCGCGAGGCCCGGTCCAGTAGGGTGGCGGGGGCAGGTGAAAGTCGCTCAGCGGACCTGTGCGTTCCAGCTGCACACTGGCGTTATGCACAAACCACTGCAGATCGTCCGTGGGATCGAATACACCCAGCTGTACGTTTGTGGTTTGCCCGATGGAGACGGCCGGTGGAAAGACATAGCCGGCGTCCGGCGGCAGCTGGGCTGATGCGACTGAACCCAGCCACAGGACAGGCAGAACGGTCTGCAGGAGACAGCGACCCAACACTGCGGCGGGCCACAGGGAATGCACTCGCACGACTGAAACTCCGCTTTGGAAAATGACTACTCAAGAACCATGATCTCCACTTTGCGGAAGTCGAGCGGATGACTTTCGGACTGCAGAGAAATGCTGCCGAAGTGCAGCATCAGATTCTCACCCTGAATCAGTCGGCGGGCGTTCGCGTCACGCTTGTCAAGCTGCGGCTGTGAGTATTCAAGTACCACTTCACCGTCAATCAGGTGACGGATAATTTCGTTGTTGTGGACTTCGATTTCCGCAGTGACCCACTGTTCGCCGTGAAATGTGGCGGAGGTGGAATTGATGCAGTGCTGCAGCTTGAGTTCCCGGTTCATCACGACGTTGGTGCCGGGGGTACAGAGGTTGGATGTGGTGCGCGGATCTTTGCCGTTGCCTCCCAGCAGCTGCACTTCAATGCTGACGGGAAAATCCTGGTCCTTTGTCATCGTCGCAGGATCCTGGCCATGCACCATGACACCGCTGTTGCGGGTGGCCCAGCCGGGACCGCCTTTGCACTGTTCCCCCACAAACCGGTATTCCACGCGAAACCGATAATTGCGAAACTGATCACGGAAGAACAGATGCCCGAACCGTTCACCGAATTCGGGATACCCGGCAGCTTCGTAGCGGACTTTCAGCAGCCCGTCTTCCACGCGGAACGTGTTGTGGTAATTGTCGCCGAGATCGCTGTAGCGGATTTTGGGTGTCCAGCCATCAAGGTCACGGCCATTGAACAGCGGGACCCAGGTGTTTTTGGGATATCGGTCATCGGCCGGCTGTTTTTCGTCCGCCCGTGCGGATGCTGAAGCCTGAGCGACGGTCAGTAATGTGAACAGCACAGCGAGGCACGAGAGCGGGGAACGGTGCGGCGAAACGGTCACAGCGAGGATCCCTGAAGGATGAAAGGCACATGACAGGAGAACTGCAGTGCGACAACCTTAGCACGCCCGGGGACCTGAAACAAGCCGGCCCCTCTCCCGTGACGGGGGAGAGGGGGTATTGTCGGCACCGTGGTGCGCGTTATTTGGCAATGACCTTCACGGTCTGCGTCCGCGCTGCTTCAGACTTCGGCAACTGAATCGTCAGCACTCCATCCTGACATTCCGCAGTAACTTTCTGTTCCATGACTTCTGCGGGGAGAGTGAGGGACCGTGAGAACGTTCCGACGCGGCGTTCGAGTCGATGGTAGGTGCGTCCCTTCTCCTTCTTTTCCTCCTTATGTTCTCCACTGATGCGAAGGATATTGCCGGTGACTTCCACATGAATTTCACTGGCCTTCAGTCCGGGAACATCCATGCGCACCTGAATTGCCTCATCAGACTCCGACAGATCCACGGAAGGAGCGATTGCTGCTCCCTGCCATTCGCCGTTGGATTCCAGCCGAAATCTGCTCCACAGTTCATCCATCTCCTGCTGAATCCCGGCAAAGGGATCACGGGAGAAGAAGGGTGTCAGTGCCTGGGTAAATCGTGGCAGTAATGCCGTCATCGGGTGCTCCTTTCGTGAACCTGAATTCTGCCCGGGACCAGTTCCCGAAGCATGTTGAACGCACGCAGCGCGCTGCCGCAACCGGCACGAACGGAAAACGATTCAGCTGCAGGGCAGGGAAGCACCTGAGAGCTGTTCAGCATTGGCCGTTCTTTTTGAACCAGGCTTACGCGGCGGAAAAAAATCCGGCCGCGTGCTGCGGACATCCTACGAGCGGGAGCGGACGCAGCCATCAGGGGGACTGCCAAAGCGGGAATGGCGAAGGTCCCGATAGGTGAGTGGACCGGCAGTTGTAAGATTCAGCCTCGTGCCGCAGCCTGCCGCTGACCCGGGGCAGCATACAGCAAAGGGAAGACGAACATGAAATCAGAGACTGCTGAATGCCACGACGGTGATTTTGTGGAGACGTTTGAATTCGTGGAAGCCGAACGGCAGCGGATTGCGCGGGAACTTCACGATGCGGTCGGACAGGAGCTGGCAGCAGCGGCGCTCTTTGCCGCCGGTCTGCAGAAGATTCTTGAACGTGCTCTCCGCCGGAATCAATCCGGTGGCTCAACCCCCCGACATACTGACGATGGATCGAACGGGCACCTCGCCGATTCGGATTCTGATCAGGTCCCCTGCAGTCTCAGTGCTGCCGAGACCGTACAGTTTGCTGAAACGCTCACCGGGATTCGCAGAGCGCTTGCTGCGGCCTCCCGCAGCGTCCGTGATCTCTCCCACGGACTGCTGATTACGGAAATCGAACCAGGCGAGCTTCCGGTCCGCCTTGAAGAACTCCGGGAATCGCTCGAAACCGCCCGCAGCGTTCACTGTGAAATTCACTGCCTGCAGCCCGGACAGCCTGGCTTTGAACATCTGAGTTCTGAGCGTGCTCTGCAGCTGCTGCGGATCGTACAGGAAGCTGTGAACAATGCGATTCGGCACGGCGGAGCGAATCAGCTGCGAGTTTCCCTGCGGGGCGATACGGAACATCTGGAACTGGAAGTTGCTGACAACGGTCACGGTATGGAGGCTGCAGACAACGGCAACCTGCATGAGCCGTACAGCGGGTACAGCAACGGCGGCATTGGTCTTAGAAACATGGCATACAGGGCTCGCCACATCGGCGGACTGCTGCAGATCGGCTGCAGTTCCGACGGAGGAACTGTGGTCCGCTGTCGGGTTGAGCCTCGGGAGTCGGGAAATGGCTGACTGGAACACTGGAATCGGACGCACCGCAAGCATACTGCTGGTGGATGATCACCCACTCATGCGCGCAGGACTTGCAGCCAGACTGGCTGCGGAAGCTGACCTGAAGGTCATCGGCGAAGCAGCCTCTGAAGCAGAAGCACTGGAACTGCTGCGACAGGGGCTGCCGGATCTGGCGATCATCGACATCTCCCTGCGCGACAGCAGCGGCCTTGATCTGGTCCGTCAGATCCGTGCACGGAGTGCTGCCTGCAAAGTACTCGTGATCTCCGGTTTCCGTGAATCGATTTATGGCGAACGAGCGCTCCGGGCCGGAGCACTCGGGTATCTCAATAAACAGGAAACCGATGACCGTCTGCTGGAAGCTGTCCGCTCAGTGCTCAAGGGCAAACGCTTCTGCAGCCCGATGCTCACCCAGCGCCTCATGACGCAGGCACTCAACGGCGACCAGAATCTTCTGGGCGTCGAACGACTCACCGACCGCGAACTGGACGTCTATCGTATGATTGCCGAAGGATTCTCCAGCGGCGTGATCGCCGCCAAATTGTTCATCAGTACCCACACGGTCGACACCCATCGCGAAAACATCAAGCGCAAACTGGGACTCCGCAGCGCCGGCGAACTCACTCGCTCCGCTGTCCACTGGCAACTGGAAAATCAATGACGTTCCAGCTCTCGCTGGTTCCCGGAATCGCCTTAGCTGGACAGCGCGATGTTGGGTCAGCAACTCCGTCTTCATGGCACCTTTTGATGCATGTGTGTTTGCGGCCTGTAAGGCCGGTTCTATCAGCCTGGCATGAAATGCCAGGTAATGCCGCCCCCGACAGCTTCGCCCTGTAAGGGCAGTTCTCAGCCGAACGCTGCGTGTTCGGTGTGAGTCGGGTGTGCAGCAGTGGGCTTTGCGGGGCGGGTGATTTGGCGGCGGCTCGCGCTTTCCGATGTGAACCCCGAGGGCTTTGGACGCACCCTGGCACGATTGCGTTGCGATCACTCCACGCCTCTGTGCTCCTCTGTGCCTCTGTGTTTCAAAACCCATCCCTCCTCCACGTGGGCGTTGGAGGGTCGTTGCCGGGGCCGTATCTGAGAACTGCCCTTACAGGGCGTGTGTCTTCGTTGGGGGGCTGACCCGGGGTTGCACCCCGGGCTGGTGGAACTGGCCTT